>NZ_JAADJW010000053.1:0-20618 GCF_010092875.1 Vibrio sp. LB10LO1
GAAACGGGAAACGGGAAACGGGAAACGGGAAACGGGAAACGGGAAACGGGAAACGATTTTATTTTGCTTTTCTAGGAACAAGTTCCGTCAACACCTTCTTAATCAAAATACCTTTTCACTATACTCTCAATGAGCACCTCTCGATTCCTAGAGCGAAGCGCTCCCGACTCTCCAAGCGCAACGTTCCCTCTCACAAACAAAAAGGGCCGACGCAATGTCGACCCTTTCAAAATCTTAATCTTTAGAATTACAAACCAGCGGCTGCAAACACTTGATTAACGATTTCTTGTGCTTCAGCTTCGATTTGTTTTAGGTGCTCTTCACCTTTGAAGCTTTCACAGTAGATTTTGTAGATGTCTTCGGTACCTGATGGACGAGCTGCAAACCAACCATTCGCTGTCGTTACTTTAAGGCCACCAATTGCAGCGCCATTACCTGGTGCGTGCGTTAGACGAGCTGTAATTGCATCACCAGCCAGAGTTTCAGCCGCTACCATTTCTGGTGACAACTTCTTCAGTACGTCTTTTTGTGGGCCATTAGCTACAGCTTGAATGCGGTTGTACTTAGATTCACCGTGCTTCGCTGCTAGCTCTTCATAGTAATCTTGAGGGTTCTTACCCGTTACCGCAGTGATCTCTGCTGCTAGAAGACATAGCAGGATGCCGTCCTTGTCTGTTGACCAAGGCGTACCATCTTTACGAAGGAAAGACGCACCTGCACTTTCTTCGCCGCCGAAGCCAAACTTACCAGTGTACAGACCATCAACAAACCATTTAAAGCCGACTGGTACTTCACATAGCTCACGACCTAAATCCGCTACAACACGGTCAATCAAAGCACTTGAAACTAGCGTTTTACCAACAGCTACGTCTTTACCCCACGCTTCACGGTGACGGTATAGGTAATCGATACAAACCGCTAAGAAGTGGTTCGGGTTCATCAGACCTTTCGGCGTAACGATACCGTGGCGATCGTAGTCAGGGTCGTTACCAAAGGCTAAGTCGTATTCATCTTTCAACGCCAATAGACCCGCCATTGCGTAAGGAGAAGAACAGTCCATACGTACAACGCCGTCTTTATCTAGAGACATGAATTGGAAAGAAGGATCAATCGCTTCACTTACTAGCGTTAGGTCTAGGTCGTATGCCTGACCAATTTGACGCCAGTAATCAATGCCACTGCCACCCAATGGATCTACACCAATCTTCAGGTTTGCTTTTTGGATGGCTTCCATATCGATAACAGTCACTAGGTCATCGATGTATGGCTTCACCAAATCCATCTCTACAAACAGATCCGATGCTTTCGCTTCTGCTAGTGGTAGGCGTTTAACACCTTGCAAACCTTCAGCAATCAGCGCGTTTGCACGATCTTCGATTGCTTGAGTCAGTTCAGCCTCTGCTGGACCACCGTGAGTCGGGTTGTATTTGATGCCGCCGTCTTGCGGTGGGTTATGCGATGGGGTAATTACGATACCGTCGGCTTTGTCATCATGCTTGATGTTGTGAGTCAGAATCGCGTGTGAAATACCCGGTGTTGGTGTGTAGCCGTTGTCTTGTTGAACAATCACTTTCACGCCATTTGCAATCAATACTTCAATCACACTTGAAAATGCTGGCTCTGATAGTGCGTGCGTGTCTTTACCAACAAACAATGGACCTGTCGTACCTTGCTCAGCACGAACTTCTGCTACCGCTTGAGCGATCGCTAAAATGTGGTTTTCGTTAAAAGTGTGCTTGTCTGCAGTACCGCGGTGGCCAGAAGTACCAAATTGAACCTTATGTTCTGCGTTTGCTGCGTCTGGTTGAAGTAAGAAGTAGTTAGCAACGAGTGCTGGGATATTGTGAAGATCTTCCTGCTGCGCTTTTTGCCCAGCACGAGGGTGCATAGCCATGTTTGACATCCTTTCTTTAAAAACAAATAAAATCAAAAAAGCCTCATAATATCCGCTAAACGCTACACATTATGAGGCTTCTATCAGGTTTCTTAGATTGAACCTGTTACTTTCTCAATTAAGTCAGGCTGGAATTCCATGTGAGCCATCACCTGCTCCACCATCTGTCGCTTACGACTGGTGTTGTTGTTGGTGATTACCCAAAATGGCGTGCCAGGAATTGCTTTAGGTTTGGTAGTGTTACCATTTGCTAGCAGAGTCTCTTCGTTATCAGCAAAGTAAACGCGTTTGCGCCCTTTCACTTTTGTTGCTTGAGAGAAACTCTCTGGATTCAGTTTGTGTAAGGTTGATAGTACCAACATGAAGCGATCAATCGCTTTCTTAAGACCAGCAAACTCGTCAGAGATAAGTAGAGAGCGCATCTCTTTTACGGTATCTACTGATTCTGCTTTGCCAGCATCTTTACTTACTACAATCCCTTGTGGCTGTTCTACTACAGGTGCAACAACTGCTTCCTGCAACTGGCCATCAAGGTTCAAAAGGCGTCGTAAAATATCCGAGGCACTTTCACCGATATGCTTGGTTTGACCCGCAATGTAACGGTATAGATCCTCATCAACCTCAATTGTTTTCATTCGCTTTTCACATTCTCAATGTTTAAACTCTGGGGGATTATAACGAGATCCTCGCGGATACTCCACGTTAAACCCATCACGAATAAGATAAAATGTCAGCATTACTCAACTATAAGCAGGAAGGGCACGGCCAAACGGTTGTTTTGATTCATGGATTGTTTGGCAGTTTCAGTAATCTAGGTTTACTGGCTCGCGACCTCGTTCAAGATCACTGTGTGATCAGCATTGATCTACGAAATCATGGCCTTTCTTTCCATTCAGAAACACACAACTATGAAGTAATGGCGCAAGATGTTGCTGATTTACTTCGTTATTTGAATATCGAGCCAGCACTTGTCATCGGTCACTCAATGGGCGGAAAAGTTGCGATGAAATTGGCGGATGTTGCGCCAGAGTTTGTTAAACGACTAGTCGTACTCGATATGGCGCCAGTGTCTTACCAAACAAACCGTCACGATAACGTGTTTAACGGCCTGCAAGCGGTAATCAAAGAAAAACCGGCCAATCGCCAGCAAACGATGGATATTCTTGCTCAACATATTGAAATCGATGGCGTTAGACAATTCCTGTCGAAATCGCTGTACAAAAATGGTGACCAAATGGACTGGCGCTTTAACGTTGCAAGTTTGCTCAACAACTACGACGACATCATTGGCTGGCAAGAAATTGCACCAACCGACATTCCTACGTTGTTTGTTAAAGGCGGTGATTCCGACTATCTGATGCCTGAGCATCAACCTGCGGTTAAACGCCAGTTTAACAACGCAAAAGCACACATTATTGCCAACACCGGACACTGGTTACATGCCGAGAAACCGGCAGAAGTTATGCGTGTGATCAGGAAATATATTTCGAGTTAACAAATTCGAAAAACAACGCCAGATTATTGAAATAACCCTTCTCGTAGTGCATTAACTTTACCGTTTAACAGTGGTATAGTGCGCCCAAGAATTTTTGGCATGAAGGACGACAATGCTATACGACTATATGGACATGCTCGAGTCGATCGGGCTCGATCTTCTTTTTGCTGCTATCTTCTTCTTCATTGGGATGGCGATAAAAGATGTACTAAAGCAAGGCAATGTACCTGTTTTTGGTCGTCGTATTGTGTGGTTGGTTCTTTTCCTTGGCTGTGCTGGTTTCATCGCCAAAGGTCTGATTCAGCTCAGTTGGGAAGGTACAGGGCTAGGTTAAGCTCTGCTCCCCCATCGCCAGTAACAAACAATGTAAAGGTATAGACTCTATGGCAAGTGTAGGTATCTTCTTCGGTAGCGACACAGGTAATACTGAAGCCGTTGCAAAGATGATTCAAAAGCAACTAGGTAAACAACTAGTTCACGTTCAAGACATCGCAAAAAGCAGCAAAGAAGACATTGATAACTTTGATCTTCTACTTCTAGGTATCCCGACTTGGTACTACGGTGAAGCACAATGTGATTGGGATGATTTCTTCCCAGAACTTGAGCAAATCGATTTCTCTACGAAGCTAGTTGCTATTTTCGGTTGTGGTGACCAAGAAGATTACGCAGAGTACTTCTGTGACGCAATGGGCACAGTACGTGACATCGTTGAAGCGAAAGGCGGTACTATCCTAGGCCACACTTCGACTGAAAGTTACGAGTTCGAAGCATCTAAAGCTCTAGTAGAAGGTGACGACAGCCAATTCGTTGGTCTGTGTATCGACGAAGACCGTCAACCAGAACTGACTGACGAGCGCGTAGAAAACTGGGTTAAGCAAGTCTACGAAGAGATGTGCCTAGCTGAGCTTGAAGGCTAAGTAAGCATTCATAAAAAAGACCTCCTTCGTGGAGGTCTTTTTGTATCTAAACAGGTACTAAGAGATTTCTGTCGCAATTTCTTCTTCTCGGTACTGAGGTTTCTTCCTCACGTACAATTTGCGCTGCACTTCCGAAACAACATTACCCTCTCTGTCTTTTACGTGAGTAATGAATTCAGGGAAGCACTTCTCACCATTACGAGTCATTTGATAGATTTCATCTAGCATGCCATCTGTCACCTCAAACTCCGCAAACAAATCACTCTGTCCGGGCTTAATGAAGTTGATACTCGCCTCTTTATCCCAGACGTAGTATTCCTCGCGAAGAATGCCCATCAACATCAAAGAGTAAATTGGGTCAGTGAGAGAGAAAATACTTCCTCCATACTGAGTTCGATTGGCGTTTTTATTCCACCAGCGCAGTTTCAAACGAACTTTCACCGTTCGAAAGTCTTCAGAAATATGTAAGATTTTAATACCAGCCCCCCAGAATGGCGGCCAAACATTCAGCGAAAACTTCACAATTCCTGGTTTATATATCTTAGCAAGTCGCTTATTCATAACTGTCCGTAGTCGTTGCGTTCCAATGTTATCAATATTTAACTGGTCTGATCTGTAATATAATCGACCTGTTTCCAATTTACAAAAAGAATCTATTAACCCTTTGAAGTTCGTGGTTTAATGTTCAGTACGCTTCGCCTATAATGATAGGAATATTATATTCTGTTAAATCGCTGCAGATGATCCAACGGGAAAGTATATGTCAGACAATAATCAGGCGCTGAAGGATGCGGGTCTAAAAGTAACCCTTCCAAGGCTAAAAATTCTAGAAGTACTTCAGCAGCCAGACTGCCAGCACATCAGTGCTGAAGATTTGTACAAAAAGCTAATTGATCTAGGTGAAGAGATCGGACTAGCAACCGTTTATCGTGTACTAAACCAATTCGATGATGCTGGTATTGTTACTCGTCACCATTTCGAAGGCGGTAAATCAGTATTTGAACTGTCAACTCAGCATCACCACGACCACCTTGTGTGTCTAGATTGTGGTGAAGTGATTGAGTTTTCAGACGACGTGATCGAAGAACGTCAAAAAGAAATTGCGGCTAAGTACAATGTTACGCTTACTAACCACAGCTTGTACCTATACGGTAAATGTAGCGACGGTTCATGTAAGACAAACCCTGACGCTCACAAGCCAGCAAAATAAAAAGTAACGCTTTTTGTTAAGAAAGACTTAAACGTCAGCCTCGGCTGGCGTTTTTTTATGGAGACAAGCGATGAAGAAAAGGAATTCTTGTGGCTTTACCTTACTCGAACTGATTATTGCGATTGTCATTCTCGGTATTCTTGCCGTTGTCGCGGCACCAAGATTCTTAAATATCCAAGATGATGCCTATGAAGCAAAAATGGAAGCAATTGCAGATCAATTCGAAACAGCGGTTCGTTTCACACAAAGCCAATGGTTGGTAAATGGCGGTACACCTGAAGCTCAGCAAGACTTAGAAGGTTACGGTGGTGGAGAGTTGGATGTCAATGAGTTTGGCTACCCTTTAGGAACAAACAAAGGCAACCGAAATGGAGTGATTGGTAACCCCTACAACATAGGGCAAGGGAATTCGGGTTGTATTGCCGTATGGCAAGCCCTACTTGGTGACGAATATTCCCTATCAAATAATCGCAACGCTGACGATCGGTTTGACTTTATTACTCGTCGGGTCCAAGACAAAAACTCTCATCAATCTGTTTGCTATTACACGTATACCAAGAAAGGCTACGAACGAGATCCTGAGAGTTCGACCTACGTCATATGGTACGATTCAAAAACCGGTAGCGTCACAACATCCAAACCGACACGATTAGAATAACCATAAAAAATGCCAGCAATGATGCTGGCATTTTTGTTAGCGAGGTATTGAGATTATTGGTTCTCGATTTTCGCCCAAGTATCACGTAGACCAACCGTACGGTTGAATACTAGGTTATCCGCTGAAGAGTCTTTTGAATCTGCACAGAAGTAACCCATACGCTCAAATTGGTAACCTTTTTCAGCTTCTGATGCTGCTAGGCTTGGCTCAACAAAACCGTTTAGAATCACTAGTGATTCTGGGTTGATTGTCGCAGCAAAGTCATCTGCAGCCGCTGGGTTTGGTACTGTGAACAAACGATCGTACAGACGAATTTCTGCAGGCAGAGCTTTGTCTGCTGAAACCCAGTGAATTACGCCTTTCACTTTACGGCCATCTGCTGGGTTCTTACCTAGCGTGTCAGCATCGTAAGTACAGAAGATTGTCGTGATGTTACCTTCCGCGTCTTTCTCGATACGTTCAGCCTTAATCACGTACGCGCCACGTAGACGTACTTCTTTACCTAGAACAAGACGCTTGTATTTCTTGTTTGCTTCTTCACGGAAGTCTTCGCGCTCGATCCAAACTTCACGAGTGAATGGCACTTCACGCTCACCCATTTCAGGTTTGTTTGGATGGTTAGCAACCGTTAGCGTCTCTACCGAACCTTCTTCAAAGTTCTCGATAACAATCTTAACAGGATCTAGAACAGCCATCGCACGCGGTGCATTTTCGTTTAGATCATCACGAATACAAGATTCTAGTGAACCGAACTCAATCATGTTCTCTTGCTTCGTTACGCCGATACGCTTACAGAACTCACGAATAGATGCAGATGTGAAGCCACGACGACGCAGACCAGATACGGTAGGCATACGTGGGTCATCCCAACCATCAACCAATTTCTCAGTTACTAGTTGGTTTAGCTTACGCTTAGACATCACTGTGTATTCAAGATTTAGGCGGCTGAATTCGTACTGGTGTGGACGACAATCAATAGTGATGTTATCTAGAACCCAGTCGTACAGACGACGGTTATCCATGAACTCTAGAGTACAGATAGAGTGCGTAATGCCTTCTAGCGCATCAGAGATACAGTGTGTGAAGTCGTACATTGGGTAAATGCACCACTTATCACCAGTCTGGTGGTGAGTCGCGAAACGTACACGGTAGATAACTGGGTCACGCATAACCATGAATGAAGAACCCATGTCGATCTTCGCACGAAGACACGCTTTACCTTCTTCGAACTCACCCGCACGCATTTTTTCAAATAGCGCTAGGTTTTCTTCGATTGGGCGATCACGGTATGGGCTTGGTTTACCCGGAGCCGTTAGCGTACCGCGGTATTCACGAATCTGCTCAGGACTTAGCTCATCAACGTACGCTAAGCCTTTATTAATCAATTCAATTGCATATTCGTAAAGCTTGTCGAAGTAGTTTGATGAGTAACATACTTCACCATCCCACTCGAAGCCCAACCAGTTTACATCTTTCTTGATAGACTCAACGTATTCGATGTCTTCTTTTTCAGGGTTTGTATCGTCGAAACGTAAGTTACATTGGCCCTGGTAGTCCTGAGCAATACCGAAGTTCAAACAGATAGACTTAGCATGACCGATGTGCAGGTAGCCATTCGGCTCCGGCGGGAATCGAGTATGCACGCTAGTGTGTTTACCATCCGCTAGATCTTTATCAATGATCTGGCGAATAAAGTTTGATGGACGAGCATCAGCTTCACTCATCTATAGCACCTCAAAAATATTAGTATTGTCAGAGAAAACAGTACTCCGTAACCGTACTCGGTTTACAGAGTGCATTGTTCCTAATGATCCACAATTCTTAGCGATTAGACAACAAGAACCGTCGTTAAAACGGCAATATTTCTCTTCTTCGCTTGAAAGCACAGCATATTAAATCTGCACAAACAAAAAAAGACCTCCCGAAGGAGGTCTTTATAGAGAGTCATTAAGATGTAATTAAGGCAGTTTTACATCTGATAGGTCTTCACCTGCACCGATTGCTTTCATTTCACCAGCAACGATTTCTGCAAGAGGACCAAGGATAACTTGAAGGTTGTTTTCGCCAAGCTTAACCACACCTTTCGCGCCTAGTTTCTTAAGTACTGCTTCGTCAGCAACAGAGCGGTCTTTAAGCGTTAGACGTAGACGAGTGATACACGCGTCGATTGAAGTTAGGTTATCGTGACCACCTAGCGCTTTCAGGTATTGACGAGCTAGGTCACCTTTTGGTGCATCACCAGCTGGAGCAGCTGCTGCTTCGTTATCGTCGTCTTCACGACCTGGCGATTTCAGATTGAAAGCGCGGATTGCGAAGCTGAATGTGAAGAAGTATAGAGCACCGAAGCCTAGACCTACTGCGAACAGTACTAGTGGCTTAGTTGCTAGACCGTAGTTCAGTACGAAGTCGATTAGACCTGCAGAGAAACCAAAGCCGTGTAGCGTGCCAAGCATGTTTGCGATTACTAGAGACAGACCTGTAAATACCGCGTGGATTGCGTATAGAGCAGGAGCTAGGAATACGAACATGAACTCTAGAGGCTCAGTGATACCTGTTAGGAATGAACAGAATGCTACTGAGAATAGTGCGCCACCAACTTGGCTACGTTTCTCTACTGGTGCTGCTAGGTACATTGCAAGTGCCGCACCTGGTAGACCGAACATCATTACAGGGAAGAAACCGTTCATGAATACACCAGCGCTCTTGTCGCCGCCGAAGAAGCGGTGTAGGTCACCAGATTTCAGAGTTTCAGTTACTTCTTTAACTGTTGCTGTGATTTCTGGAGTTACAGAGTTAGCGAATTCGAATGTGTGAGTTTGACCAGCAACAAGAGTCTTAGCTAGAGCTGGGTCAACACAAAGCTGTTGTAGTGCAGGAAGTGCTTGACCAGCAGCAGTTGCGCCAGAAACTAGAACTTCTTGACACGTACCCATACCGAACCAGAAGTACGAGTTTAGTACGTGGTGTAGACCTACAGGGATAAGTGCACGGTTAAGAGTACCGTATACGAATTGACCAATAGCACCAGAAGTAGAAACTGCGTGTGCTAGTGCGTCAAGACCGCCTTGGATTGTTGGCCATACAACACCAGCAATTGCACCAGCTACTAGCGAGAATAGACCCGCCATGATTGGTACTAGACGTTTGCCAGAGAAGAATGCCAACCACTCAGGAAGACGAGTAGCATGGAAAGCGTTGTAAGAGTGACCAGCGATGATACCTGCAATGATACCGCCGAAGAATGACATGTTAACGCTTGCATCGATTGTTGCTGCTGTTGCAGTAAGTACGAAGTAAGCAACTGCACCAGCTAGACCAGCAGCACCTTGGCCGTCTTTAGAAAGACCGATCGCGATACCTAGACCGAATAGCAGTGGTAGTTGACTAAAGATTGCGTTACCAGCCGATGCCATAAACGCGATGTCTAATAGGTCAGGCTGACCCAAACGTAGTAAAAGCGCTGCAACTGGAAGCGTTGCGATAGGAAGCATAAGAGCTTTACCTAACTTCTGCGCGTATCCAAGAATATTCACCTTAAGTTCCCCCTATAGGATTTTATGTTTTGTTGAATGACTTATTTCAGTCGTTCAATTTAGTCGCTACCAGTTTATGATATTAATTTTGCTCCGCAAATTAAAACCTCATTGTTTGTGATCATAATCACCAGAAATTGGTCATTCAGAAGGTTTTTGCTAGCGAGATCATAAAACTTATTTTATTATACGAAAAAATGGCGTTTTAGAGATAAGATTCTCGGACTTTATGCAAGACAGAATCAGTGTTATTTTGGTATCTCTACAGATGATTCGCAGTAACTTTGCTCTGGAAAACAATCATAAAAACTAATTCATTTATTATTTTTCAGTTAGTTACTCTGATAATGACATCGATAAAACGCGACTTGCTGTATGTGACTCGTTATCTAATTCAGTGATACAAACTAAGTACCAGCCCGACTCATGGAGTCGCCAGTTAGATAACGGAACAGAAAATGAATTCTCATCTATAAGGACTAGCTGACTATGTACGCGCTAAGTAACTGTAAAATCTATACCGGTAGTGATGTTCTTACCGATCATGCTGTCATCATCGACAATGACCAGATTCAATCAGTTGTGCCAGTGACTCAACTACCAGAAGGTATTGAAGTAAAAGATCTGGACGGTGCTAACCTAAGCCCTGGTTTTATCGACCTACAGCTAAACGGCTGTGGCGGTGTGATGCTTAACGACGAAATCACACCAGAAACAATGCAAATCATGCATGAAGCAAACCTTAAATCTGGTTGTACAAGCTTCCTACCTACTCTCATCACATCTTCAGACGAAGACATGCGCGCTTCGATTGCTGCAGCTCGTGAGTACCACAACAAATACCAAAACCAATCGCTAGGTTTGCATCTTGAAGGTCCGTACCTAAACGTAGCGAAAAAAGGTATTCACAGCGTTGACTTCATCCGCCCTTCTGACGACGGCATGATTGACCTGATTTGCGCAAACGCAGACATCATTGCAAAAGTAACGCTAGCACCAGAACAAAATGACCCTGAGCATATCTCTCGTTTGAAAGCGGCTGGCATCGTGGTTTCTATCGGTCACACCAACGCAACATACGCAGAAGCACGTCAAGGCTTCGAAGCAGGTATCACATTTGCCACTCACCTATTCAATGCGATGACGCCAATGGTTGGTCGTGAACCAGGTGTGGTTGGTGCGATTTACGACACCCCAGAAGTTTATGCAGGTATCATTGCAGACGGTTTCCACGTTGATTACGCAAACATTCGAATTGCTCATAAAATCAAGGGCGAAAAGCTTGTTTTGGTGACGGATGCCACAGCTCCAGCAGGTGCTAACATTGATCACTTTATTTTTGTCGGTAAGAAAGTATATTACCGAGATGGTAAGTGTGTTGATGAAAATGGCACACTAGGCGGCTCAGCTCTGACTATGATCGAAGCAGTTCAGAATACAGTTGAGCACGCAGGCATCGCTTTAGACGAAGCTCTACGAATGGCTACACTGTACCCAGCAACCGCAATCGGTGTTGAGGACCGTCTTGGCCGAGTTCGAAAAGGTATGGTAGCAAACCTTACTGTTTTCGATCGTGACTTCAATGTAAAAGCGACGGTTGTTAACGGACAATACGAGCAAAATTAAGCATGAATGGCGGACAGATTGGTAATGTAGATTTAGTAAAACAGCTTAACAGCGCTGCGGTATACAGGCTGATTGACCAACAAGGTCCAATCTCCCGTATTCAAGTCGCGGATGTTAGTCAGCTCGCCCCAGCGAGTGTTACCAAAATAACCCGCCAACTTTTAGAGCGCGGCTTAATTAAAGAAGTCGCGCAACAAGCTTCTACCGGTGGTCGTCGAGCAATCTCGTTGACCACTGAAGTAAAACCTTTCCACTCTATCGCTGTTCGATTAGGTCGTGACTACGTGCAATTCTGCTTGTACGACTTAGGCGGCACAGCATTGGCACAAGATCAACACGAGCTTCACTACAGCAACCAAGCTGACTTGATTGCTGGATTGATTGATTTACTGAAAGACTTCGTAAATCGTTGCCAAGACAAGATCGACCAACTTATCGCTATCGGTATCACACTGCCTGGTTTGGTGAACCCAACCACAGGTGTTGTTGAGTACATGCCGAATACAGACATCGATAACCTCGCTCTAGGCGAAATCATTCGTGAAAAGTTCAATACCGCGTGTTTTGTTGGTAATGACGTGCGTGGTATGGCACTGGCTGAACACTACTTTGGCGCGAGCCAAGACTGCCAAGATTCGATTCTGGTCAGTGTTCACCGCGGTACTGGTGCAGGTATTATCGTGAACGGTCAGGTATTCCTTGGTTTCAACCGCAACGTCGGTGAAATCGGTCACATCCAAATCGACCCACTTGGCGAGCAATGTCAATGCGGTAACTTTGGCTGTCTAGAAACGGTTGCAGCCAACCCTGCCATCGTACAACGCGTGAAAAAGCTGATTGCACAAGGTTACGAATCAAGCCTTACTCAGCTTGAACACATCACCATTGATGACGTTTGTACTCATGCGATGAATGGTGACGAGCTGGCGAAACAAAGCCTGGTTCGCGTAGGTAACCAACTTGGTAAAGCTATCGCAATTACGATTAACTTGTTTAACCCGCAAAAAATCGTCATTGCTGGTGACATTACTGCCGCGGAAGAAATTGTGTTCCCAGCAATCCAGCGCAACGTAGAAAACCAATCTTTGAAGACTTTCCATAACGAACTTCCAATTGTTGCCTCTCACATTGATAAGCAACCAACGATGGGTGCATTTGCGATGATCAAGCGCGCTATGTTGAACGGAGTTTTGTTACAAAAGTTACTAGAAGACTAAGTTTATACAACCAATTGAGTTACAATCTCGGGCTGTGGTTTCACAGCCCGTTTTTGTATATCAGGAATATAGCTCAACAGTATGGAAATTATTCTAATTACAACGGCGTTCCTCGCCGGCTTCATCGCTCTAAAATGTAACCTCCCCCCTTTGGTCGGTTTCCTACTTGCAGGTTTTGGCCTTCATGCGTTTGGCTACCAAAGTAATGACGTCATTGTCACGCTCGCAGACCTTGGTGTGACCTTGCTGCTTTTCACCATTGGTTTAAAGCTGGATGTAAAAACGCTGCTTTCTAAAGAAATTTGGGGCGGTGCTACAGCGCACAATATTCTCTCGACTCTTTTCTTTGCGTTGGTTCTCGTTGGGCTGAAGCTGCTTGGGCTTTCATCCCTTACCACCATGGATCACAGTCAGATCCTACTGCTCGCTTTCGCTCTCTCTTTCTCTAGTACCGTATTTGCAGTTAAAACGCTGCAAGAGAAAGGTGAGATGAACGCCACCTACGGCACACTAGCCATTGGTATCTTGGTTATGCAGGATATTTTTGCTGTGGTCTTCCTTACCGCTTCCACAGGTAAGATTCCTGAATGGTACGCCATTGGATTATTTGCCTTGCCGTTTCTCCGCCCATTGTTCTACAAGCTGCTAGACAAAGTTGGTCACGGCGAGATGCTGGTGCTGTTTGGTATCTTCTTCGCGCTCGTGGTCGGAGCCGGCTTATTTGAACTGGTCGGCATGAAGCCAGATTTGGGTGCTTTGATATTGGGTATGCTATTGGCTGGACATCGTAAAGCATCAGAGTTATCAAAATCGCTCTTTAATATGAAAGAGCTCTTCCTCGTTTGCTTCTTCCTCAATATTGGTTTGTCAGCTTCATTGAGCTTTACCGGCGTAGGCTTAGCGCTGCTATTTATCTTGCTACTGCCTATCAAGGGGCTGCTCTACTTCCTCACCATCAACCACTTTAAGTTCCGAGTACGTACTTCATTGCTGACGTCGCTATCGCTTTTCAACTACAGTGAGTTCGGTCTGATTGTTGGTGGTCTGGCTTACAAGATGGGTTGGATGCCGAGCGACATGTTGGCCGCAATTGCTGTCGCTGTGTCTATCTCATTTATTATCTCTGCCCCGCTAAACCGATTGGGCCATCAGATTTACCAACATTCTGGTAAATGGCTACAAGAAACCGCAGCAGAGAAACTGAACCAACGAGACCAACTCATCAATCCTGGTCATGCTCAAGTACTGATCCTTGGTATGGGACGAATTGGCACTGGCGCCTACGACGAACTACGCGCTCGTTATGGCAAGATTTCACTGGGGGTTGAAGTCCGTGAAGAGGCCGCACACAAGCATCGCTCTGAAGGCCGCAATGTCATCTCTGGAGATGCGACTGACCCAGATTTTTGGGAGCGTATTTTGGACACTGCTAACGTGAAAATGGTGCTTCTTGCAATGCCACATCACCAAGGTAACCAAACCGCACTGGAGCAACTGCAAAGTCGAAACTATAAGGGACAAATTGCAGCGATTGCTGAATACCCAGACCAGCTTGAAGGCTTATTAGAGACAGGAGTCGATGCTGCATTTAACATCTATAGTGAGGCTGGTAGCGGTTTTGCACGTCATGTTTGCGATCAACTTCAACCTCAATTTACACCGATGAAATAAGCATCGAGGTGGATATATTTTCAGAGCCCTCTTTTAACAAGAGGGCTTTTTTGTGCATTTTTTAAACCAAACCTTGATCTCATTCATCAAATTTAGGCATTTTTTAAATACTATCTAATCAACAAGGCTTTTTATCATTTTTTTAATCATCAAACGTTGCTTTTTTTACTCAGAATGGCAAATTGAACCTATACCGATTAAAAATTGTTTAGTTTAAAAAGGATGTTGTATGTGTTCAGTATTTGGCATTTTAGACATTAAGAGCGATGCAGCGGCATTGCGCCCTATCGCCCTTGAGATGTCGAAAAAGCTTCGTCATCGCGGTCCAGACTGGTCTGGTATTTACTCATCAGAACGCGCAATCCTAGCGCATGAGCGTCTAGCGATCGTTGGTCTAAATAGTGGTGCCCAGCCACTATACAGCCCTGATAAAAAACTCATCCTTGCGGTAAATGGTGAAATCTACAACCACAAAGAGATTCGTGCTCGCTATGAAGGCAAATACGAATTCCAAACCGATTCAGACTGTGAAGTTATCCTAGCGCTATACCAAGACATGGGCGCTGACCTTCTTGAAGAACTAAACGGTATTTTTGCATTCGTACTTTACGATGAAGATAAAGATGAATACCTAGTTGGCCGTGACCACATTGGCATCATTCCGCTTTACCAAGGTTACGATGAGCACGGTAACTACTACGTTGCATCAGAAATGAAAGCGCTTGTACCTGTGTGTAAGACCGTGAGTGAGTTCCCTCCAGGCTGTCACTACGGCAGTGCCGATGCAGAACCTCAACGCTACTACATCCGCGACTGGAACGAGTACGCGGCAGTACAAGGCAACAGTACAAGCAAAGAAGAATTGACTGAAGCGCTAGAAGCAGCAGTGAAACGCCAACTGATGACTGACGTGCCATACGGTGTGCTTCTTTCTGGTGGCCTGGATTCTTCTATCACTTCAGCAGTTGCAAAACGATTTGCAGCGATGCGTATTGAAGACGATGAGAAATCTGAAGCATGGTGGCCACAGCTGCACTCATTCGCAGTGGGCCTAGAAGGTGCACCAGACTTGAAAGCCGCTCGTGAAGTTGCAGACCAGATTGGTACTGTTCACCACGAGATGACCTACACGATTCAAGAAGGTCTGGACGCGATTCGCGATGTGATTTACCACATTGAAACGTATGACGTAACGACTATCCGCGCTTCAACACCAATGTTCCTAATGGGTCGTAAGATCAAAGCAATGGGCATCAAGATGGTACTGTCTGGTGAAGGTGCGGATGAAATCTTTGGTGGTTACCTGTACTTCCACAAAGCGCCAAACGCAAAAGAGTTCCACGAAGAGACTGTACGTAAGTTGCTTGCTCTGAACATGTTTGACTGTGCACGTGCTAACAAATCACTAGCAGCATGGGGCGTAGAAGGACGTGTACCTTTCCTAGATAAAGAGTTTATTGATGTTGCAATGCGCTTGAACCCAGCAGATAAGATGTGTGGCAACGGTAAGATGGAAAAACACATTCTTCGTGAGTGTTTCGAGCACTACCTACCAGAATCAATCGCATGGCGTCAGAAAGAGCAGTTCTCTGATGGTGTAGGTTACAGCTGGATCGATACTTTGAAAGAAGTGGCAGAGCAGAAAGTAACGGATCAGCAAATGGAAACGGCGCAATTCCGCTTCCCTTACAACACACCAACAACCAAAGAAGGTTATGTATACCGCGAAATCTTTGAAGAGTTGTTCCCGCTACCATCTGCAGCAGAATGTGTACCTGGTGGCCCTTCAGTAGCGTGTTCTTCAGCGAAAGCGATTGAATGGGATGAGTCGTTCCAAAACTGTGTTGACCCGTCAGGCCGTGCAGTACAGACCGTTCACAACGACGCATATTAATTATTCGTTGTTTCAAAGAGGGTTGGCTTCACCAACCCTTTTAAAGCAAACACAATAGATACGATCAAAAAGAGGTGCTTACGCACCTCTTTTTATATTTGATGGAATCAGGCTATTTTAAGTCTAAATCGCTGTTGTCTATGCTGACAGGCACACGCTTGGTGATCATCTGAACCAACATTATTGAGCGCTTCTCACCATCTTGTTCTTGGAAGATGGCATCAATACCGGCAAACTGCCCGCTCTTGACACGTACTTGATCACCAGGTTTTGGCATGTTCTCAGCATCGGTCTGGTCGTCGATGCATTTATCCAGCTGCTTAAGCTCATAAACCAGGTCACCCTGTATCTCTTTTGGCTGTGCACCAAAGCGAACAAAGTCTACCACGCCTCGCGTAGAGCGAACTGATGTGAAGTTTGGGCCTTCTTCATAGTCAAATCGGGCAAACACATAGCAAGGGAACAGTGGCTCTTCGACTTTCTGTCGTTTACCACGTAAGATCTTTTCGACTTCGACAGTAGGGTAAAAACACTCCACACCCTGGTTTTCAAGGTGCTGCTTCGCCCTAACTTGCTCTCCTCGCTTACAATACAATAAATACCAACGTTTCATTTTATTACTAGCCAATTATATTTTTGCTTGATCCTAACATTAAGCAAAAGACGAGTCATGGACATTCAAGCAACCCATTAATTGGCTGCTTAATATTAAGATTAAAACTTACACCTTTTCAGAACATTAAGAAAATAAGTCTATAGTCAAAAATGAAAAGTAAGTTTGTAACACGAGCAAATCACCGACAAAAACCCCGTCATTTCAGCACTGAACAGGTATTTAACAAGGCAAATGAATCGTCACATGAAATTTTATTGTTTGTCAGACAAGAAATTGCCATGTATACGTAGATTTCGTTAAAAAATGTAATAACTACTATTAGAAGAGCTTATGTCAAACCAACATCAATACTTTGGTCACCCACGTGGCTTGTTCCTTCTGTTCGGTACAGAATTATGGGAACGCTTTTCTTACTACGCAATGCGCGCCATTCTAGTACTTTATCTGACAGACACAACAATGAACGGCGGTCTTGGCTGGTCGACTAAAGATGCTCTAGATCTTTACGGCATCTATACTGGACTTGTCTACATCACCCCTCTTATTGGTGGCTACCTTGCGGATAACTACCTAGGTCAACGCCGTTCTATCCTAATTGGTGGCGCGTTGATGGCTATTGGCCAATTTACGCTAGCAATGCCAGCAGATGCTCTGGGTCTTGGCTCTTTACACACTTTCTACCTAGGTCTTGCTCTACTTATCTGTGGTAACGGTCTATTCAAGCCAAACATCTCTACAATGGTTGGTGATCTATACAATGAAGGCGATAACCGTCGTGATGGTGCTTTCACTATCTTTTACATGGGTATCAACCTAGGTGCGTTGCTGGCTGGTGTTGTATCGGGCTCTGTAACGAACGAATTTGGCTGGAAAGCAGGCTTCGTTGCTGCCGGTATTGGTATGCTTGTTAGCCTTGTGATGCAAATGACAATGGCGCAATCTTGGTTAGGTGACATTGGCCGCGTACCAGCAGCAAAACGTGACCTAGCAATTAAGAAATCTGCGAAGAAAGAGCCACTAACCAAAGAAGAAGTGGATCGAATCAAAGTTATCCTTGTGATGAGCCTGTTTACCATCGTTTTCTGGGCAGGCTTTGAACAAGCTGGCGGTCTAATGAACATCTACACGCAGCAATACACAGATCGTATGATCGGTGGCTTCGAAGTGCCTGCTGCGTGGTTCCAATCACTAAACCCGTTCTTCATTATTACTCTTGCACCTGTATTAGCCGTTTTGTGGGTGAAACTGGGTAAACGTGAACCTAACTCACCGATGAAATTTGCCCTAGCGATGTTCTTCCTAGCACTGGGTTTCTTATGTATGGTTGGTGCTGTTATGGAGCAAGGTGGTGATACTGCGGTTAAAACATCAATGCTATGGCTAGTAGGTGCGTTCTTCTTCCATACGCTTGGTGAACTGTGTCTATCTCCTATTGGTCTATCTCTAGTAACTAAACTAGCTCCGCTACGTCTTGCATCGCTTATGATGGGCGCATGGTTCGGCTGTAACGCAATCGCAAACTACGTTGCAGGTTATGTTGGCTCTCACGTAGGTGAACTAGGCGCACTAGCAATCTTCAGTGGTATTGCGGTAACTGCGACGATTTCTGGCGTGATTCTATTGTTGTTCTCTAACACGCTAGTTCGTTGGATGCATGGTGCTGAAAATACTCACAGCACAGCAGAACAAATTGAAGAGCAACAAACGCAAGTTGCTTAATATAAAGTTCAAATAAAAACAAAGGGTCGCAATCGCGACCCTTTTTGTTTTCTACAACCCAAACTACCTTGGAGATAGATACAGGTTTCGCTTTAAAGCTTAGAGCGAACAAGCTCAACCATCATCTCGATGTGCTCATCATTGTCATTCAAGCACGGGATGTAACTGAAGCTCTCACCACCAGCTTCTAGGTAAATCTCTCGGCACTCTTCTGAGATTTCTTCCAATGTTTCCAAACAGTCTGCAGAGAAAGCTGGCGTAATCACATTAAGTTTCTTCTTACCTTGGCTTGGTAATACTTCCAGCGTCTTATCCGTGTATGGCTGTAGCCATTCTTCACGACCAAAACGTGACTGATATGTCATTCCGATTTGCGCTTCACTCAAACCCAGTGCTTCACCAAGCAAGCGAGTCGTCTCTTCACAATGCTTAGGGTAAATATCACCATTATCTGCATAACGCTTAGGGATACCATGGTAAGAACAAAGTAGGTAATCGCCTTGACCATGCTCTGCCCAATGGTTACGAACCGATTGAGCAAGTGCCGCGATGTATTGGGGATGATTGTGGTAATCACGAATAAAGCTGAACTCAGGCATTACTGGCATCTTTTTGAATGCCTTCGTCATACCGTCTGAGACTGCGGCCGTCGTTGTACCCGAGTATTGCGGGTAAAGAGGCAAGACAATCACTTCCTCTACGCCTTGTGCAATCAGCGCTTCAAAACCAGATTGTAAGCTTGGATTACCGTAAGTCATACCCAATTCAACTGGCATATCGAGTGCAACGGCTAACTTGTGAGCTTGTCGTTTTGAGTACACCATCAGAGGTGACCCCTCTTCCATCCAGACAGACTGGTACAGCTTGGCGACTTTCGGCGAGCGAATTGGCAAGATGACACCGTGAAGAATCGGACACCAAAGCCAACGCGTCATATCAACGACACGATGATCATGAAGAAACTGACTTAAAAAGCGTTTTACAGCTGGTGCAGTTGGCTCATCAGGCGTACCCAAGTTAACCAATAACACGCCCTGTTTATTATTGTTGTTTTTCATAACATCCTATTCATGTTGATCGGCTTGCTTTGTACGGTGGAACAAACCAGATGGTTCATCGTACTTACAGGCAAAAATAAAAAAGCGACCCGAGGGTCGCTTTTAAATATATCAAAATATTAAATTTTGCCGTTAGCAAATTATGCTAGTGCTTTCTCAATATCTGCGCTTACTTCTGCAACTTGCTTAGTACCATCGAATTTAAGGTACTTAGTGTTACCAGCTTCAGCTTCTTTACCGTAGTAGTTGATAAGTGGCGCTGTTTGCTCGTGGTAAACACCTAGACGTGCACGTACTGTTTCTTCTTTGTCGTCATCACGAACAACAAGATCTTCACCAGTTACGTCATCTTTACCTTCCACTTTTGGTGGGTTGTAAACAACGTGGTAAGTACGACCTGAAGGAAGGTGAGCACGACGACCAGCCATACGCTCTACAATCACATCGTCAGCTACGTCAAATTCGATTACGTAATCAACGTCAACGCCCATCTCTTTTAGGCCGTCAGCTTGAGGGATAGTGCGAGGGAAACCATCAAGTAGGAAACCTTTTTCGCAATCGTCTTGAGCAATACGCTCTTTGATTAGACCAAGGATGATTTCATCAGAAACTAGCTGACCAGCGTCGATAACAGCTTTAGCTTGTTTACCAAGCTCTGTACCTGCTTTGATAGCAGCACGAAGCATATCACCAGTAGAGATTTGTGGAATACCGTATTTATCCATGATGAAGTTTGCTTGTGTGCCTTTACCTGCACCTGGAGCACCTAGAAGAATGATGCGCATGATTTATCCTCTTTAATATTTAAGATTTATACCGAAGCTCACAATAGCTGGACTTCTAGGAATAACCCCACGAAGCACTGGCAACGATAAGTTTCGGTATAACGTTTAGGCGAGCCAAAATACACGCCTTATTACTCACATTCAAGTGTTGAGATTCTAACACAGGTTCACTGCGCTATGAGCAGATTAAGACTAAAGAATGTTAGCGATGCCAGCTTTCCCGTCTTGTTGATTACTAACTCAACACTTAAAGTGTGAATCTATGCGTTTAATCGAGTAGGAGGAGGCCTCACGGCCTCCGTCCTCTCACACCACCGTACAAGCG
>NZ_JAADJW010000054.1:0-20294 GCF_010092875.1 Vibrio sp. LB10LO1
GAGGCGGAATCGAACCACCGACACGAGGATTTTCAATCCTCTGCTCTACCGACTGAGCTATCCGGGCGACGGAGCGCTATTAAACGGATTTTCCTGCTTTGCGTCAACCACTTTTTTTAAATAATTTCAAAAAAGTGGTTGTTCGAACGCTTTTTATTCAACTGTCGGAAAAAAGTTTACCCTGCGTTAAATTCCTTTTTGAAATTTGTAACTTTTTCTAGGTAACGACGTGCTTCTGCGTTCGGGTGTTTCTTGGTTAGTGCCCAATAAACTTGGTTTGGCTGTAAAGAATTTAAATCTTGCATCGCACGTTTGCGATCAGTTCGATGGAAAGTGTTTAAAACACCACCAGTTCCGCCGTTGTAAGCAGAAATCATGCTGTACTCCAACGAAGTTGGGTGCTGTACATCTTTCAAATAACGGTTTTTAAGGATGTAGAAGTAAGCCGTTCCAGTATCAATGTTGTTTTCTGGATTAAACAAATATTCAGGGCTTGGTTGCCCAGAACGGTTCTTCACCAGCTTGAATACATCACGGCCAGCTGTTTTCGGCACAACCTGCATCAATCCATACGCATTAGCCCAGCTTACTGCGTACGGGTTAAAGCTACTTTCGGTTTTGATGATGGCGTAAATCAAATCTTCAGGGATGTCGTATTTCTTCGAGGCACGACGCACAATGTCTGCGTATTGGTAACTACGCTGTGAGAAGTGGTCTTCTACCATTGGGATTTCAACGTAATACGCTTTCTTAAAGTCGACATCTTTGGTTTTTACTTGATTAGCAATCAAGTAATCGGCAAAGCGATTCGCGCGCCATGACCATTGAATGGGTTTTTTGTCTTGGTCGACAACTTGATTGTAAAGAAAGGGCTGACCTTCCAATTTGATCTCTTTAGAAGAGAACAAGTCGACACTAGCCGGATCATCTGGCGTTAAAAGTGTGGTGATAATGGCGTTCTTAAGGTGTTTTTGTGGCTCTGTTGGAGAAACCGTTTCGATGGTAATCACACCTTTTTGGAAGTCGACTTCTGCACGACTCAAGTAGTTATCGATGTATTTTACGTAATTGCTTTTACCTGCGACTTTCACTTCACGTTGGCCCCAGCGCTTTTTAATGTTGCCAGAGAAGCTGCTGATCAGTGCATCGAGAGCATCGGTGTCTTTTTCAAACTGTCCCGGCAGTTCTGCTAGGTTGTTGGCAAAACGGTTGGTTGGCTCGTAATTGACATCGTAAATTTGCTCGACGAATTCGCGGCTACAACCTGCCATTAAGAGTGCGGTAGCAATAAAGGCAATTTTTTTCATAACTATTGAGATGGCTTTGTGGGCTCTAATATAAAAATGACACCACAAGGTTGGTTGTGATGTCATTGTTTTAAAACAAGTTTGCTTTATTCGCTTGGTGGCGTGTAGCCTTCGATGTGAACATCTTTACCTTCGAACAAGAAATTCACCATTTCAGTCTCAAGTTGTTTGCGATGTTCAGGATCCATCATGTTGAGCTTCTTCTCGTTGATCAACATAGTTTGTTTGTGCTGCCACTGAGCCCAAGCTTCTTTCGAGATATTATCGAAAATACGTTTACCTAGTTCACCTGGGTAAAGTTGAAAGTCTAGACCTTCGCCCTCTTTCTTTAGTCGAGCACAAAAAACAGTGCGGCTCATAATGACTCCTTGCAATTAATTAACGAAGCTCGTGGGGTAGCGCTTCCAGTAAGAGTTTTACTGGGGCTGCCAAACCGACTTCTTCAGGTTTAGATAAGTTATACCAAAGACCTTTGTTACCTTCCATCACCACATTGGGTTGCTTTGACAGGTCAATCAAAATCGGTGTGATATCGAGATGGTAATGGCTGAATGTATGACGAAACGTAATCAGAGTTTCTTGGTGTCTAATATCGTTGGCTTGAATACCACGTTGTTCCAGTAGTAACTCAATATCGCTCTCTACATCAATATGCTCGGTTTGCGGGAAGCAAAATAGCCCGCCCCAAATACCCGTCTGCGGTCTTTGTTCTAGCCACACTTCGTGACTATCGCCATTTTTGTGATGCAGCATAACGAAACGTGTTTGCTTGACCGGCTTGTCTTTTTTCGGCTTCTTACCCGGGTAATCAAGCACATTACCTTGTTTCTTTGCGACACAAAGATCGCTGACTGGACACAAGGTGCATTTAGGCTTGCTGCGGGTACACATCATGGCACCCATATCCATCATGGCTTGATTGTACTTGTCGACGTCTGTTTGTGGCGTGTGCGTTTCTGCGATTTCCCACAATTGATTTTCGACTTTCTTTTGTCCCGGCCATCCATCCACGGCAAAACAGCGTGAAAGTGTGCGCTTTACGTTGCCGTCCAATATCGCATGTGGCTGTTTATAGACGGACGAAAGAACCGCAGCGGCGGTGGAGCGACCAATCCCCGGCAGAGCATTCATCTGCTCTAAGTCTAGAGGAAACTCACCATTGTATTTATGGGCGACCTCTTTTGCGGCTTTATGAAGGTTACGAGCACGAGCGTAATAACCTAAGCCGGTCCAAAGGTGCAGCACTTCATCTTGCTCAGCATTGGCAAGATCGACCACGGTCGGGAAGCGCTCCAAAAAGCGTTGGTAATAAGGGATAACCGTAGTGACCTGAGTTTGCTGAAGCATGATTTCAGACAACCAGACACTATAAGCGGTCTTGTTTTGTTGCCACGGAAGATCTTTTCTTCCATATGCGTCATACCATTCTAAGATGGCACTGGCGAAAGGTGTCACGACTTGCTCTGTATTCTATTATTGGTTAGGAGCAAAATTGCACCACAGATTGTGGTGTAAGTACAACAGATAAACTGTGGGGATATTGTGTCTGGTTTGTTTGCTTTTGGGCTGCCATAGTCCGATAGCTCAACAAATACTTGCACCTAAGTGAATTCTTTGGATAATCCCCGCTTTGATTAATCAATGTGCAGGCAAAATCAATGAGTGAAGTAACCACTAACGAATACAACGAAGACGGTAAAATGATCCGTAAAATCCGCAGTTTCGTGCGTCGCGAAGGTCGTCTAACTAAGGGCCAAGAAAATGCGATGAACGAGTGCTGGCCAACAATGGGTATCGACTACAAAGCAGAACTTCTTGATTGGAAAGAAGTGTTTGGCAACGATAACCCAGTAGTGCTTGAGATCGGCTTTGGTATGGGTGCTTCATTGGTTGAAATGGCAAAGAACGCGCCAGAGAAAAACTTCATCGGTATCGAAGTTCATAGCCCAGGCGTTGGTGCTTGTCTTGCAGATGCTCGCGAAGCCGGTATCACTAACCTACGTGTAATGTGTCACGATGCGGTAGAAGTATTCGAACACATGATCCCAAATGGTAGCCTAGCAACGCTACAACTGTTCTTCCCAGACCCATGGCACAAAAAGCGTCACCACAAGCGTCGTATCGTACAGCTTGAGTTCGCTGAAATGGTTCGTCAGAAGCTTATCCTTAATGAAGGTATCTTCCACATGGCGACAGACTGGGAAAACTACGCTGAGCACATGATTGAAATCATGAACCAAGCACCTGGTTTCGACAACATCGCTGAAGAAGGCGACTTCATTCCTCGTCCAGAAGAGCGTCCACTGACTAAATTTGAAGCTCGCGGTCACCGTCTAGGTCACGGTGTGTGGGATATCAAATTCAAGCGTACTGCTTAAGGAGCCAGTAGATGTACCACTACGCGATATTAGCGAATCCGGGTAATAACCGTATTTACTTTGATAGCGCAATGACGATTGCATGTTCTGAGCTGAAAGCGATTTTGGCGTCGGAAGGTGTTGAAGTAACTGAAATTGGCAACAAAGACGTGGGTCTTCCTGCTGCACTTGTGTTCTCTTGCGAAACCGAACTAAGTGAAGCACAGGCCGGCAAGATTGCTGCGTCATCTATCTACTACGCGCTATTTGAAGTGCGTGAAGATGGCTTATTACGTCCAATTCAGGCGCCTGCATTCAATACTTTCCCTGAGAGCATGAGTCAGATCCTGCGTTACACAGGTAAAACAAACGAGCAGTTTACGCGTTTGATGGTGAACCTAGGCGTCAGTGCTGCCAACACGGGTAGTGCGCAATTGACGCTGATGGATCCTATGTGTGGTAAAGGTACAACACTGTTTGAAGGTTTGATCCACGGCTTGAACGTTGTGGGTGTGGAGATCAACCAGAAATGGGTTCAAGAGATCCAAACCTTCATCGTTAAGTTTATGAAGAACGGTCGCTTTAAGCACAAAGTGAGCAAAGAAAAGCGCACTTCTGGTGGTAAAAAAGTGGCAGATGGCTTCGTGGTTGAGGCAGCTGCGGACAAAGACGATTACAACAAAGGTAATCTTCAAACAATGAAGCTGTACTCAGCAGATACGCGTATTGCAGACCAAGTTGTGAAGAAGAACTCGGTAGATGTGATGGTGTCTGACTTGCCTTACGGCGTGCAGCACGGCAGCAAAAATGCCAAAGACAGCAAACTGAACCGCAGCCCACTAGAGCTTCTAAAAGAGGCTCTGCCTGCATGGAAAGTGGTGCTGAAGAAGCAAGGTTCTGTAGTGCTGTCTTTCAACGAATTTACCTTGAAGTGGAAAGACGTGGCGGCATTATTTGAAGAGCAAGGGTGGAAGGTACTTTCAGAAGAGCCTTACATCGGTTATCTTCACCGTGTTGATCAATCCATCAACCGCAACATCATTGTGGCAATAAAACCATAATCGACTTGAGTCGAATAAATTCCATGGAAAAGCCAACGTCCGCGTTGGCTTTTTTTACCTCTGGGCCCAGCCATTTGGGTTCTTGTGACAAGAAGGTAGAAGATGAAACCTACAGCGCAAATTTTGACAGACATTCTGGCGGAAGTTCGCCCTTTAATTGGCCAAGGCAAAGTGGCCGACTACATTCCCGCATTGGCAAAAGTACCCAATACTAAGCTGGGTATCGCGGTATACACCAATGAAGGTGAAGTGATTAAAGCGGGCGATGCAGAAGAGTCATTTTCGATTCAGTCGATCTCAAAAGCGTTGAGCCTGACTCTGGCAATGTGCTTGTACAAGCAAGAAGAGATCTGGTGTCGTGTAGGTAAAGAGCCTTCTGGTCAGGCGTTTAACTCGATGATCCAGTTAGAGATGGAGCAGGGCATTCCACGTAACCCTTTCATTAACGCCGGTGCTATTGTGGTAGCTGATTTGCTGCAAAGCCGTCTCTCTGCGCCTCGTCAGCGTCTATTGGAATTTGCTCGTCAGCTATCTGGTGACACTCATATCGTGTACGACAAAGTGGTTGCAGCGTCTGAAATGATGCATGGCGACCGCAACGCTGCGATCGCGTACTTGATGCGTTCATTTGGTAACTTCGAGAACGAGGTTATCCCAGTTCTGCAAAACTACTTCCATGCTTGTGCGTTGAAGATGAGCTGTGTCGATCTGGCGAAGACCTTTAGCTACTTAGCCAATAAAGGCACGTCGGTACAAACGGGTAAGCCTGTGGTATCACCAACGCAAACCAAGCAGTTGAATGCATTGCTAGCAACTTGTGGCTTGTACGATGGTGCCGGTGAATTTGCTTACCGCGTTGGTATGCCGGGTAAGTCTGGTGTTGGTGGTGGCATCATCGCTGTCGTACCGGGTGAAATGACGATTGCTGTTTGGTCACCAGAGCTTGATGCATCTGGTAACTCACTCGCTGGTACTAAAGCGCTTGAGTTACTTGCTGAGCGTATTGGTCGTTCGATTTTCTAAGGAAAAGAGACGAGAAGTGAGAACGGACTTCGTCCTTGTGGATTAGGGACTTAGGAACGCTTCGCTTTAGATAAGTGTTGTTACGAATAAATGAAAGGGTTGGCGTTTGAGCGCCAACCCTTTTTGTTTCTATCTAGGTAGATGTAGTCATGGATTTCGTTTCTCGAAGGACCCAGTCCGTTCCCGAATCTCTTATTCCTCTTCCGCCATAAAAGCTTCAAGCAAATCATTCAGGAACAGCTTACCTTTCTCGGTAATTTGCCAGTGAGTCTCGGTTTCACTTAGGTAACCCATCTCTAGCGCCCAATCGATAGTCTCTTGAATCGAGCTCAACGGTAGGCCTGTTGTATCTATGTAGTCTTGTTTCGGGCACGCCTCCATTAAGCGGAAACGGTTCATAAAGAACTCAAACGGACGATCTTCATCAGCCACAAGCTGCTCACTATCCAGATATGGCTTCACCATGTTTTGGTATGCCATCAGATAGCCACGTGGGTGCTTGACCTTAATGGTACGGACGATGCGACCATCAGCAAAGCTCAGCTTACCGTGTGAGCCGCAACCAATGCCAAGGTAGTCACCAAAGCGCCAATAGTTCAGGTTGTGCTGACACTGATAGCCCGGCTTGCTGTAACCTGAAATCTCGTATTGCACGTAACCTGCTGCTGCCAGCTTCTCATGTCCTTGTTCGAAGATATCCCACAAGTCATCATCATCTGGCAGAGTCGGTGGCTTGTAGTAGAACATGGTGTTTGGTTCTATGGTCAGCTGATACCAAGAGAGGTGCGGCGGCGCCAACTCAATCGCTTTATCCAAATCTGCCAAGGCTTGTTCGATGCTTTGATCAGGTAAACCGTGCATGAGATCGAGGTTAAAGCTGTTCAAACCAATTTGGTGCGCCAGCTTCGCTGCATTCACGGCTTCGTCTTGACCGTGAATACGCCCCAAACGCTCAAGCTTCTGTTGCTCAAAGCTTTGCACACCGATAGAGATGCGCGTTACACCAGCCTTGCGGTAGCCAACAAAACGTTCAGCTTCAATGGTGCCTGGGTTGGCTTCCATGGTGATTTCGATTTCAGGCTTGAACGGAATACGCGCTTCAATACCTTTAAGTAGACGCTCGATGCCTTCTGCCGAAATCAAACTCGGCGTACCACCACCAATGAAGATTGAATGCAGTGGACGTGGCGCTTCGTTAAGACGGTATTTCTCAATGTCGGTATCCAAATCTTCAAGAAGGGCATTGATGTACTCTTCTTCTGGGATCTCGGCTTTGAGCGCGTGAGAGTTAAAGTCGCAATACGGGCATTTTTGTACACACCACGGGATGTGTACATACAAGCTCAGTGCAGGGGGCGTTAACATGGTCTAATTCGCTCGTGATTACTGAGACACTTGCTCAGATAGTTGAGCAAACAACGACTTGAGTGCTTTACCGCGGTGAGACAGTTGTTTTTTACGTGCTGGCTCCAGTTCGGCTGACGCGCAGTTGTCTTCAGGTACGAAGAAGATTGGGTCGTAGCCAAAGCCATTTTCACCGTGTGCTTCAGTTAGAATGCGACCTTCCCACTTGCCGTGACAAACGATAGGAGTTGGATCGTTCTCGTGACGCATCAAAACCAATACGCAGTGGAAGCGAGCGGTGCGCTCTGCTTCTGGTACGCCTTCCATTGCTTTCAGCAGCTTCTCTAGGTTCTCTTGGTCAGAGGCCTTTTCACCTGCATAGCGTGCAGAGTAAATGCCCGGAGCGCCTTTCAAGAAATCGACTTCTAAGCCTGAGTCGTCCGCAATCGCAGGAAGCCCCGTTTCTTGTGCTGCATGACGAGCTTTGATGATCGCGTTTTCAATGAAAGTGGTGCCAGTTTCTGCTACTTCAGATACGTTGAATTCACTTTGCGCCAATACTTCAAAACCGAAGTCAGACAGCAGATCTGCCATCTCACGAACTTTGCCTTGGTTGCCTGTTGCTAGCACTATCTTTTTCATGGTCGTCTCTTTCTGTAGCGATAAAGGGAGAACGCAGTGTTCTCCCTGATTAAATTAGTTCTAGGGTTATGATGTTCTAAAAGCTTTTAGATCATCACAACCCAATTACTCTTCGACATAAAATTTCTGGGTGAATTTAAGCTTACCTGAGCCTTTGTTTCCAGCTTTAACGTCAATATCGAAGGTAAAAGTTTCTTCGTTAGTGATACCGAGCTCTGCTAGGTAGTAAATCGCATCGCCTTCTTTCACTTCACGGAAGGTGAGCTTTTGCGTTTGACCGATAAGGTTCTTCGCCTGACCACTGATTTTAGCTTCAACGGCTGGCTTACCCAGAGAGGCACTATCGAGCACGCTGATGTTCAGTACTGCATTGTAGCCATTACGCTTGATGTCGTAGCTACGGGCGATCTTGGGAGTTAAAAAGGTTGAGTTAAACGCGATGTAGTGGACCTCGATGTCTTTCATTGTTTTGAACTGACCTGCCATGCTTGGTAAAGACAACAGGCTGATCAGTAGGGCGGTAATCCATTTGCTCATTATCACTTCCTCGAATCGGACGCTTTATTATTGGTACGAATTTCGTAAATAAAAAGCCATCAAATGATGGCTTTAATTTCTGTAGGTATTTGCACTGGGGATTCTATCCGAATTTGTTTATGACGTCCCAGTTCACCTTTTTCTATGTGAACCAAACCTTTAGCAACTTTAAATTGTTTGGCTAAAAACTTGGTTAAGTGCGCATTCGCTTTACCATCGACAGGCGGCGCGGTGATGGCAATTTTGAGCTCTTCACCATGCAAGCCGACGATCTTGTCGCGGCTTGCTTTTGGTTGGATGTAGAGCCGAAGCACCACATCCTCGCCATCACGCCAAACTGCTTCTGACATTATAGTTGATACCAGATAGGACCAATCATGTCGCCCATTAGGAAGTTAGCGAATTGTAGGCCGATGAACAACACAAGCACGCTTAAATCGAAGCCACCCATTGCAGGGATGATGCGGCGGATTGGTGCTAGCATTGGTTCAGTTAGTTGATGGAATACGTATTCGATAGGGCTGCGACCTTGGCTAACCCAGCTCAGGATTGCGCGGATCAATAGTACCCAGAACAACAAGCCGCCAGCGGCTTTAATCAGAGACAATAAGCCTAGGAATAGGAAATCCATGCTGAATGAAACTGACCCGCTAGAAGCGATCAGGATCAGCGCAACAAACTTAAGCACACACAGTACGTAAGCGAACAGTACCGTCGCTAGGTCGATGCTGCCGATGGATGGGATCACGCGGCGCAGTGGACCCACAACCGGTTGAGTCGCTTTGACGATGAACTGCGAGAATGGGTTGTAGAAATCTGCACGAGCAGCTTGCAACCATATACGCAAAATGACGACCATGATGTACAGGTCAAATAGGGTTGAGATGAGAAAACTCATTGAATTCATAAGGTACCCTTAACAAGTAAGTGAGTGACACAGAGTGGGTATCACTCAAGTCATTAAAACAGTTTTTCCATTTCTTCAGCGCGAGCAACCGCAGCTTGCATTGCTTTCGCCACAATATCAGACAGTTGGTGCTCGTTGAACGTACGTAGTGCTTCTGCCGTTGTGCCACCTTTTGATGTGACGTTCTCGCGCAGTGTAGAAAGCTCAGTTTGTGGGTTTTCTACCACCATACTTGCTGCACCAAGTGCGGATTGTTGAACTAACGTGCGAGCAGTGTCTTTATCGAAACCTTGAGCAACCGCTTCCGCTTGCATCGCTTCCATAAACAGGAAGAAGTAAGCCGGTGCGCTGCCTGCCGCTGCAATCACATTGTTGATTCCAGATTCTTGTTCAACCCAGCATACCTTACCGCAGGCTTGCATTAGCTCTGCCGCGAAGGCTTTATCTTGTTCTTGCACATGTTCTGGCGCGTAAAGACCACTCATGCCCAAACCAAGTTGCGATGGTGTATTTGGCATCACGCGAACCAAGTTGAGCTTAGTCGCTAGCATGTCATCCAAGCGTGAACAGTTGATGCCAGCCGCAATAGAGATAACCAGTTTATTGCTGAAGTCTATAGATTGCAGTGGTTTACACACTTCTTCCATCATTTGTGGCTTCACAGACAATACCACAACATCCGCTTCTGTCGCGGCTGCGATGTTATCGCTGGTGGTACGGATACCAAAGTTTTGCTCAAGAGGTTGGCGACGTGTCTCCGATGGGGCGGTCGCAACGATGTTCTGTGCTGGGTAGCCATTTGCTACGAGACCAGAAACAATCGCACGCACCATGTTTCCCGCGCCGATAAAGGCAATCTTTTTATGTTCCATATGTCTGATTTCCAAATATAAATTCTTACAATTTGTTGTGCGCTCAGGTGTATAATTGCACCACTTTGCTCTGAGTGCCGAAATAGAAGGCACTCAGACTCAAATTCGCAGTGTCTAACAACGAGTCGCTTTTATTGCTGTTTGCTGTAGTCGCGCGCGCCAAAAATCGCTGTGCCAATTCGCACCATAGTGCTACCTGCTTCGATTGCCGCATCCATGTCTCCGCTCATACCCATGGATAGCGTGTCGACATCCGGGTACTGCTGGGCTAGCTTTTGCTTTAGCTCTTCAAGTTGCTTAAATGCGCGAAGTTGCGATTCGTAATCTGGCACGTTGGCAGGAATCGACATCAACCCTCTTAACGTGAGGTTTGGAAGGCGAGAAATCAACTCAGCCAGTTCGAATATTTCTGCATCAGCAACGCCAGATTTTGACTCTTCACCACTGGTGTTAACTTGAATCAGAACTTGCAGTGGTTTTAGCTCCCTTGGACGCTGGTCATTGAGGCGTTGAGCGATCTTAGCGCGATCAATGGTGTGAACCCAATCGAAATGTTCAGCAACAGGGCGTGATTTATTGGATTGAATTGGACCAATGAAGTGCCATTCGATTCGATTATCTGGATAATGCTCGGCAAAGTGCTGAACTTTACTGACGCCCTCTTGGACGTAGTTTTCACCAAACGCCTCTTGGCCAGCTTGGTAAGCTTCGAGAATTGCCTCGACAGGTTTAGTTTTGCTTACTGCTAGAAGTTGCACTGACTCTGGAGCACGACCGCATTTTTGTTCGTCGTGTCGAATTTGAGAGGTGATATGTTCAATGTTTTGTTGAATACTACTCATAGCTGTACTTTAGACTTAAGGATTTTAAATGGATATCACTGAGTTACTGGATTTTAGTGTAAAACATAATGCTTCGGATCTACATCTTTCTGCAGGTGTACCACCAATGGTTCGTATTGATGGTGATGTAAGAAAGCTGGGCATTCCAGCGTTTACACACCAAGAAGTGCATCGTTTGGTTTTTGAAATCATGAACGATGCGCAGCGCAGTGAGTTCGAAGAAAAACTCGAAGTCGATTTTTCATTTGAATTGCATAACGTTGGCCGTTTTCGCGTCAACGCTTTCAACCAATCTCGCGGTTGTGCGGCTGTGTTCCGTACCATCCCAAGTAGCATTCCAACACTGGAAGAGCTAGAAGCCCCAGAGATCTTCAGAAAGATTGCCAATGCTGAAAAAGGGCTGGTATTGGTTACCGGTCCAACGGGTTCTGGTAAATCGACTACCTTGGCAGCCATTGTTGACTACATTAACCGTAATCACAATAAGCACGTCCTAACAATTGAAGATCCGATTGAATTTGTTCACACCAACAATAAGTGTCTGATCAACCAACGTGAAGTACACCGTGATACACACAGCTTCCAAAACGCACTGCGCAGCGCATTACGTGAAGACCCGGATGTGATTCTAGTTGGTGAGATGCGTGATAAAGAAACCATCAGTTTGGCGCTGACGGCTGCTGAAACGGGTCACCTTGTTTTCGGTACGCTGCACACTAGCTCAGCAGCGAAAACCATCGACCGTATTATCGACGTATTCCCAGGTAGTGACAAAGACATGGTGCGTTCGATGCTGTCGGAGTCGCTGCGTTCGGTTATTGCACAAAAACTGTTAAAACGTAATGGTGGTGGTCGTATTGCTTGTCATGAAATCATGATGGCGACACCTGCGATCCGTAACCTTATTCGTGAAGACAAAGTCGCGCAGATGTATTCGATCATTCAGACCGGTGCGGCGCATGGTATGCAGACCATGGAGCAGAATGCTCGTCAATTGATGGCGCAAGGCATGGTATCGCGTGAAGAAGTGGATAAGAAAGTTGAAATTGAAGCGCAGCAATTCTCGTAACGAATTACTCAGGAAATAGCGAATACGGACGATGGATCTGAATAAATTTCTCGAAGGCATGTTGGCGTTAAAAGCGTCGGATCTCTACATCACTGTCGGTGCTCCGATTTTGTTTCGTGTGGATGGTGAATTGCGCCCGCAAGGCGATAAGCTGACTGAAAATGATGTCGCCTTGTTACTTGACAGTGCAATGGAACCAGAGCGACGCCAGGAGTTTCGTAAAAGCCGTGAGTCTAACTTTGCCATTGTCCGTGATTGTGGTCGTTTCCGTGTCAGTGCCTTTTTCCAACGTGAATTACCGGGAGCCGTTATTCGTCGTATTGAAACCAATATTCCGACGTTTGAGCAACTTAAGTTACCTTTGGTACTGCAAGATCTTGCTATTGCCAAGCGTGGTTTAGTGCTGGTGGTTGGTGCCACTGGTTCTGGTAAGTCGACCACTATGGCGGCGATGACGGGTTATCGCAACAACAACAAAACGGGTCATATCCTGACGGTAGAAGACCCGATTGAATTTGTGCACGAACATAAGCGTTGCATCGTGACACAGCGTGAAGTTGGCCTAGACACCGACAGCTATGAAGTGGCGTTGAAAAACTCGTTACGTCAGGCGCCAGACATGATTTTGATTGGTGAGATCCGTAGCCGAGAAACGATGGAATACGCGATGACCTTTGCTGAGACTGGTCACTTGTGTATGGCGACACTGCACGCCAACAACGCAAACCAAGCGCTGGAGCGTATTTTGCACCTAGTGCCGAAAGATCAGAAAGATCAGTTCTTATTTGATCTGTCGATGAACTTAAAAGGTGTGGTGGGTCAGCAGTTGATCCGTGATAAGAACGGTCAGGGGCGTCATGGCGTGTTTGAGATCTTATTAAACAGTCCACGTGTTTCTGATCTGATCCGTCGAGGTGACCTGCATGAATTGAAATCGACCATGGCTCGCTCTAACGAGTTCGGGATGTTGACCTTCGACCAATCGCTCTACAAGTTGGTGATGCAAGGTAAGATCAGCGAAGAGGATGCATTGCACAGTGCAGATTCAGCCAACGATCTACGTTTAATGTTGAAGACGCAACGTGGTGAAGCCTTCTCTACAGGCACGCTGGCGAATGTTAAGATCGATATGGATTAATCTATTCCAGAAACGAAAAAGGTTGGCAGAAGCCAACCTTTTTTATTTGCGCCTGAAATGTCTACTCACCCCAAAGGCTTTCAAACCAGCTCTCAAGAATTACTACCGCGGATTGGCAGTCGATATTGCCTTTTGATAGCGCCTTGTAGCCACCCATACTGAACAGTTCTGCACGTGCTTCTGCCGTTGATAGGCGTTCATCATGCAATTCAACGGGTAAACCGTAACGACCGTGCAGACGGTTGGCGAACTTCTTCGCTCGCGGCGTGATGGTCTCTAGGTCTTTACCATGTAAGTCTGTCGGCAAACCCACCAATAATAGGTCTGGTTGCCACTCTTTAATTTGTTTCTCGATATCATCCCAGTTTGGAATGCCGTCATTCGCTTTGAATGCTTTTAGCGGTGAGGCTGTACCTGTGACTTCTTGCCCGATGGCACTACCAATGCTCTTGGTACCGAAATCGAAGGCCATGATTGTACGTGACATAAGGAGTCTCAAATCTAAATAAATGAAAGTAGTGGTTGTGTACGCCTTTAAGCGTGGCCAGCATCCGCGGACAGTTGACTCGGATCGATGCCAAGCTTTTCGACTGCTTTTTTCCAGCGATCGATAATCGGTGTATCGAAAATGATCTCTGGTGTTGCTTCGATGGTCAGCCAAGAGTTCTCAGCCAGCTCGGTTTCTAATTGACCCGCACTCCAGCCTGAATATCCCAGTGCTACTAAATAATCACTTGGTTCAGCCTCTGTCCCTAGTACTGACAAGATGTCTTTAGACGTAGTCACCGCCAGTTCGTCGGTCATTTGAATGCTTGATTCGTAGTAGTCTTTTGGTTTGTGCAGGATAAAACCACGATCTTCAGAAACGGGACCGCCGTTGTATACCGGTCTATCCAAGCTTGCTTCAAACAGTCGAGGGTGCACAGGTTGCACTTCGACTTGATTGAGCATGCTGCCTACTGTGATGTCGACAGGAGCGTTGATCATCAACCCCATAGCGCCTTCTTCGTTATGTTCACAGACGTAGATAACGCTATTCTGGAAGTAGGGATCTTTCATTCCCGGCATGGCAACTAAGAAATGGTTTGTGAGGTTCATTCTCATCTCGACCTTATAAGGCTATTAAAAACACTTAAGCAAACATCAAGCTTTTACCCCTGCGGGTATGTGCATGAGTTTGCTTAAGTTAATCCACAACGCTCTTTATTAACTGTAATACAGTTTGAGTTATTCGCCTTTTACACGACGCTCAATCGCGTCCATTAGCTTGCCTGTGATAGAAATATCAAAAGCAGCTTCAATTTCACGAATACAGGTTGGGCTGGTTACGTTGATTTCTGTTAGCTTGTCGCCAATCACGTCAAGACCCACAAAGATAAGGCCTTTTTCTTTTAGTGTTGGTGCCACCGTTTGAGCGATCTTCATATCAGTTTCACTTAGTGGACGAGCTTCACCCGTGCCGCCAGCCGCTAGGTTGCCACGCGTTTCACCTTTTGCTGGGATACGAGCAAGGCAGTAAGGCATTGGCTCACCATCAACTACTAGGATGCGCTTGTCACCGTTGCTAATGTCTGGCACGAAGGTTTGCGCCATTGCGTAGTTTTGGCCGTGGTTCGTCAACGTCTCAATGATCACTGATACGTTTGGATCGTTCTCTTTTACACGGAAGATAGATGCGCCGCCCATACCATCAAGTGGCTTTAGGATCACATCGCCATGCTCTTCACGGAAAGCTTTAATCTTCTCTGCTTTACGCGTCACGATAGTGGTTGGCGTTAGCTCTGGGAACCAAGCTGTGAACAGTTTCTCGTTACAGTCGCGTAGGCTTTGTGGCTTATTCACGATCAGTGCGCCTTGCTCTTCAGCACGCTCAAGGATGTAAGTTGCGTAGATGTACTCAGTGTCGAACGGAGGATCTTTACGCATTAGTACAGCATCAAGCTCAGACAGTTCGATAGTCTGCTCTGATTTGAATTCATACCAGCCGTTTGGATCTTCTTTAAGCTCAACCACTTTAGTGTCTGCGATTGCTTTACCTTGGTCTAGGTGCAGATCGTTCATTTCCATGTAGTGGATTTCGTAGCCGCGGCGTTGCGCTTCAAGCATCATGGCAAAGCTAGAGTCTTTTTTGATGTTAATGGACGAGATTGGGTCCATTACGATACCGAGTTTGATCATTATTTTTCTCCGTTTTAACCAAGATCGCCGAAACGAACTTGTAAAGCTGTAATTGCTGTCAGAGCCGCTGTTTCGGTGCGCAAAACGCGAGGACCGAGTAGCGTCTCTTCAAATTGGTATTCGCGAGTCATGTCGATTTCGTCAGAGGATAGACCGCCTTCAGGGCCGATCAATAGACGAACTTTTTCAACAGGTGTTGGCAGGGTGTTGATCGAGTATTTCGCGCGTGGATGAAGGTTTAGTTTCAAGCCGTCGTACTCTTCTTGGCACCACTCTTCTAGGCTCATGATAGGGCGAATTTCAGGTACTACGTTGCGACCACACTGTTCACACGCACTGATCGCAATCTTTTGCCACTGAGCCAGTTTTTTCTCAAAACGTTTTTGGTCTAGCTTCACACCACAACGTTCAGAGATCAGCGGTGTAATCGTATTAACGCCAAGTTCTACGGATTTTTGGATGGTGAATTCCATCTTGTCGCCACGCGAAATGACCTGACCAAGATGAAGGTCAAGTGGTGACTCAATGTCGCTCTCTACGCGTTCAGAGATCTCAACCATCACATTCTTTTTGCTGACTTCACTGATGACTGCTGGGAATTCTGCACCGCTGCCGTCAAACAGTAGGACTTCTTGCCCTTCTTTCATGCGCAGCACGCGACCAATATGGCCGGCTGCATCGTCGCTCAGAGCAATGACGCCAAGTTGTTGAATGGTTTCTGGATGATAAATTCGAGGGATACGCATAGTGTTTCGATTTCCTGCATACGCGAGTGTTTAGACACTAACATGGATGCTTTCCACCGAAAAAACAAGGGGCAAGAGGCGTTTCCATTGCAGTAAATGATAACGCCTCAAACTACGAAGGTGTATCGCGGTAATCGCAGGAAGAATTACAGTGCGCGACAAGCCTCTTGAACGAATGGGTTGTGGTTGCCTTGAATCTTAGCAATGCGCTCATCACGCTCACATTCCCACTTGTTTACAGGGTAGGATTTGTTCCAAGCACTCATTAATTGAGTTTGTTGCTTAGACAGTTTGAAGCCGTACTCTTTACTCATGTAGAGGTAAGTACGCGCAATTGAACCACGCGCGCGATCGGGCGGCATGACTTTACGCTGCTTAAAGTTAACTTGCATTTCACAACGACCGTAGCTGACGCCGTCCATACCGTTCCACTGGCTGAAGTTGTAGTTCGAACGGTCACCGTTTACCTCACCAATGGCTGGAGTCAGGTTGTGGAGATCGGCTTCCATAGATTTGAAGACATTGTCGTTTCTTGTGCAGTTTTTGCGCCCACCATTTTGCCAACATTGACGCTGGTGGCCGAATTGCCAAGCGGGGACAACGTGTTCCCATTCTATGCGCGATGCGCGTTTTTCTTGTTTACGCACTTGGTAGCCGCATGAAGCAAGGTCGGGTATGCCTTTCTTACCTTGCCATTTGATGTCACAACCACAGTAGAAGCTGGTTGGGTGATCGGCGTATATTTTTACCGCTTCACGCTTAGCCGCAGAGAAAGAGCTTGGAGGCGCAGCAATTGCCGCACTAGAAAGCGCAAGTAGGAATAAAGAGAACAGGTATTTCATGATTAAAGTCTTTATAAAGTATGACTTTATTCATTCTAACACGCACAAATGGGCTTTAGTGGTGAGTAAATAAACAATAACGGGTAAAAAGAGAGACTTTGAGAGCGAATGTCTCTCTTTCTGGAATGAAAAAGTGGGAAATTTGGGGTTTTAGGAGAGCTGAGTGCCTGTAAAGCTCAGCGGTTGGCGGCATTTCTGGCATGAGTATACCGCTTCTTTGCGAAGAACTTTGTTATGGCGACGAATGGACAACGGATAAGTCATACAACCACAGCGGTATTCAAAGGTTTTACCTTGTACAGAGGCAACATCGAAACTGTGCGTTGTCTTAGCTGGAACTTTGAACACGGCTTCCATAACGCCTTGCCACTCTTTTCCGTGCGGGCGAACTCGACCGTAAACTTGATAAGTAATGAGATGCGCGACTTCGTGTGGGATTACTTCTTTGAGAAACGCTTGAGGATTTTCTTTAAAGAGCTTTGGGTTCAAGCGAATTTCATTCAGCTGTAAATAGGCTTTGCCAGCGGCTTTGCCACGTACATTGAAAGTCAGAGATGGGATTGGAAAAGAACGTTTGAAGGCTTGTTCTGCCATCGCGATGCAATTTGCCATCACCTGTTTGGCTTTGTAGCTCAGCTCTATATCCACGATTTACCCCGTTTACCCAATAAAAAAGCCCCCGCGTTTGCGAGGGCTGGATCATAGCATCAGTTTTCTAAGGCGTGTGTTTTTTCTTAATCGTCGCGTGGTAAGCATGCCATGTACCATAGCCTAGGATTGGCATGGTGAAGAGCATACCAATACCGTACGTCGCAAAGCCGATTAAGATACCGCCACAAATAATGGCAGCCCATACAATCATCGCTGGAATGTTGGATTTTACCGCGTTAAAGCTGGTGAAAACGGCGGTCATCATATCAACGCGGCGCTCCATCATCAGCGGGATGGAGAAAGCAGAAATGCTGAAGACCACACAAGCCAAGACAAAACCAACGAGTGAACCGATCACTAAGAAAGGTAAGAATTCGGTCAGCGGAGCACCTTGTACAGAAGGGTATAGCGCATGAAGCAGTGCAGCAATTCGCATCCAGAAAATCATACACACTGCGAGCAATACGGCGAATGCCCATTGAGAGGTCGAGTTACGCCCAATGGCTTTCATTGAGTGGAACAAGCTTGGTTTGTGCCCACGCTCTCTTTCCCAGCTTGCGTCATATAAGCCAAGTGCTAGAAATGGACCGATCAGCATGTAAACAATCAAGCTCGGCATTACGACAAGGTGCGTGCCTTGCCATTGAACCAGAAGCACGATACCAATCGCAGCGGCCATGAAGCAGATGCCGTAAAAGGCACTAATAATAGGCATGCGAACGAAGTCGTGCAGACCCAGTGCGAGCCAATGAAAGGGTGCAGAAAGATTCACAGTGTTGCATGGAATGGTTCTGGCGTATTCGTTATCTGGGACTTCCTTTCGTTTATTTTGGAAGTCGGATGGATTCACGGTACGAGGCATAACTCCTCCTTGATTTAGTCCCACGGTGGCACCTAGGCCATAAAAGATGTTCGGCTGACGTTTTTCATGACTCTTTTAGCCACGTGAGCCTGCATCATATTTCTTTACGTTATATGCATCGAAAAGTGCATTTAACATTATGTTAACTATTGGCGGAGATGAGGCAATTTACAAATAATTGCTGAATTTTTGTTCATAGAACAAATAAGGGAGAAGAGGAAGGGGAGAAACAAAAAGCCCCCGCCAGAGGCGAGGGCTTTATCGATTCTTGCGTGGCTCGATTACTTGATGCCAGCGAAGTCACGTAGAAGTTCAGCTTTATCAGTCGCTTCCCATGGGAATTCTTCGCGACCGAAGTGACCGTATGCTGCTGTCTGCTTGTAGATTGGTTGCAGCAGGTTAAGCATTTCTTGTAGACCATATGGACGTAGGTCGAAGAATTGGCGAACTGCTTCAATGATGATGTCGTGTGATACTTTCTCAGTACCAAACGTTTCAACCATGATAGACGTTGGATCAGCAACACCGATTGCGTAAGAAAGTTGGATTTCACAACGGTCAGCCATGCCAGCTGCTACGATGTTTTTCGCTACGTAACGTGCTGCGTAAGCTGCTGAGCGGTCTACTTTCGATGGATCTTTACCAGAGAATGCACCGCCACCGTGACGAGCTGCACCGCCGTAAGTATCTACGATGATTTTACGACCAGTTAGACCACAGTCACCCATTGGGCCACCGATAACAAAACGACCGGTTGGGTTGATGAAGAAGTTCGTGTCTTTAGTGATCCACTCTGAAGGCAATACTGGCTTGATGATCTCTTCCATTACAGCTTCACGTAGGTCAGGTGTTGTTACTGAATCGCAGTGCTGAGTTGAAAGAACAACTGCATCGATACCAACAATCTTACCTTGGTCGTATTGGAACGTTACTTGAGATTTCGCATCTGGGCGAAGGAAATCTAGTTTACCGCTCTTACGAACTTCAGCTTGTTTTTGAACAAGACGGTGAGAGTAAGTAATTGGAGCTGGCATTAGGATTTCAGTTTCGTTCGTTGCGTAACCAAACATGATGCCTTGGTCGCCCGCACCTTGCTCTTTAGGGTCTGCTTTATCAACACCTTGGTTGATGTCTGGAGACTGCTTACCGATGGTGTTTAGAACCGCACACGAGTTCGCATCAAAGCCCATATCAGAGTGAACGTAACCAATTTCACGAACAGTTTCACGAGTGATTTCTTCGATATCAACCCATGCTGAAGTCGTTACTTCACCACCAACCATAACCATGCCGGTTTTAACGTAAGTCTCACAAGCAACACGTGCTTTTGGGTCTTGCTCAAGAATTGCATCAAGAACTGCGTCAGAGATTTGGTCTGCGATTTTATCTGGATGACCTTCTGATACCGACTCAGAAGTGAACAGGTGCTTAGCCATGATAGCTCCAATCTTAAGGTTTACTCATGGCTAACTAACGCAAGCTTGCCACGAAAAATACAATACAGTTTGTAGGTGTTTCTACATCTAGACGTCTATTTTAATTTCCCACGGTCGAATTACAAGCTCTTTTTCTATTTGAATTCGTCTAGCTTATTACCCAATCGTTTGCTTTTGATGGGGTGAATTTTTAATAAATTGTCCATTAAGTGCGAAAAGATTGAGTTAAAACCTCAAAAATGGTGAGTAAAACGTTTGCAGTCAGATTTTGGCTTTGAGAGAATGTTGCCCGCACTTTTATACCCAGTACTCTTGGTTAACGTGCCCACATTCCTTTATCAATTCGCTTAATGCACTCAGGAGCAGACATGTCTTCTCGTAACGTTCTTTCAAACAAAGAGCTCGCAAATGCAATCCGCGCTCTTAGCATGGATGGTGTTCAACAAGCTAACTCTGGTCACCCAGGTGCACCTATGGGTA
>NZ_JAADJW010000055.1:0-19905 GCF_010092875.1 Vibrio sp. LB10LO1
TGTTAGGCCTGCCGCCAGCGTTCAATCTGAGCCATGATCAAACTCTTCAATTTAAGATTTTGTTCGGCTCAATGAATACTGAACATTACATAAGTAATGTTTGAATTGACTGTGCTGAATCTTTCGATTCAATGGTCACTTCGTATCATTGAAACCTAATTTGAAGCCTAAGCTTCTAATTGGATTATCATCAACGAGTGCCCACACAGATTGATAGGTTCTTATTTTTAAAGAGCTTTTCTAACATTTTCAGCAACTTAGTTGCTCGTCGTTAGGGGTGCGTATCTTACTTCACACCGCGAGAGAGTCAAGCATTTTTTCAAATTCTTTTTTCTCTCTTCCCGACTCGCTGTGTGACTTTCGTCTCACTCCGTGTCGGTGGATGCGCAGTATAGGGGGTTGAGAAATTAGCACAAGCCTTTTTTGCAAAAAAACTTTCAACCGCACAAATAACGAGCATTATGCATAGATACTCAACGATCTTGTCTAATATTTCGGGTTGCAGAGGATCTTTTCATGAAGAAACACCTGACTTCTGCATTAAAAGATCGCCGATTTCTTTGTGATTTCGGTTGCTGATCTTATCTCTCTTGGTTCTTTTTTCTCTTTCTATCTATATAAAGGCGAAAAAAAAGAGCAGAACGATGACGAACTGCTCTTTGGTCTTTGCTTTTTATTTAGGATGCTTCAGGTGAAGTCTTGGAAAAGTGCTTCTTCTATATATAGAAGAAAAGATCAGAGCATCCTTGCCCTTCTCTTTACGACAGATTAGTTAGGGGTATATCTAAATGTCGTTATTGTTCGATGACGCATTGAGCTCGTAAGAGTGGAGCATGCTTGCATTCCCAATGACGTCATCTTCGAGAGGAACTTAGTTCTTCAATACTTTTACGGTGTAGCTACCATCTTTTTGTTGGTATAGACCGTGGATGTCGGTTTCGAAACCTGGGTAATGCGCACCGATCTCACAAAGCATCTCTAGGAAGTCCAGCACAGGGCGAGACTCTTGAGTCACCATTTCACCAGGAAGTACTAATGGCACACCTGGAGGGTAAGGAAGGATCATGTTCGCACTTACGCGACCAACCATTTCTTCCAGTTTGATTTCTTCTACGTTACCGCGAAGCTCTTCTTGCCATGCTGCGTGTGGTGTTACTTTCATTTCAGGAAGAACATCGAACGCTTTGTACATTAGCTCTGGTAGGTTGTATTTCTTAGTTAGGTTGTGAATTGCTTGTGCTAGTTCTTGAACGCGCATACCTTCATAGAAGCTTGGGTCTTCGTTGTATAGCGAAGGTAGGAAGCTCTTGATGGTTAGGTTCAAGTCGTAGCCACGTTTAAATTCAGTTAGGCCGCGTAGCAATTGCATTGCTTTTGATTTGTCGATACCGATTGAGAATAGGAACAACAAGTTGTATGGACCTGTTTTCTCTACCACGATGCCGCGCTCGTCTAGGAATTTAGCCACCAGCGAAGCAGGAATACCTGATTCTTCTAGTTCGCCTTCTTTATTCATCCCTGGAGTCAGTAGCGTTACTTTGATTGGATCAAGATACATGTGGTTGTCATCCATGTTCTTGAAGCCGTGCCATGTGTCGCTAGGGTCTAGTTTCCAACATTCAGTGCTATCGATGTTTTCTGGTTGCCATACATCGAAGAACCAACTGTCACTTTCTGCTTCTAGGCGTTTGATCTCTTTACGGAAGCGGATTGCGCGATCGATAGAGTCTTGCATCAACTTCTTACCAGTGTTGCCGCGCATCATTGCCGCTGCAGTTTCAGTAGAAGCAACAATGCCGTACTGAGGTGAAGTTGAAGTGTGCATCATGAATGCTTCGTTGAAAGATTCTTTATCAAAATCACCTTTCACGTGAATCATTGAAGCTTGTGAGAATGCTGCCAACAGTTTGTGTGTTGATTGTGTCTCGTAGAACACTTTGCCTGGCATCGCTTCACCACTCATACCACATTTACCTTCGTAAATTGGGTTGAAGTTAGTGTAAGGCACCCAAGCACTGTCGAAGTGGATGTGTTTACAATCTAGCGACTCTTTGATGAATTGCGTGTTGTACAGTAGGCCATCGTAAGTTGAGTTCGTCACTACTGCGTAACTTGGCGCAGTTGCACCTGGTGTTTTCGCAACTTTCTCTGCAATGACATCACGGCTGAATTCACTTTGTGGAATACCACCAAGAATGCCGTATGCGTTACGAGTTGGGCGGAAGTAGATTGGTGTCACGTCACTCATCATCATTAGGTGAGTCAGAGATTTGTGACAGTTACGGTCAATCAGTACTGTGCTGCCCGCAGGCGCTGAGTACATACCAACGATTTTGTTCGATGTAGACGTACCGTTAGTTACGATGTAAGAGCTGTCTGCATTGAATGTACGTGCAATGTATTCTTCTGCATCTTTATGTGGACCTGAGTGGTCTAGTAGAGAACCTAGCTCAGGCATTGAGATTGATACGTCCGCTTTGAATGTGTTTGGACCGTAAAAATCGTAGAAGATGCTACCAGCAGGACTTTTCTGGAATGCAGTACCACCCATGTGACCTGGAGTACAAAAGGTGTATTTACCTTCTTCTACGTATTTGAATAGCGCTTTAGTAAATGGAGGCATGATGGCATCTTTGTATGCCTCAGTCGCTTGGTTGATTTTGATAGCGATGTCGTCAGCCATACCTAAAGCATACTCGAAGAAGCTCACGTTTAGACGTAGGTCTGTTAGTGAAATGTCTAGAGTAGACTGTTCGTTAGCAAATGCGTGAACAGGTAGTTTCTCGTTGATTTGGCTAATACGTTCACATAGCTCTAGTGAGTATTTATCCCAGTCGAACAGCACACCGCAAATGCGTGGGTTCATCTCAATCATTTTGATCAAGTCTTTATCATCTACTGGGTAAACCACTTCGTAGCCCGCTTTCTCAAGAGCAGCGTGAAGTTGACGAACTGGCTCTTCTTTAAAGAACACACCCATGTGGTTCAAGATAGCGAATATATTCATTTGGACATCTCCAAGGCGAATGAGGGCGCTCTTTGCCATTTACAGGCAATGAGTAAGGTGAGCGCCGCGTGAATTTGAGTTTTATGGGCTGGCACCGTAGTGCCAGCGTTTGGGGATTAGTTGCTTGCTTGAGCAGCTACGTCTTCGTCAGCATGAAGCTTCATGTACTGAGCTAGACCTGCTTTTTTGCTGTAGAACATCAAGATAACAAGAGACACGATGAAGGTTGCTGTTAGCGTACCGCCCTCTGCACCTGCTAGTGCGATGAAGCAGAACAGACAAGCCACACCAGAGAACAGCATTACGAAGCCGTTGCGTGTTGTCATGCCTTCGAAGCGAATCAAGTTAATGCTTGAGTAGAAGTAAGGCAGCATAGTTAGTAGTACTGCGTCAGTTGTTAGCTGGTTGAACAGGTCTGATGCGTGTGCTGTTTTAGAGCTGAAGAACATCAGTACAACCATTAGTGCAGTCATCTTGATTGACGCAAGAATTAGACCTTTCTTAGGCACACCGTTTTTGTCTGTTTCGCCATAGATTTTAGGGAAGTTACCGTCGTTTGCTGCGCGTTTACCCGCTTCACCTACTAGCATCATCCAAGAACCTAGCGAAGTGAAACATGCTAGTGCTGTGAATGCTGATACGAATGGTGCTGTCCAGCTACCGAATAGCTCAGTGGTTGCTAGCGCGAATGGTGCACCTGATGCTGCTACTTCTGATGCTGGGAACATGCCGCTGATCATTTGAGTAGATAGGATGTAAATAACACCTGCGATAGCCGTACCCAACATAGTTGCTAGTGGTACTGTGCGTTTAGGGTTTTCAACCATACCTGTAGATACCGCCGCTGATTCCACACCAACGAATGACCATAGACAGATAAGAACCGCTGTTACTACTGCGTGGCTGTCAGTGCCTGCTGATACGTTCCAGTTTTGGCTGTAAAGAGCAGTATCGAAGTGCGTCCAACCAAATGCGGCTGTACCAACAACAGGGATAAGGATAAGTACTAGACCAAGCGTACATAGACGGCTTACCCAGCTACCACCAAGTAGGTTGACGAAAGTGAAGATCCATACCGATGCAATCGTCGCAATACCTGCTGGGATTGGGTTATTAAGCACAGGGAAGAATACTGAAAGGTAAGAAACACCTGTAATGGCAATAGCCAGGTTACCAATCCAGTTCGCGTGGTAATAAAGAACGCCCGTTTGGAAACCAAATACCGGAGACACTTCGCCAGCATAAGCGATAGGACCACCTTCTTGTGGGTTTTTGGTTGCCAGACGAGCGTAAACGAACGCCAGACTCAGTGCACCGACCAAACAGATCAGCCAACTGAAGATTGAAACAGAGCCTACAGAGGCAAGACTAGAAGGTAATAGTGCGATACCACTACCCATCATGTTACCGGCTACGACACCCGTACAGGCAATAAGGCCGATTTTTTTCGCATTCGATGACATAACATCTCCAAATCTATTCTACTCGAGTCAACATGACTCAAACTGAATGGTTATTAGCGAGATGCTATGAGGAGGAATCTGCTCGACCTCGCTAAATTTCGAAGTGAAGACTACGCCCAAAAACTGGGAAAAAAATAAACTTGGGGTTATCAATAAAACAATTAGCCCATCGGTATAAAGTTGAGATAAACCTGATAAACTAAAAAAAATAAAACTAGTATATACAGTAACTTAAGATAAAAAACTAAAGCACTCATGTCGAAAAGGTAAAAACATCAACCTCAACAAATTTTCCATCAACCTTATCAACCGCTATCAACATCAAGACAAGAACCAGCTAATTACCTGAACTGTTGATGTCGCCCTTCCCCACCGTTATTCGACAATTGACTTACATCAAACTTCCTTACCTCTATTAATAAGAGGAGCTCGAATACAAGCCCTCTTTTTACTAAATCACTGAGCAATAAAGGACGGATTGAAGAATCAAGGCTACTGGATTGAGACTTATTTTTGATGCTGAATCTTTCTCTCCATACAAACAGACATAGAAAGCAGCGGCATTAGAGAATAGAGAATGAAAAGCCCTCTCCTCTTATATAACAAGCGTCATTAGTAGAAATAGAGGTAAGAGGCAGATACAAAAAAGCCCCTCACCGAAATGAAGGGCTAAGTATCTTACTCATCAAGAGCTGGTTTATTACAGCATACGCACTACAGAAGGGTGAACTGCGCGATACATAGCGTAATCAATCGCCTTCATGTTACTTGGAAAAACCAAGTTCTCGCACAATAAGTAAGTCTCTACGGATGTATCAATATAGAAGGCTTCGCTGTAGGACTCACTTGCCCAATCCAAATCACCATCTAATTCAGCGTGCTTACCTCGAATCACGTAAGACAGAACTGAATCCCGAATCTCAAGTGCTTGGTTCAAATGCTGCTTAGCTAAATCAATATCGCCAGCAATGGTTTCATTAAGAGCGAGAGCTTCATAAATTCGTGGTTGAATTGGCCCTACCATCATTTTCGTATTGGTTTCCAACTTCTCACTCAGTTGCTGAACTCTCCCCTTCCGTAGTTCTAATGCCGGATCAAGCGCATTTTGTACATGATAGGCAATCAGCAGTTCAGCCTGTACATAAGCATTATCTGGTTCAAGCTCAAGGATTTTCTCCATCAAGTCGATGCCATGCTGGAATTGATTCGCATCGGACACGTTTAAGTAGTGGTTTGCTTCAACAAACAACTCTACCGCGTCAGGGTTCATTGGCATACCCGCCACCAGCACTTTTGATTTCAATTTTGCGTCTGGCACTTTCAATGCGTGCATCAAATCTAGAGAGGCTTGCTGCATAACCGACTTCAAATGGCTATTGGTTAACGCGTATTGGCGGCTGAACAAAACCTTTTCTGAAGAGTTATTGCGATATTCCACCTCAAGGAAGCTACCACCATCGTTTTCTTTGACGCGCACCACCACAGATTTCCCCGGCACAATACCCGTCGTAAAGGTCGCCTTTTTCAGCATCACTCGATAATCACTGACTTGAGCTACATCTGCCATCAACTTCTGTGCAAACCCGTCAGCTAAGTCATAGCTGCGGCCTTCTTTGCTGAAGTTATCCTGAAACTTGAATTCGATAAGGTGAGTATCAATAGCTTGCGTAATGCGCACTTCTGATTGCTTGTAGGTAAACACGCCCATCACCACAACCAAAATACTGATCCAAATGAAGTTCATTAATCCCAGTCGCCAAGGGCTAATCTTATTTGGTTTACGCGGCGCTTTTTTTTCTTTCGACATCTCGCACACAGCGCGAGTTAATGGTCCGGCAGGAAATGCAATGGATGGTAGAGGCGCTTCGGGCTGTTCCTCTTCTGCTTCTTCAACAATAGAGGGAAGGATTTCGGCATTGCAATGACGACTTGCAAGGAATTCCTCGTGTGTCATTGGGGTCACATTCGCCACCAGCTTGTAACCACGCTTAGGCACAGTGATCACGTAGCTGATGTTTTCTTCTCGACCATCTCGCAGAAGTTTGCGCAGTTCGAAGATCGACTGTGTTACGACTTGATCCGTCACAATCGCGCCCGCCCAAACGTATTGGATCAGCTCTTCGCGATTGAACACTTCACTAGCGTGCTCAGCAAGAAAATGCAGCAAATTAATTAAGCGTGGCTCAACGGTAACTTCCCTGTCTTGTCGATACAGCTTATTTTCATCAACGCTCAAAACCCAGTCATTGATTTGAAAATAGACTCCAACCATGTATGAAAACTCTCGTATCTGATAGACAGCGTCGCTTTAGGAATAGATAGAACTACACATTCTTACAGTCGACTAAAGCCGAGATTATAGGTGGGAATACGGCTTGAACCTAGAAAAGCAAGCCGCCAAAAATGCAAACTTAAATTAAATGATGCAAAAGTGAGACTATTCAAGGGCTGCTAAAATCGAGCAGTGGCTTGCATCGTCGTTATTATGACCACAACACGCGTCGTTTATCTTCTTTAATGCCGTGCGAATTTTAGTTAGTTCAGCAATCTTCTCATCAATTAAAGTTAACTTTGCAGAAGTAATGGCTTTTACCTCCGCACAGCTGTGTTCTGTTGCCTCTAATTTGATCCCAAGAAGTTCCTTGATCTCATCTAAGCTCAAGCCAAGCTCTTTCGCTTTGAGAATAAAACGCACCTGCTTTTGGTTCTCTTCGTTATACAGGCGATAGCCCGAATCACTTCGTCCTGCGGGTTTGATGAGCGCATTTTTCTCATAGAATCGCAGTGTATCGGCAGTCACACCACAGCGTTTCGCCAGTTCACCTATCTGAAACATAACTTTCCTTATTAACTATCTCGTTACTTTTAAAGCCAAAGATCGAGTTTTTTGCAATTATTTTTGAGATGCCAAACGATTGCGCGAGCTTTTTTGTAATAAATTGGTTAGAATACGCGCCATCAAATAGTGGAGACTGTTTTCTAAGCATGAAAACACGCCGCAAAGGTCTTTACCAAAACTGGCCAATATTTTACCCCAAGAGGTAAAAACAAGTTCATTTTTGGCAAACATCTTTAACTCCGTGAATTTGAGGAAAATGGAAGCATGAACAACGCTCGTCCTATTCGCCGTGCGCTTATCAGCGTATCAGACAAAACAGGTATTGTTGAGTTTGCACAAGCTCTTGCTGAGCGCGGTGTCGATATCCTATCTACTGGTGGTACGGCTCGTCTACTTGCAGAACAAGGCATCGCTGTAACAGAAGTCTCTGACTACACTGGTTTCCCAGAAATGATGGACGGTCGCGTTAAAACGCTTCACCCGAAAGTTCACGGTGGTGTGCTGGGTCGTCGTGGCCAAGATGATGACGTGATGGAAAAACACGGCATCAACCCTATCGATATGGTTGTTGTTAACCTATACCCATTCGCAGAAACCGTTGCTAAAGAAGGCTGTACGCTTGCTGATGCAGTTGAGAACATCGACATCGGCGGTCCAACAATGGTTCGCTCTGCAGCGAAAAACCACAAAGATGTAACTATCGTTGTGAACGCTCACGACTACAACCGCGTGATCGCAGAAATGGACGCGAACGACAAATCTCTAACACTAGAAACTCGCTTCGACCTTGCTATCGCAGCATTCGAACACACGGCTTCTTACGACGGCATGATCGCAAACTACTTCGGCACTATGGTTCCATCTTACGGTGAGAACAAAGAAGGTGATGAAGAGTCTAAATTCCCTCGCACGTTCAACCAGCAATTCGAGAAGAAGCAAGACATGCGCTATGGTGAGAACAGCCACCAAGCCGCAGCTTTCTACGTAGAGGCAAACCCACAAGAAGCATCTGTTTCTACTGCTCGCCAAATCCAAGGTAAAGCCCTTTCTTACAACAACATCGCAGACACAGACGCAGCACTTGAATGTGTGAAAGAGTTCAACGAGCCAGCATGTGTGATCGTAAAACACGCGAACCCATGTGGTGTAGCTCTAGGTAAGGATATCCTAGAAGCGTACAACCGCGCTTACCAAACTGATCCAACATCTGCATTCGGCGGCATCATTGCATTCAACCAAGAGCTAGATGCAGAAACAGCAACCGCTATTGTTGAGCGTCAATTCGTTGAAGTAATCATCGCACCTTCAGTTTCTGCTGAAGCGATTGAAGTGGTTGCGGCGAAAAAGAATGTGCGTCTACTTGAGTGTGGCGAATGGACAACTAAGACAACTGGCTTTGACGTGAAACGCGTGAATGGCGGTCTACTGGTTCAAGACCGCGACCAAGGCATGGTAAGCCTAGACGACCTAAAAGTGGTTTCTAAGCGTCAACCAACAGAAGAAGAGCTGAAAGATGCGCTGTTCTGCTGGAAAGTAGCGAAATACGTGAAATCAAACGCGATTGTTTACGCAAAAGGTGACATGACTATCGGTGTAGGTGCTGGCCAAATGAGCCGCGTTTACTCTGCGAAGATTGCAGGTATCAAAGCTGCAGACGAAGGTCTAGAAGTTGCAGGTAGCGTAATGGCATCTGACGCATTCTTCCCATTCCGTGATGGTATCGATGCAGCTGCAGAAGCAGGCATTAAGTGTGTTATCCAACCGGGTGGCTCTATGCGTGATGACGAAGTTATCGCAGCAGCAGACGAACACGGCATGGCGATGATCTTCACAGGTATGCGTCACTTCCGCCACTAATTAGTTTTTGGTCCTCCCCCTTACCAAGGGGGAGTTAGAGGGGGTCTGTTGTACGTACACGACTTACCCCTCCCAACCTCCCCTTCATAAGGGGAGGAGCGAAATCAAAGGAAATATTATGAATATTCTTATCATTGGTTCAGGCGGTCGTGAACACGCACTAGGTTGGAAAGCGGCGCAAAACCCAAATGTTGAGACTATCTTCGTTGCTCCAGGTAACGCAGGCACAGCACTTGAGCCTAAACTAGAGAACGTAAATATCGCAGTAGAAGACATCGCTGGCTTGGTTGCTTTTGCAAAAGAGAAAGCTATCGATCTGACTATTGTCGGTCCTGAAGCACCGCTGGTTATCGGTGTTGTGGATGCTTTTCGCGAAGCAGGCCTGCCAATCTTCGGCCCAACACAAGCAGCAGCGCAGCTTGAGGGCTCTAAAGCGTTTACCAAAGACTTCCTTGCTCGTCACCAAATCCCAACGGGCGCATACGCGAACTTCACTGAAATCGAACCAGCCCTTGCTTACGTACGTGAACAAGGTGCGCCGATTGTGGTGAAAGCTGATGGTCTTGCTGCTGGTAAAGGCGTTATCGTTGCGATGACACTAGAAGAAGCGGAAGATGCAATCAAAGACATGCTAGCAGGTAACGCATTTGGTGATGCTGGTAGTCGTGTCGTTATCGAAGAGTTCCTAGATGGTGAAGAAGCAAGCTTCATCGTGATGGTGGATGGTGAGAACGTTCTGCCAATGGCCACCAGCCAAGATCACAAACGCGTAGGCGACAAAGATACCGGTCCTAACACAGGTGGCATGGGTGCATATTCTCCTGCTCCAGTCGTGACACAAGAAATCCACAACCGCATCATGGAAGAAGTGATTTACCCAACGGTACGCGGCATGGCTTCTGAAGGTAACCCTTACACTGGTTTCCTATACGCGGGTCTGATGATCGACAAAGACGGCACTCCGAAAGTGATCGAGTACAACTGCCGCTTCGGTGATCCTGAGACGCAACCTATCATGATGCGTATGGAATCGGATCTTGTTGATCTGTGCCTAGCGGCAATCGACGAGAAACTGGATCAAGCGGAATCGAAGTGGGATCCACGAGCATCGATTGGTATCGTGCTAGCAGCCGGTGGTTACCCAGCAGCATACAACAAAGGCGACGTAATTTCGGGGCTGCCACAAGTTGAAATTGAAGGCGAAAAAGTCTTCCATGCTGGTACAGATAACAAAGACGGCGACATCGTGACAAACGGTGGTCGCGTTCTGTGTGCAACGGCACTTGGCAACAGCGTATCAGAAGCGCAGCAGCGTGCTTACGAGCTTGCAAAACAGATCAGTTGGGATGGCATGTTCCATCGTAACGACATCGGCTACCGTGCGATAGCACGTGAGCAAGAAAAATAAAAACAACTTCAGTTGGCTAAAAAGACAAAAGGCGCACTCAGCGCCTTTTTTATTGTTCTTTTTCGAAAGAATTCGAAGCCATGTCTATTCAGAGATCAACTTTGGTCGTGGTACACAATCAAAGTCATCATCATTGAGCATCAGCAATTCATCAACGGTCGCCGCATTACGCGACTCTTTACCAATAAACGCAATGTAACTGTCCACTGACGCCAACCTATCAATCACAAACTTAGGTAGGGTCTGATTGAATTCCAACGTCGTAAACTCTCGCCCTTTGCAGGTTTCGAACGTTTCACCATCCCAATAACCTTGGATTAGGCTCTGGCCATCACGAGATTGTTTCTTGATAGACGTAACGACATCGTTCGCCTCTTGCTTGTAACGCTCTAACTGGTCGCGCTGTAAGGGCAGCACTTTCCGATTCACACGGTACTGCTGATAGACCGCGTCACCATCTTTATTGAATCGAATGTGGATTTGAAAAGGCACCAATACTTGTTTGGCATCGAGTTGCTCACCTTTTCGAATCAACTCTCTTAGCTCACCGTCATCCCAACGATAATCACTCTGGTACGAGCCGTAATCTCCCATCGTGACATAGTCTGCTGCCGTACTGACGCGTGTAAGACGCTCTGTCATCCAATATAAACTAGTTGCATCACCCATGATTTTCCCGCCTGAGAAATGGGTAAATTGGTCAAGATTTGGGGTTTCAACAGAAGAACAGCCAACAAGAGCGAGGCTTGATAGAAGGAGTGAAGTGAGTAGATGTTTTTTCATGAAATTGCACCGAGGCAGGATACCTCGGTGCATTTTAACTTAGTTTACTGATTCTTTCAGCGCTTTACCTGCTACGAATGCAGGTACGTTAGCTGCTGCGATTTGAATCTCGTCACCAGTCTTAGGGTTACGACCAGTACGTGCAGCACGGTGGTTTACTTTGAATGTACCAAAACCAATTAGTTGAACTTGGTCACCCTCTTTAAGAGCGCCAGTAACACCCTCAAGAGTTGCTTCAAGAGCAGCTTTAGCTTGTGCTTTAGATAGGTCTGCTTTCTCTGCAATAAAGTCGATTAATTGGGTCTTGTTCATTAGGTTTCCCTTCTCATATGTTATCGAATTCATCTCACTCTAAAACATAAATGCCCCATCTGGCAAAGGTTTGTAAGCGATCTTTCGATTTTCTGACGTAGTTTTAGCCATAATATGAGTAATAACTCACAATTTGTTACTACTTGTACGGGGAAAGCTCTTGCTTTCTAATGCAATAAGAACGATTTATAGGGCGCTTTTGCGGTTATAATCGCTTAAAATCCCGACTATCACATTACATTCAAGGGCAACTATGCTGCTGTTATCCATTTATATCTCTATTGCTATCGGCATTTCGTTTATCTGTTCGGTACTGGAGGCGGTACTTCTTAGTATCAGTCCGAGCTACATTGCGCAGCTCAAACAACAGGGGCACCCTGCTTCTGCTCAGTTAGAAAAACTGAAAGCAGACATCGACCGACCACTGGCTTCGATCCTGACGCTGAACACCATTGCTCATACTATCGGTGCAGCAACGGCAGGTGCACAAGCGGCGGTAGTGTTCGGTAGCGAAGCGCTTGGTATCTTCTCTGCGGTACTGACACTGGCGATTCTTGTTCTATCAGAAATCGTACCTAAGACGATTGGTGCAACTTACTGGCGCCAACTTGCACCATCTGCGGCGGTATCGCTACGCTGGATGGTATGGGCACTAACACCATTCGTATGGTTCTCTGAGCAAATCACTAAGCGTCTAGCTCGTAACCACGAAGCACCAAAAATGCGTGATGAGCTGTCTGCTATGGCTATTCTGGCAAAAGAAAGCGGTGAGTTCGCAGAAGGTGAATCAAAGATCCTGAGCAACCTACTTGGTATTCAAGATGTGCCAGTAACACAAGTCATGACTCCGCGCCCAGTAGTATTTCGCGTTGACGCAACCATGACCATCAATGACTTTCTAGAGAAGCATAAAGAGACGCCTTTCTCTCGCCCACTGGTTTACAGCGAGCAGAAAGACAACATCATTGGTTTTGTGCACCGTCTAGAGCTGTTCAAGCTGCAACAATCAGGCAGCGGCCAAAAACAACTTGGCTCGGTCATGCGCCCTATCCAAGTGGTACTGAACAACACCGCTCTACCTAAAGTGTTCGACCAGATGATGACTCACCGCCTGCAGCTCGCGCTTGTGGTTGACGAATACGGTACAGTACAAGGCTTGGTAACGCTAGAAGACATCTTTGAGCACCTATTGGGTGAAGAGATCATCGATGAAGCGGATAAGAGCACTGACATGCAAGAACTGGCTTACCAACGCTGGGAAAGCTGGAAAGAAAAGCACGGCGTAATTGAAAGCCGCGATGACGATGAAGAAGAGGAAGAACTGGAGAAACAGGACAAAGAGCCAGAAGCTCAAGAGCCAACCAAACCAGAATCTAAAGAATCGTAATCAGCATGGGGCGTAATCGCTCAAACGCAAAAACAAAAAAGGCATCCAATCTGGATGCCTTTGTTTTATCTATTCAACGATTAAAGTGCGATGCCGATGTTACTCACGGCTTCTTCGCGTAGTTCTTCACGCAAATCTTTAATCAAGCAGATGTCGCGCTCTACCGCTTCACGCAGTGGGCGGAAGATAGCCCATTGAACATCCCACTCTTCACATACGGCTTCATTTTCTTTTTGATTGTCGTTGGTGATTGGCTCTGAACCTTGTGCTTGTTCTAGGTCAGCCACGGTTTTTACCGACTGTTGGCTCACTTTAAGCATTGAATCGAAAAGGTAGTCGCGATCCAACAGACCGTGCAACAGCGTCGACAAGCTCTGACAAGCATCCATCGCTGGATAAACACCGTAAAAATCGAATTCATCCGCACTTGGGAACAACTCTTCTAACTTCTCTAATTGACGTTCAAAGTTAATTTTCGCGTTCTTAACCGTCAGAATTTCCCATACACTATCAAGAATCGCTCGGTAAGCACGTGGCTCAGCAAATTCTGTATTCTCACAAAACATCGCATAGTTTGGATACATGCGTTCACACAGACACGCCATGAAGGTAATTTGTTGCCAAGGTTCTAGTTTTTCCAAACGAACCTGAAGAGGATTCTTAAGCATAGTCACTCAATCATTGAAGAAAAAAACAGCGAAAGTGTACTTGATTCATCACAGGGAAAAAAGTTAATGCAGCATCCAAATCAGATTTTCCTGCTCTCGGAGCATCGCGACACCTACAAAACGTTACTGGCAGAGAAAAATCTGCCCGATCTTTGCCTCACCGACCAACCTGAAGAAGCTCAGATCGTACTGGCGGATCCACCATTACTACCACAAAGGTTAGACGAGTTTTCACAGCTTGAGTGGGTGCAATCCACATTTGCGGGGGTGAACGCTTTAATGTCACCGGATCTGCGCCAAGATTACACTCTGACCAACGTACGCGGTATTTTCGGCCCATTAATTGCCGAGTACGTGATTGGCTACAGCATTGCTCACTTCCGTCACTTCATGCAATACCACCAGCAGCAACAAAGCAAGCAATGGCAGCCGCATCTGTATACCTCGCTACAAAGTAAAACCATGGTGATTCTCGGCACCGGCAGCATCGGCAGTCATTTGGGTAAAACGGCACAATTGATGGGCATGAAAGCCATAGGTATCAATCGTACTGGCATCCCCACTTCTGGCGGTGAATTTACTCAAACCTTTCATATCAATGAACTGGCAAGCGCCTTTCACCAAGCGGACATTGTGGTAAATACGCTGCCAAGCACACCAGACACTCAACGATTACTCAACAGCGAGGTGCTAAGCCACCTTAATCAGGCACTGTTATTTAATGTCGGAAGAGGCGATGTGATTGATGATACTGGTCTATTGCTCGCGCTAAAGAATCGTTGGGTCGAACATGCTTTTCTCGATGTGTTTGAACAAGAGCCACTCTCACCGCAACATCCTTTTTGGAAACTTCCGCAAGTAACCATCACACCCCACATCGCAGCATTGAGTTTCCCTGAGCAAGTGGTCGACATTTTTGCTGACAATTACTTGAGTTGGCGAGACGGGTTCTCTCTTAATAATCAGGTCGATTTCGATAAAGGGTATTAACCATCTTATGTCTTTAGAAACATTGCTAAAGCAAGTACGAGCCTGCCAGATCTGCGCAGACGATTTACCTTTGGGTGCAAATCCTGTCGTACAAGCAGCAAAAGACGCACGCATCCTAATCATCGGACAAGCGCCAGGGACGCGCGTACACAGAACCTCGATACCTTGGAATGACCCAAGCGGCGATCGGTTACGCCAATGGCTCGATATCGACAAAGACACTTTCTACGACCCAAACAAAATTGCTATTGTCCCGATGGGATTCTGCTATCCAGGCAAAGGAAATTCAGGCGATTTGCCACCTCGTAAAGAATGCGCGCCTGCTTGGCATAAAAAGATTCTAGATCAGTTGCCCAATATAGAGCTGACGCTACTGATTGGTCTGTACTCACAGCAGTACTATCTCACCAACAAACCAAAGACGCTCACGCAAACTGTTCAGCAATGGCAGGACTGGGAGCCTGACTTTATCCCGCTTCCTCATCCTTCTCCACGCAACACATTGTGGTTAAAGAAGAACCCTTGGTTTGAATCTGACGTCGTGCCATACCTTAAAAAACGCGTTCACTCGATGCTTTAGGTTACCCGTGATCTAATTGCTTGCTTATCTGTACAAGAAAATTAGCACACAAGACCAATAAAAATAAGTCGTTGTTTATAATGAACTTTAATATCTAACGTACAGTTTAAATAGTAATTAGATCATGATAGACCAAATACTACCAGAGCTGTACAGCCTTGCGTTTCAGATAAAAAATCTGAATTTTAGGTAAAAAAATACCGGCACTGAAGGCCGGTATTTAATTTCAAAAATTCGAAGTTACTTGTGGTACGGCTTAGACAGCTCGTGCACCGCTTCCACAAACACACCTGCGTTTTCTGGCGGCACATCCAAGTGGATGCCGTGACCTAGGTTGAACACGTGACCAGTACCTGCATCGCCAAAGCCTTCTAGGATACCCGCGACTTCTTCACGGATACGCTCTGGTGAAGCGTAAAGCATTGATGGGTCCATGTTACCTTGTAGAGCCACTTTGTCACCGATACGCGCTTTTGCGTCTGCGATGTTGATGGTCCAGTCTAGACCTACCGCATCACAGCCCGTTGCTGCGATTTGCTCAAGCCACATGCCACCGTTCTTAGTGAACAGCGTTACTGGTACGCGACGACCGTCGTTTTCACGAATCAGACCATCCACAATCTTGTGCATGTATTGCAGTGAGAACAGGTTGTAATCACGAGGAGTCAGTACACCGCCCCATGTATCAAATACCATCACCGATTGTGCACCCGCTTTAATTTGCGCGTTTAGGTACTCGATAACGCTGTCTGCTAACTTATCTAGAAGTAGGTGCAGCGTTTGTGGTTCTGCGTACATCATCTTCTTGATCTTGGTGAACGCTTTCGAGCTGCCGCCTTCAACCATGTAAGTCGCCAGCGTCCATGGGCTACCAGAGAAACCAATCAGTGGAACGTCACCGTTCAAATCTTTGCGGATTTGACGCACTGCGTTCATTACGTATTGCAGCTCGCCTTCTGGATCCGGCAGACCGATCTTTTCTACGTCTGCTTTGCAAGTGATAGGCTTATCGAAAACCGGACCTTCACCCGTAGCAAAGCGAAGTTCTAAGCCCATTGCGTCTGGGATAGTTAGGATGTCAGAGAACAAGATCGCTGCATCAAGAGGAAAACGGCGTAGTGGTTGAAGCGTTACTTCTGACGCCAACTCCGCGTTTTTACACAAAGACATGAAATCGCCCGCTTGCGCACGAGTTGCTTTGTATTCTGGTAGGTAACGACCTGCCTGACGCATCATCCATACTGGCGTGTAATCTACTGGCTCTTTTAAAAGGGCACGCAGATAACGATCATTTTTTAATTCAGTCATTCCGTAATTCCAATTGTTAGGCTTTCTTTGAAAGGGGGTATTCTATCACTGATTTAAGGCTAATAGCTGTGTGCTTTGCAACCTGGATCAAGTTATTAACTTTTAAATCAGTGCTTAATTTGCACCCAATCGGTATCAGTGTTAAAAATTTGTTCGCTAGCGAAAACTACAATTATAAACTGAGTACCCGGTACTCAGCATCTCATAACGACATCTTACTTACCCCCTCCCTCTCGGAGGGTTTTTTTTATCTATTTTTCAATGAATTAAAAAAGCCACCTTACGGTGACTTCAGATTTCATACTCATGATTGGCAAACTTTTTTCATGACCCCTTTTACATATCCTTTGGATAGGTAAGTCGGGCACAAGGTCTCCCGCACCGATTGCGAATCAATAATGTAATTCTCAAAGTTTGTTAGTGCCGTGTTAGCACACCCACTTGTTGCGACTTCTTTAGCCAGCGCAAACTGAGAATTACTCGGTCGATCAAGCGTATACAACAACGCATTCGAGACCTTTTCATCTTCACAATATTCTGGAGACTGCTTGACTGCCGCAGCATAGAATGGAATCGCGAGAGATTTAGAGACATTCTGGAACACCTTTGTCCCTTCTTCAAAACTTACGCTGCCTGCTGGAGAGAGTTCGGCGAGCAGTTGACCGTAACTCTCAACACACCCTTCCATCGAATACTTAATGCAAGATTGCGCTGCCGGAACTAAAGTTTTTGCGAAGCTTTGAGTAAAATCTTTGGATTCAGACAGAAACGCATACTCAGTGAGTAGCTGTTGCCCTAGACCAATTGCGCTATCCGCCGCTCCAGAAGAGACGTAATTATTGAAGGCACCAGTCGCGGCATCCGCCACGAGAACTTGCCATGCATCATCTCGTTTTGAAGGTCGAATATCGTTCGCATGAGCGAGCAGTTCATTCCAGCTTTGCGTTTTATGAAGAGCAGTTAAATCCTCCATGGAATAACGCTCTTCCGCCGCAAAAGCTGAAAAGCTAGATGCCACGGCAAGTAAAGGTAATAATATTTTGTTCATTACCTTAGTTCCACGCTTGCTTGAGGTACTTCAGTGTTGAAGAGTCGTACGCCGCGTTCGGGTTCAAAGCAACATTGAGAACGCTACCACCGTCATCAAGAGAGAATCCTGCTTTACGCGCCTCAACGGAATCTTGACCAACAAATTGGATCTGCTGAACTTTCTGGAATTCTTCTTTGTAAAGCGCGGCATGTTCAGTCGTCGTACATAGCTTGACCATATCGTCATAGATATTGTTGATTAAACTACCAAGCCAGCCCGTGGTTTTTACTTCGTCTAAACGAGCTTCAGCGAAGTCATAGTCATCCCATGCAGCCCAATCAAAGTTCGTTGCTAGAGCTTCATTGCCACAAGCAGCTTGTACTTTTGCGACGTTTTCCGTCATGGTATTTTCGGTCAACATGCGCTTCGCTTTCACTTCAATACTTGCCTGTGCCGAAACACTCACCAAAGAGAAAGACGCAATACCTAGCCATAACGCTGATCTGTATTTCATTAGACATACTCCTTTATTAATCATTGTGTCATTACAGAATGCTGTGCCAGGTCAGTCTAACAACCCCTTTTGTCTCAAAAGTGATTCTACATTTTCCTTTAATCGCTTTACGAGTCGGCTCTCAAGCCTGTTGAATATCACTAATTGTTTGCTCAATTAGCGCTCGTGCAATCGTTCCTTCTGGTGCGACTGGCGGCATCTCGTCAACACCAAACCATTGCGCATCGGATAACTCAGTGTAGTCAGGGTTCAATTCACCAGAGTCAAAATCGGCCAGAAAAGCCATCATCATGCTAGATGGAAACGCCCACGGCTGGCTGCCAAAGTAACGAATGTTTTTCACATGTACGCCGGTTTCTTCATGCACTTCTCGTGCGACACATTCTTCTAAGGTTTCTCCTACCTCTAAAAAGCCCGCTATTACGGTATACATGCCATTTCGATGACGAGGATGCTGAGCTAGCAAGATCTGCTTTTCTTTGCGCACAGCGACAATGATGCACGGGAAAATACGCGGATAGTGCAAAGTACGGCACTCTCCACACTGCATCGCCAGTTGATTGTTATTGAGGAAGTTACGACCGCCACATTGTGGGCAAAAACGGAGGCTCTGTGTCATGTGGCCATATTGAATCGCTTTGCTGATCAGTAAGAAAAGCGCTTCTGGAAAATGCAGGCAATCACGCAGAGAAACCAGTTCTAAATCATGGTCTAAATCCGACAGGTTGATCCACATTACTGGGGCACCTTGGTATTCACCTATCTGCCTTGCGCTGCCCTCTGGCAGTGAGTACTGCTCTGCACTTCCGAAAGGAATAGCACCATCCACCAGCCAAACATCGCTTCCTGAAACAACACACCAATGGGCGTTTTTCGTACGGTTAACTTCACCTTTTCTTAACATTACAGCGTCCCTTTGCTTGAAGTTCATTCATTTTACTGGCAATCTAATTTCATACCAGAGTTTGTCGTTCGCCAATTTTGCAACTATAAATTCTAGTAAGGACAAGAGTTTGTAATCACTTTACTAACTTTGCTTTGCAAAGGATACGTTCGCCAATGGGCGATCAGATCATGAGGGCATGGTCATGCTAAAAAAATTCAAACAAACACAAGACCAATGGGGCGGCTCCAGTGACGTTATCGACCATTGGCTGGAAACGAGACAATCTCTGATTGTCGAATATTGTAAGCTTGCAGCACTGCAACCTTGTTCGAAATCCAATGTCATTGAACTCCCTTCTCCTGACGAACTTCAGCACTTCTGCCAACACCTTGTCGACTACATCTCCGAAGGCCACTTTAAAATCTACGATATGGTGATGGATAAGTGGAAAGCCACTGGCTTTGTCGCGACAGATGAAATCAACCAGACTTACGCGAAGATCGTCCTTACTACTGAGCCGTTACTGAACTTTACCGACAAATACTCTGATGTTTCCGCTGAAGATGAATTGTCTGATTTTGATCAGGACATGTCTTTGATTGGGGAAATCATTGAGACACGTTTCGCGGTAGAAGACCACTTGATTCAGTTGATTGCCGACAGTTTAGCAATGCCGCCTGGCGCATAGCGAGAAGCGAGAAGCGAGAAGCGAGAAGCGAGAAGCGAGAAGCGAGAAGCGAGAAGCGAGAAGCGAGAAGCGAGAAGCGAGAAAATTCTTAAGGGTTGGCGTGTGCACGTCAACCCTTTTTGTTTTTTGGGATTCGGGATTCGGGATTCGGGATTCGGGATTCGGGATTCGGGATTCGGGATTCG
>NZ_JAADJW010000056.1:0-17727 GCF_010092875.1 Vibrio sp. LB10LO1
ATTCGGGATTCGGGATTCGGGATTCGGGATTCGGGATTCGGGATTCGGGATTCGGTTCATTTTGTCTTTCTAAGGACAAGTTCTGTCAACATCTTCGAGACCAAACTTCTTGCACTAACCATCCAACAACACCTCTCGGTTCCTAAAGCGAAGCGTCCTCAAATCTGGAAGCGTAGCGTTCTCGATTCTCGAAGGACGAAGTCCGTTCCCTAGCTTTTTCACACATAAAAAAACGGAGCCCAGATGGGCTCCGTTTACTATGAGAACGCTAGTTATAGCATTACTTCTTAGCAAGTTTCTCTTTGATACGAGCAGACTTACCAGAACGCTCACGTAGGTAGTACAACTTGGCACGACGTACTGCACCACGGCGTTTAACTTCGATGCTATCAACGATTGGAGAGTGTGTTTGGAACGTACGCTCAACACCTTCACCGTTAGAGATCTTACGTACAGTGAAAGCAGAGTGAAGACCACGGTTACGGATTGCGATTACAACGCCTTCGAAAGCCTGTAGACGCTCACGGTCACCTTCTTTAACTTTAACCTGAACTACAACAGTGTCACCTGGTGCAAATTTAGGTAGGTCTGATTTCATTTGCTCTTCTTCAAGAGCTTTGATGATGTTACTCATTTTTTAAATTCCTAGAATAAACTGATACTAAATAAATTAGGTTACTTTGCGTTATGTTCACTAATGAACTCAGCAAGTAATTGTTCCTGTTCGTCAGTCAGAGCTAGGTTTTCCAGGAGCTCTGGTCTTCTAAGCCAAGTTCGGCCCAGCGACTGTTTTAGTCGCCATTGACGAATGTCCTTGTGATTGCCTGACATCAGTACCGCTGGTACCTCTTTGTCATCCAATACTTCTGGACGCGTATAGTGAGGGCAATCTAACAAGCCATTTGCAAAAGAATCTTCTTCTGCTGACGCGAAATCCCCTAGTACACCCGGAACAAACCGAGAGACAGAATCGATCAACGTCATGGCTGGTATCTCACCACCCGTCATCACAAAATCACCAATCGACCATTCTTCGTCGACTTCAGATTGAATGATGCGCTCATCTACCCCTTCGTAACGACCACAAATCAGAAGTAAATTCTCATTCGCTGCCAGTTCTTCGACTCCTTTCTGGTCGAGCTTGCGACCTTGAGGAGAAAGGTAAATGACTTTCGTCTTACCCGGTGAGGCTGCTTTCGCGGTATGAATGGCATCGCGCAAAGGCTGAACCATCATTAACATACCAGGACCACCACCGTAAGGTCGGTCATCGACAGTGCGATGTTTGTCGTGAGTGAAATCGCGAGGATTCCAAGTCTCAATTGACAAAAGACCTTTTTTAACCGCTTGACCTGTTACCCCAAAATCAGTAACAGAACGGAACATTTCAGGAAAAAGGCTAATAACGCCAACCCACATGTTTATCTCGCTCTGTAATTTTGGAGATTAGAATCCAGGATCCCAGTCAACTTCGATCCGTTGAGCTTCGCGATCAACTTTGATGATCACTTGCTCTTCAAGGAACGGAATTAATCGTTCCTTCTGCCCGAAAGCATCTTTTAGATTTGCTTTAACAACCAGAACATCGTTTGAGCCAGTTTCTAGAATGTCAGATACGACACCTAGATCGTAACCTTTAGTGGTTACTACTTGCATCCCAAACAATTCACGCCAGTAGAACTCATCTTCTGACAATTCAGGCAGTACCGCAGGGTCAATAGCAATTTCAAAGTTCGTCAGTAAATGCGCGTCTTCGCGAATATCCAGACCTTCCAGCTTAGCCACCATACCTTTGTTATGGCGCTTCCAGCTTTCTACTTTGTACTCAACCCACGTACCCTTTTGGTTAATAAACCAAGGGCTGTAATCGAAAATGCTTTCAGCATTGTCTGTGTAGGAAAAAACTTTAAGCCAACCACGAATGCCGTAAGTAGCACCAAACTTGCCTACAACAATCTTTTCGTTGCTCATTGTTTCTTTACCTTTCATCGACATAAACTAGTTTCTACTTCTAAAGTAAAATTAAGCCGCTTTTTGAGCGTCTTTAACTAGCTTAGCAACGCGGTCAGATAGAGACGCGCCTTGGCCAACCCAGTGGTTAACGCGGTCTAGGTCTAGACGTAGACCTTCTTCTTGACCTTGTGCAGTTGGGTTAAAGAAACCAACTTTCTCGATGAAACGGCCAGTTGCAGCGTTGCGGCTGTCCGCTACTACGATTTGATAAAATGGACGCTTTTTAGCGCCGTGACGTGCCAAACGAATGGTTACCATGTCGTCCTCTTTGCTTTCTCAAAAATAAAATTAACCCCAATAATCGTCCAAAAAGCTGAACAATCTGGGGTCTCGTGCCAAAATAAAGCTCCGGAATTTTACTCTTATCCCGGAGCAATGCAAGGGTTTAGTTACTTTTTCACCAACATAAATTGAAATTCAAGTTTGTGATGTAGCTAACACCCTGAAACTAAAGTCTAGGCAATCGTTTAACGACCAAATGGGTTGAAGCCACCGCCGCCACCCATACCGCCCATCATGCCTTGCATGTTACGCATCATGCCTTTCATGCCGCCCTTCTGCATTTTCTTCATCATCTTCTGCATTTGGGTGAACTGCTTCAGTAGACGGTTAACGTCTTGAACCTGTACACCTGAACCTGCAGCGATACGCTTTTTACGCGAACCTTTGATGATTTCAGGACGTTGACGTTCTTTCATTGTCATTGAGCTGATGATCGCTTCCATTTGCTTGAACATCTTGTCATCGACTTTGTCTTTTACGTCTGATGGTAGCTGAGACATACCTGGTAGCTTGTCTAGCATACCCATCATGCCACCCATGTTTTGCATCTGACCTAGCTGTTCACGGAAGTCTTCAAGGTCAAAACCTTTCTTCTCTTTGAACTTCTTCGCTAGTTTCTCTGCTTTTTCTTGGTCAACATTGCGTTGTAGGTCTTCAATCAGTGACAGTACGTCACCCATGCCTAGAATACGCGATGCAACACGATCAGGGTGGAACGGTTCTAGTGCATCGGTCTTTTCACCCACACCTAGGAATTTGATTGGCTTACCCGTGATATGACGAACCGATAGCGCCGCACCACCACGTGCATCACCATCCACTTTAGTCAGAATCACACCAGTTAGCGGTAGCGCATCACCGAATGCTTTTGCTGTGTTCGCCGCATCTTGACCTGTCATTGCATCAACAACGAACAGCGTCTCAACCGGGTTAATCGCTGAGTGAAGATCTTTAATCTCACCCATCATTTCTTCATCGATAGCCAAACGACCCGCGGTATCGACAATCAATACGTCGTAGAATTTCTTCTTCGCGTGGTCAATTGCTGCGTTAGCAATATCAAGTGGCTTTTGATCTGGTGAAGATGGGAAGAAGTCGACACCGATGTCTGATGCTAGGGTTTCTAGCTGTTTGATCGCCGCAGGACGGTAAACGTCGGCAGACACAACCAAGACTTTCTTCTTATCGCGCTCTTTCAGAAGCTTAGATAGCTTACCTACCGATGTGGTTTTACCCGCACCTTGTAGACCTGCCATCAAAAGTACTGCTGGCGGCTGTGCTGCTAGGTTAAGCGCTTCGTTAGACTCCCCCATTACCGCTTCAAGCTCAGCTTGAACGATCTTGATGAATTCTTGGCCCGGCGTTAGGGATTTAGAAACTTCTACGCCAACCGCTTTTTCTTTAACGCGGTTTACAAATTCACGTACAACAGGAAGCGCAACGTCCGCTTCCAATAGTGCCATGCGTACTTCACGTAGGGTTTCTTTAATGTTGTCTTCGGTCAGACGACCTTTGCCACTGATATTCTTCAGCGTTTTGGATAATCGATCCGTTAAATTCTCAAACATCTTTGTCTCTTCGCTAAAATGGCGATTAATTAGTGTGAGTATACCTTAGCCAACGTCACAGTCATACCCGAATACTGCTCTTATCCTTAACTTGAGGGCTAACTCGTTAATTTCAATATCTCATCTCTCGTGATTGATGAGGCATCGCCCATAGCCCCAAAGAGTAATGCAAGGTATAATTTTCACCATTGTGCACAATAACTCTTAAGATTCATGGATAGCTTAATTGCCATCGCAGCCGCCATTCTTTACGTTTTGGCAATTGCGACCATCATTCCCGGACTCTCTCAGCAGTCTGGAATCAAAGCGAAAACCGTATTTGCCAGCGCGGCATGTGCGTTGGTTTTTCACGCTTGGATTCTGAGTGATCTGATTTTCGACGGTTCAGGACAAAACCTCAGCATTCTTAATGTTGCCTCTTTGATCAGCTTTATTATTTCGCTGGTAATGAGTGTGGCGATGCTAAAGAACCGCCTATGGTTCCTTCTTCCTGTGGTTTATAGCTTTGCTGCCATCAATTTAACTGCTGCTACGTTCTTACCAAGCACCTTTATTAAGCATTTAGAAAACGACCCTAAGCTACTTATTCACATTTCTTTTGCGTTGTTCTCCTACGCGACTTTAACCATTGGTGCGCTTTACGCACTGCAATTGGCGTGGCTCGATCACAAGCTTAAAGCGAAGAAGTCATTAGCAATCAACCCGAACTTGCCACCTTTAATGATGGTTGAGCGCCAACTGTTCAAGATTATCTTGATTGGTAATTTGCTACTGACAGGCACCCTATTGACTGGCTTTGTCTTCGTGCAAGACATGTTTGCCCAGGGTAAAGCACACAAAGGCATTCTTTCTTTCATCGCTTGGATTGTGTACTCGATTCTGCTTTGGGGACACTACCAGAAAGGCTGGCGTGGTAAGAAGGTTACCTGGTTTGCCGTTGCGGGAGCGACATTGTTAACCTTGGCATACTTCGGTAGTCGCTTTGTGAAAGAGATCATTTTAAGTTGATGTTCTCCATCTATAAAATTGCTATTAATAAGGAGCCTTGTGCTCCTTATCCTTTATATTGATGGGCAAATAAAATAGAGTACCCCTTATTCCATTGACTTAATGGCCAAGCTCGGTCATAAATTAACCAAACACATACAAGGAACAGCAGCGTTTTGGACGACATATCTACGGGTATCTTATTTGCGCTACTCGCGTGTCTTATCGTCATATCAGGTTACTTCTCCGGTTCAGAAACAGGGATGATGTCTTTGAACCGCTACCGCTTAAAGCACTTAGCCAATAATGGGCATAAAGGGGCCAAGCGAGTCGAAAAACTACTAGACCGCCCAGATCGCCTGATTGGTCTCATCCTTATCGGCAACAACCTCGTGAATATCCTAGCCTCTGCCATCGCAACCATTCTTGGTATGCGTTTGTATGGTGATTTAGGTGTCGCGATAGCAACAGGTGCACTCACCATGGTTGTCTTGGTGTTTGCCGAAGTCACGCCGAAAACCATCGCATCGCTTTACCCAGAGCGTGTTTCTTACGCTAGTAGTATCCTTCTTACTATTCTGATGAAGATACTGTCACCACTGGTGATGCTGGTGAACTTCATTACCAACGGCTTTATTCGTTTGATTGGCGTGAAAGCGGATCACACCACTGAAGATCACTTAAGCTCAGAAGAACTGCGTACCGTGGTCAACGAAGCGGGTGGCCTTATTCCTCGTCGCCACCAAGACATGCTGGTTTCGATTCTGGATCTGGAGCACGTCACCGTGAACGACATCATGGTGCCACGTAATGAGATCACGGGGATCGACATCAATGACGATTGGAAATCTATCGTCCGTCAGCTGACTCACTCTCCACACGGTCGTATTGTGCTGTATCGTGATCAGATTGATGAAGTGGTTGGCATGCTGCGCCTTCGTGAAGCGTACCGCTTGATGCTAGAAAAGAACGAATTCAACAAGGAAACGCTACTGCGTGCTGCCGATGAGGTGTATTACATCCCAGAGGGCACACCTCTGAACGTGCAAATGTTGAAGTTTCAACGCAACAAACAGCGTATCGGCTTGATTGTCGATGAGTATGGCGACATTAACGGCCTAGTGACGTTGGAAGATATCTTGGAAGAGATCGTTGGCGAATTTACCACTTCTATCGCACCAAGTTTATCGGAAGAAATTACTCCGCAAGGTGATGGCAGCTTCTTGATTGAAGGCAGCGCCAACATTCGTGATATCAACAAAGGCTTGAAGTGGAAACTACCAACCGACGGCCCACGAACTTTGAATGGTCTGATTCTGGAGCATTTAGAAGATATTCCAGAAAGCCACTTAAGCGTTCAAGTCGCTGGGCATCCAATGGAAATTGTCGATATTGAAGAGAACCGAATCAAGCTGGTGAAGGTGTATCCAAAGCTGAAAAAGAGCAGTTAAGTACACCACTTCCAATATTCCAATCAACAAAAAAGAGCCTGACATTGTCAGGCTCTTTTGTTTTCAGCTGTCGAAACTAAAAGCTAAGTTAGTCGATACGTAGCTCTTTCAACATTGACTCTGGCAGTGCCAATTCATCATTCTTATTCACCGCCACACCCGCTTCTAGAATGTTCTTCGCGATTTGCTTAGCTTCATCCAGAGAGTGCATCGCTGCTGTACCACATTGGTATTCGTTCAGCTCAGGGATCTTGTTTTGGTTTTCTACTTTTAGTACGTCTTCCATCGCGGCAATCCAAGCGTCAGCCACTTGCTGCTCTGAAGGCGTACCAATCAAGCTCATGTAGAAACCAGTACGGCAACCCATTGGTGAGATATCAATGATCTCAACGCTGTCACCATTTAGGTGATTACGCATAAAGCCTGCGTACAAGTGCTCTAATGTATGAATTCCTTTCTCAGAAAGGATGTCTTTGTTTGGAGCAGTGAAACGTAGGTCGAATACCGTGATGGTGTCTCCTTTTGGAGTTTGCATCGTTTTAGCCACACGAACCGCTGGTGCATTCATGCGCGTGTGGTCTACGGTAAAGCTGTCTAATAAAGGCATTACATCTCTCCTGATTGTAATCACCAACACTCTCAAGTATTGGTCGTTATTTTTTGTTCATTCCCTCACCTAAAAGTCAATTAGATGAGCTAAAAGAACCAGCCGCTGTTGTCTTCTAATTCCTGACGACATTGTTTCAGCTGCCAGCCATATGTCTTTGCGGTTTGCTCTACGCGTCTTGCAACCTTAATCAAGCTTGGTTTGCTGTTATAAGTTCCACGTTTGTAACCGCCACGCCCCTCGTGATAGGCAAGGTACTGGTTGTAAGGATCCCACAACGAGATGCCCAATTGGCGACGAGTTTCATGGGTATACCAACCGACAAACATCATGGAGTCGTCAAAGTTAGTACGTGAACCGCCTTGTCCCGTTGCATCTTGGAAATCATCCCAAGCAGGATCTTGAGCCTGGGCATAGCCGTATGCGCTGCTTACACGCCCCCATGGAATAAAGCCAAGAATATAATCTTTTGGTGGTCGAGCGTCGTGGCGAAAGCTACTTTCTTGCTTAATGATCGCCATGGCCACGTTGATTGGCGTGCCCCACTCTTCTTCCATATCTTTGGCATCTTCATACCAACCAGATTTTTCTCGGAATATTTCACATAGGTTGTCTTGTTGCTTTGGGGGCGCAGTCGCACAACCGGCTAACATCACGCTCCCAAGCACAGACACGACTAACGGCTTAATGTCCAATCCCTGTCCTTACTACTGATTATTGTTTTAGGTAAGCAAAGTAATCTTCTAAGAAATCATCGAAGGATAACGTGTCACTTTGCTCTGCTTGTTTTTGCTTCTCTACCGATGTCGCAACTTCCGTTTCCATAGCGTCAGCTGAATATTGCTCATAGCTGTGTGCTAGGTTTTCTTCACGGAACTTCATACCAAGCGCACAACCCACTTTACCTAAACCGCCGTGCTCTTTTGTTAATTCAAGCAGTTGGCCAGAAATGGTCAGCTCTGGTTCATCAATCCAAGATTCTAGTTTGTCGCAAACCGCTTGGTACGCATTACCACCAGCCGCACTATCCATTTCAACCGCAATCTGGCGAAGATCAGCGAACACTCGGTGTGCCCAATCTTGCAGAGATAGACGCTCGCCTTGGCAACCGATTTGCAGCATCAAGCCTTTCTCACGACCAGAGACAATCACCTTGTTCCAGTTGTCACGCCAGCATTCAAGCTCACAGTTGTCCATTGGGTCTGAGTCAGAAAGCGCTGCCCACGTTAGGAATAAATCAAGGAAGCGTACTTGCTCTTCACTCACGCCAACGGCACTGAATGGGTTCACATCTAACGAGCGAACTTCAATGTATTCCACACCGCCACGCTGCAAGGCTTCAGAAGGTTTTTCACCGCTCTTCGTTACGCGCTTCGGACGAATTGGGGCGTAAAGTTCATTCTCAATTTGCAGAATGTTTGAGTTCAGCTGACGGTACTCACCATCCACTTTCACGCCAATCTCAGCAAACTCTTCGGATGGACGTCGAATCGCGTCACTTAAACCATCAAGATACTGGTCGATAGAATTAAAGCCAATCTTAAGCACGCTTTGAGCGCTGTTGGTGTAACCGAGATCACTTAGACGCAGAGAGGTCGCTTTTGGTAGGAATAAAGTCCCGCCAATTTTTTCAAATGGTAGATCGGTTTCACGACCTTGAATGAACGAGCCACACAGTGCCGGTGACGCACCAAAGAAGTACGGGATCATCCAGCCAAAGCGGTAGTAGTTGCGAATCAGCGCAAAGTACGCGTCTGATTTCGTGTCTTGGCGTGCTTCTTCATCTTGTTCACCATGCAAGGCGTCCCAAAATGACTCAGGGAAAGAGAAATTAAAATGCACGCCCGAGATAATTTGCATCAAGCTACCGTAACGGCGTTTTAGGCCCTCACGGTAAAGCGTTTTCATTTTAGCTGAGTTTGATGAGCCATATTGAGCGAGCTGAATATCATCCTCGCTACCCACGTAACATGGCATTGAAAGTGGCCACATTTTCTCTTCACCCATTTTGGTTTGCGTGAAGTGATGAATGTCTTTCAACTGCCCCATTAATTCAGGGATCTCGTGTGATACTGGCGTAATGAATTCCAGTAGGGACTCAGAAAAGTCGGTCGTGATCCATTTGTTTGTGAACGCTGAGCCCAAACCCTCTGGGTGAGGTGTTGTTGCTAGGTGTCCATCCTGACGATAGCGCAAAGTTTCTCGCTCAACACCGCGTCCAAACTGCTTAAATACTTCTGGGTTTGATGCAACTTGTTTTAGTCGCGCAGCAAAATCAGTCAAAATGAGGTTCGCTTATATTGGGAGCAGGACACTCGCCAAGCGTGGCAAGTGAAAGCTAAGTTATTGATATATAATCCATCTAGATAAATAACCCATCAAAAAGTCATTTATCTAGTTAGAAACGAATAGCGGAGAGTCTCCTCTCCGCTATTAAATGTGTACTCTATCGAATGATTTCAAGCTCTTCCACGTCTTTCCCTAACTTTTCTAGTTGAGGGCGAAGGGATTTCGCATCCCCGACAACGACTATCTGATAGTCATTCGGGTCAAACCATTTTTCAGCTAGAGCGTTGAGCGTCTGCTTATCGACAGTCTCAACAATAGCGTTGCGTTGCTGTAAGTAATCTTTATCTAGGTTGTATTTCAAAATATCACTGATGAGTTTGCCTTTCTGTGTTGGCGTCTCGTATTTCAGTGCATCTTTTTGACCGACCGCTTGGCGCATAAATTTCAATTCATCGTCAGTCATGCCCGATTGTGAGAACTCGTTCAGCTCATTCTCCATCTCGATGATAGACGCAACCGTTGAATCTGCACGCACTTGCGCTGTAAAGACAACAGAACCTGTTTCTACGTTGCCGGAGAAATAACCATAGGCACCATAAGTGTAGCCTTTGTCTTCGCGAAGGTTTTGGTTGATACGGCTATTAAAGTTACCCGCTAAGTTAAAGTTTGCCAGCTGTCCCAAGTAGAAATCACCCGTAGCATCGTAAGGCATACCTTGACGAACCATCATGACGACACTCTGTGGTGCGCCTGGCTTATCAACCAAATGTACTTTTTGCGAACCCAATGGCGCGATAGCTTGTGGCGCATACAATGGTGCTGCTTCGTCTTCCCAGTTCGCCCAGAAAGACAACTGCTTCTCTACATCCGCTTTATTGATATCACCAACCGCAATGATCTGGGCACTTTGTGGCGTGTAGTGCTTCGAATAGAAGTCACGCACATCATCCAGCGTCAGAGCCTTCAATCCTGCTTTGGTGCCATCTTTTGGACGCGCAAAGATAGAATCGCCATACAGCACTTGGCGACTTGCCTGCGATGCCATCCAGCTTGGTTTTTGATGTTCATACACCAAACCTTCTAGTGCTTGAGCTTTTACGCGGTCGAAGTCTTCTTGCTTAAATGCTGGCGATAGCAACATTTCTTCGACAATCTTTAGCGTTGGCGCTAGGTTTTTCTCCAGAGAAGAAACGCTGATGTCTGTGGTGTACCCCGTCGCATCAACAGCAATCACACTGCCTAACTTGTCCAGCTCTGCTTGAATTTCTTCAGCTGAATGTTTTGTCGTGCCTTCTTGCAGCATCGCCGCGGTCAACTGAGCAAGACCCTCTTTACCTTTCTCAACGAAGCGTGTCCCTGCTGGCAAGCTAAACTGCATGGTCACGGTTGGTGTCTCGCTGCTCATGGTCCCCAGTAACTCAGAGCCATTCTTGAAGTGGATGTCGTACAACTTCGGCATGGTTGCTTCTACTGGGGCACCAACAGGCGGCTGCACAGAGCGATCGAAGTTATCCGTCGCTCGACGGTACGCCAATTGGTCATCAGTAATCTTTTCGTACTCTGGCAAAGTACGCTTTGGTGTCACAAACGTCGCAGGTTTTACCGCAAGTTCGGTCTTACCACGTGGCACAACGCTCAGCGTTACCTTGTTCTTACCTTGAATGAAATCACTGTATGCTTTCTCTACGGATTCAGGCGTCACCGCACGAAGCTGTTCAAGTTGCCCTTCAATCAGATCCGGTTTACCAAAGAACGTTTGATTCGACGCCAGTTGCGTTACTTTACCTTTCACACTTTCTAGAGCAAAAATCGCATCAGCTTCCGTTTTGCCTTTCAATTGTTCAAGGCGATCTTTGGTTACGCCGCCTTTGGCAAACTTATCAAGCGATGCCATCAACTCATCATACAACTTAGTAAGATCGCCTTTGTCACCAGAGTCTCCCATCGCGTAGACATAGAAGTTACACGACAGCTCAGCACAATCATGGAACGATCCTGCATCGACTGCTTTCTGGGTTTTAACTAAGTCTTGATAAAGCACACTGTTAGTGCCACTACCTAGTACACTTGATAGCGTATCTAGCGACGCTTGATTTGCTTCACCGTTGTAGGTTGTCGGCCATGCCACCATGACCATAGGTTGCTGAATACGGTCTTCTAAGGTGATGAATTTGCTTTCTGCTAGTTTCGCAGGCTGCTTAGGTGCATTTTCCACTTCAGGACCACGAGGGATAGAGCCGAAGTATTTATTCACCCACGCCAGCGTTTGTTCAACATCGATATCGCCACCAATGGTCAATACCGCGTTGTTTGGACCATACCAACGTAGGAAGAAAGCTTTCAGATCGTTCACATCAACGCGATCAAGATCTTCAACATAACCGATGGTCTGCCATGAATATGGGTGGCCTTCAGGGTACAGCGCTTCAGCCATACGTTCCCACATCAAACCATACGGACGGTTATCGTAACGTTGGGCACGTTCGTTCTTCACAGTAGAGCGTTGGATCTCAAACTTACGCTGTGATACCGCATCCAACAAGAAGCCCATACGATCCGACTCTAACCACAGCATTTTCTCTAGCTGGTTAGCTGGTACGGTTTCGAAGTAGTTAGTGCGGTCACGGTTAGTGGTGCCGTTCAGTGTGCCACCCGCTTCCGTAATAATTTTGAAGTGCTCTTGATCACCCACATTCTCTGAGCCTTGGAACATCATGTGCTCAAAGAAATGAGCGAAACCTGACTTACCAATTTCTTCACGCGCTGAACCTACGTGGTAAGTCACATCAACGTGAACCAATGGGTCTGAGTCTTCTGGTGCCAGAATCACCGTAAGGCCGTTATCGAGTTGATATTTCTGGTATGGGATTTTCACTTTGCCTTCTTCCGCTTTCGATGACTCGACGAAAGTAACTCCATCAGGCAGTGATGATACAGGGGAGTTTGATGCACAGCCCGTGATCACTAATAGTGAGCACGCGCTTACCCAAAACATTCTCATGCGCTTTCCTTAAAATAAACCGAGATAGATGGCGGCCAACAAGCTATACCTTGCGGCTTTGCCTAAAAATATAAGAACCAAACACGGCAGAAATTTCATCCTTAACCATCCTGCCGCTAAACATAGCGGGTCACCAATCACTGGTAACCAGCTAAAAAACAATCCCCAATACCCATATTTGGATAACCACTTCAATGCGGTATGAGCGTGCTTCTCATCTTGGGTTTTATTTGGAATCCACAACCCAAGCCAATAGTTAGTAAGACCGCCAAGGGTATTACCAATGGTGGCAACAATAATGATGGAAGAAACTGAGTATTGGTTTAACGATAAGGTGGCAATCAATCCAGCCTCAGAGCCACCAGGTAATAAAGTGGCGCTGAGAAAGCCTGTCATGAACAACACCCATAATGCGGAGTCAGAAAACCAGAGTGCTAAGTTTTCAAAGGCAGCATTAAATGCCTCTAACATGTCATATCAAGCAAGACCTTGCCTCGCGTCCGCCCCGACTCAACTTGTTTGTGAGCGTCAACAACCTCATTCATCGGATAAACCTGCTGTATTTCAGTTTTCAGCAATCCAACCCCAACCATGTAAAGTAGGGTATCTAATTGCTCACGTTCAGGCTCGACTAACATACCGCTGGCTTCAAAACCCAATAGTTTAGCTTTTTCACAAATCAGCTCTGCGGTAATGGTAGGCACCGTAATGACACGAGCGTTATCAGTCAGACATTTGAGGGCATCTAAAGCAGCATCGCCACCAACAAGATCAATCAAAACATCCACATCTTCAACACGTTCTGACACTGGGGCAAATTGATAGTTCACTGCGTGAGCGCCAAGTGTGGCGAGGTAGTCTAAATTTCGTTCACTACAAGTGGTAAACACTTCTGCTTTCGTCGCTACTGCAATTTGTACCGCTATATGACCAACACCACCCGCACCAGCAAGAATTAAAACGCGGTCACCTTCCGTCACATTGGCTTTGCTTAAGGCTTGAGCCGCCGTTTGCCCAGCTAAGGGTAGCGCCGCTGCTGCTTCTAATATCACGGTATTCGGTACATGACTCAGCTCCGATTCGGGAACACAAACATATTGACTATAGCCACCACCTCGAACTGGGAAGCCAATAAACCCGGCCACCTCATCACCTTCATTAAAGCGCGATGTCCCCTCTCCACATGACTCGACTTTGCCAGAGATGTCATAACCGGGAACCCAAGGTAAGTTATCTTTGTTTTGCGCGGCAGCCCAGCCGAGTCCTGCTCGTGTTTTGACATCAATAGGATTGACGCCTGAATAAGCCACTTTAACGAGGATTTCCCCTGCTTGAGGCGTCGGCGTTGACGCAGTTTGAATTGCAAGAACTTCCGCATTGCCGAACTCGGTAATCGCTATCTGTTTGTGTTCCATAACCCATTCCCTGACAGAAAACAAAAAGGGATGCGAAAAGCATCCCTTTGACTATAAACCATTTTGTTTGCCGAAGTTAATCGCCAATTTGTAAATTGGTGGATAATTCTCTGTCATTGATTATCAACCAATTTACTCAGGATTACTGACTACCCTACGAGTGCCAGCAAGATACCTGCCGCCACAGCCGAACCTAGTACGCCAGCTACATTTGGTCCCATTGCGTGCATCAGTAGGAAGTTTTGCGGGTTCGCTTCTAGGCCAACCTTGTTCACAACACGTGCCGCCATTGGTACCGCAGAAACCCCTGCCGCACCGATAAGTGGGTTGATGTCTTCTTTCGAGAACTTGTTCAGGAGCTTCGCCATCAGAACACCTGCACCAGTACCGATACTGAAAGCTACTGCACCTAACCCTAAGATACCTAGCGTTTCTATATTCAAGAACTGTTCGGCTTGTAGCTTAGAGCCAACCCCAAGACCCAAGAAGATGGTCACGATGTTGATCAGCTCGTTTTGCGCCGTTTTAGATAAGCGATCCACGACGCCTGCTTCACGCATCAAGTTACCCAAGCAGAACATACCAACCAAAGGCGTTGCCGAAGGTAAGAACAGAATCGTCATTAGTAGTACAGCAAGTGGGAACAATACTTTCTCCCATTTGCCCACGTGACGAAGCTGAGCCATCTTGATTTGACGCTCTTCTTTGGTTGTTAGAGCTTTCATGATTGGCGGCTGAATGATCGGCACCAAAGCCATGTAGCTGTATGCTGCAACTGCAATCGCGCCTAGCAAATCCGGAGACAGTTTACTCGCTAAGAAGATTGCCGTCGGGCCATCTGCACCACCGATGATCGCGATAGACGATGCATCCGCCATAGAGAACTCCATACCCGGTACATAGTTCAGTAAGATCGCGCCAAATAGCGTCGCAAAAATACCAAACTGTGCCGCAGCACCCAGCCACAAGGTCTTCGGGTTTGCAATCAAAGCACCAAAGTCTGTCATTGCACCTACACCCATAAAGATCAGCAGCGGGAATACACCCGATTCAATCCCGATGTAGTAGACGTAGTACAGCAAACCGCCCGGATCGGTAAAGCCAGCGTTGGGAATGTTCGCTAAGATGGCACCAAAGCCAATTGGTAATAACAGTAAGGGCTCAAAGCCTTTTTTAATCGCTAAAAACAGCAAGGCACAGCCAACCAGCATCATACAGATTTGGCCAAACTCAAAGTTAGCGATCCCTGTTTCTGACCATAGGGTCATCAATCCGTCCATGATACTCCCTTACGCTAGACTCAACAGTGGCGAACCAACCGTAACGGCATCACCTTCTTTCACGTTCAGTTCTTGAACTACCCCACCACGTGCTGCACGAACTTCAGTTTCCATCTTCATCGCTTCTAAGATAAGGAGAACGTCACCTTCCACAACTTCAGCACCCGGTTGAACATTGACTTTAAAGATGTTGCCCGCAAGAGGGGCTGGCACCGCTTCAGCGGCACTATTTGCAGGTGCACTCGGCGCTGCAGGTTGAGCAGGTACAGTTGCTGCATTTGGCGTCACAGAAGTTAATTGACCTTGAGGGCCTACCTCCACTGCATACACTTGGCCATCAACGCGCACGCTGTAAGTTTCAACGCCACCAGATACAGGTTGTGCTGCTGGTGCAGCAGCAGGCTTCGCAGCTTCTAGCGTTGGGGCTGGTTCAAAGGCATCTGGATTACCACGATTTTTCAGGAATTTCAGGCCAACTTGAGGGAACAGCGCGTAAGTAAGCACGTCATCAACACGTTCACTTGCGAGCTTAATACCTTCAGATTGCGCTTTCTCCATCAAATCAACCGTTAAGGTTTCCATTTCCGCTTCAAGCAAATCTGCAGGGCGGCATGTAATTGCTTCTTTGCCATCCAGCACTTTTGCTTGAAGTGCTGTATTAACAGGAGCAGGCGCTGCACCGTATTCACCTTTAAGAACACCCGCTGTTTCTTTGGTGATGCTCTTATAACGCTCACCTGTCAGCACGTTGATTACCGCTTGAGTACCAACGATCTGAGACGTCGGTGTTACCAACGGGATAAAACCAAGATCTTCACGTACACGAGGGATCTCTTCCAGTACCTCATCAATACGATCCGCAGCACCTTGCTCTTTTAGTTGACCTTCCATGTTGGTCAACATGCCACCCGGAACTTGAGCGATCAAAATGCGTGAATCCACACCTTTTAGCTGACCTTCCCACTTGGCGTATTTCTTACGTACTTCACGGAAGTAAGCCGCGATAGGCTCGATTTGGTCGAGTTTCAGATTAGTATCACGCTCTGTGCCTTGCAGCATCGCAACCACTGTCTCAGTAGGCGTATGGCCGTATGTACAACTCATAGACGAAATCGCAGTATCAAGAATATCGATACCCGCTTCCACCGCTTTCACTGCAGTCGCCGTAGAAAGCCCTGTGGTTGCATGGCAGTGAAGCGCAAGAGGCACATCACAAGATGCTTTGATACGCGTGATCAGCTCTTCTGCTTCGTACGGCTTAAGTAGGCCAGACATGTCTTTAATACACAGAGAGTGGCAACCCAGATCTTCAAGGCGTTTAGCCAGATCAACCCAAGTATCCGTGTTATGCACCGGACTGGTGGTGTAAGACAAGGTACCTTGTGCGTGAGCACCGACATCTACTGCAGCTTTCACCGCTTTTTGGAAGTTACGTACGTCATTCATTGCATCAAAGATGCGGAACACGTCCATACCATTGGCATGAGCACGCTCAACAAACTTCTCTACTACGTCGTCAGCATAATGACGGTATCCTAAAAGGTTTTGACCACGTAGTAGCATTTGCATTGGTGTGTTTGGCATCGCTTTTTTTAATTCGCGTAGGCGCTCCCATGGGTCTTCTCCCAAGAAACGGATACACGCATCAAATGTTGCGCCACCCCAGGTCTCTAAAGACCAGTAACCAACCTTATCTAACTCAGCTGCGATAGGCAGCATATCTTCGATACGCATACGCGTAGCAAACAGGGATTGATGGGCGTCACGAAGGACCACATCAGTGATAGCGAGTGGTTTAGACATGCTCTTAAACTCCTTTTTAATCCTATCTTTCGGCTACTTCGCGACAGAGGCGCGATGTTTATGAATCGCAGCCGAGATCGCCGCCACTACTTGTGGACTAACAGCAGAAGAGGTTGGTTGAATGTTGGTATTTGTTTTCGGTGCTGCGATCGGCGCAGGTACTTCTTCCGGTACCAATTTCGACAATAGCCGAACGAGATAAACTAGAATGGTGAGGAAAATAAATACGACCGCCATCCCTGTTAGCATCAGGGTGGCCGCATCTACTAGCAGGCTTCCTATATTCGTCATGTTGCTTCCTTTCTTTGTCATCCTGACAATGTGCAGGACTCTAATAGCGTCAAATCCCGACCAATGGATTATCTCGATTGGTTAAATTTTGTCAATTTTGTTTAAGGAAGCTTTTAAATAATCTCTAATATTGATTATTTATTCACTACCCAGATCACAAATTACACTAAAATTCACTTCGCTAGTGGGTTCGCTCAACATATAACCACACTAAATTAAAGTGTTTATGAAAACTGCGATTGGGATTTCAAAATGAAAAGAGTCTTTAGGAAGAAAGTAAAATAAAAACAGAAAGATAGATTAAATTAACACAACACAAACACACCGATAACAAAAGTTAAACATCGATGATTTCGTTAATGTTTATCGGGAGCTATTGGTAGCGGTTCATCAGTCAGGCGATAGAGAACACAAACAGAAGCTTCGGAGTGACTATTTAAGCGAAGCAATGCCATTGGATAAAAGAGTCCAGAATCATACGCCGAAACAGGATCTCAAAGGGGTAGGTAGCGCTAAAACGGTTGAAAGGTGTTGAATCTCATAGCCAAATATCAGATACAAAAAAGCCTCGCATAAGCGAGGCTTTTTCTAAAGAGTGGCGCGTCCTGGAGGATTCGAACCTCCGACCGCCTGGTTCGTAGCCAGGTACTCTATCCAGCTGAGCTAAGGACGCACAGGTTTCGACATCGGTATTCCCAATATCAGGATATCTACAAAAGAAACCCTAAAGAGTGGCGCGT
>NZ_JAADJW010000057.1:0-16026 GCF_010092875.1 Vibrio sp. LB10LO1
ATTCGGGATTCGGGATTCGGGATTCGGGATTCGGGATTCGGGATTCGGGATTCGACTTTATTTTGCTTTTCTAGGAACAAGTTCCGTCAACACCTTCTTAATAAAAATTCCTTTTCTCTATACCCTCAACGAGTACCTCTCGATTCCTAAAGCGAAGCGCTCCCAACTCTCGGAGCGTAGCGTTTCCCTATCTCGCATCTCGAAGGACGAAGTCCGTTCCCGAAGCGAAGCGTTCTCGAATCAGAAAAGCCGTAAAACGCAAAAAGCCGCAACATTTCTGTTGCGGCTTTCTCTAATACGGTCGATGAAGAGCCATATTCTAACTTCAGGCGAACCCCATTTGGTTCGCTACTATCAAAGCCAAATTTTCGACCGCTGAAACGACGAAAGCCTGCTCATTGAGCAGGCTTTCTAAAAGTGGTCGGTGAAGAGGGATTCGAACCCCCGACCCTCTGGTCCCAAACCAGATGCGCTACCAAGCTGCGCTATTCACCGAAATGTTTAACTGAGGACTTATCCCCGTCAACGGATGCGTATATTACGGATTCTTTAGAGAGACGCAAGCGCTTTTTACAAAAAAACGTAATGTCTTAATTCGTTTGATGATTTACTGAACACTAGCACGTGAAATGTGACTAAGAACCCACAATAAAATACAGATTATTAACCTCGGCAACATAATTGATCCAGATCAGTGTGCAAAAAAACACCACCCATTAACGTTGTCCATGTCGGAAATATCTTGGAGGAAACATATGGACTTTTGGCTTGATCTCCTATTTGGTAATGCGGTGGGACTATCGTCAATGATTGTAATCTTTGGGGCAATTGGTCTAATGCTGTTTTACGGCGGTTTCTTCGTGTACAAGGTTATGAACGACAAATCTCCTCACTAGATCTCGCTTAGCTCTAGAAACGCTTTGCACCGGAGTTGGTTACTTGCCCACTCCGGTTTTTTATTTGATCCCAATACACTACTCATTGATATAATCTTACTATTCCTACCCTGTTCTTTATGAGATTGCCGTTATGTCTCAAGACGACGATTTTGATCTGTTCCAACAGATGATGGGCGATGTAAAACCTATCGACCAAGACACCGCTAACCATAAAAAAGTGCATCACGTGACAGATGCTCAATTGGCGAAGCGCGAAGCCGCGATTTGGCTCACTGAAGATGATCCTGAATACTTGTCGATTGACCATGCAGAAATGCTCAAACCTGATGACTTTATCGAGTTCAAACGCGATGGTGTACAAGATGGCGTATACCGCAAACTACGCCTTGGTAAGTACCCGATCCAAGCTCGACTTGATCTGCACCGTAAAACGCTAAAAGAAGCGCGTGACGAAGTCGTTAAATTCCTCAAACAATGTATTGAGATGGATATCCGTACCGTGGTGATCGTTCATGGCCGTGGCGAACGCTCGAATCCACCAGCATTAATGAAGAGTTTTGTCGCGAGTTGGCTACAACAAATCCGAGAAGTGCAATGTGTTCACAGTGCACAACGATTCCACGGTGGCAGTGGTGCTGTGTACGTTCTATTAAGAAAGAGTGCTGAAAAGAAAATGGAGACGCGTGAACGTCATCAAAAACGTTTAGGCTAACCGGATTCTCGGTGCTAGAATGCCCGACCTTATCTCGCCTTGCTGCTTTAATTCGCAGCAGGCACTTCTATTAACCGCCGTTGTGAAACGTTAGGAGACTCACATGTCACAAGACAACGCAAAACGCTTAAACAAATACATCAGCGAAACGGGCTTTTGCTCGCGTCGTGAAGCAGACCGTCTTATCGAGCAAGGCCGTGTCACTATTAATGGTCAACAACCAGAGATGGGCACAAAAGTACTGCCAGGCGATGATGTTTGTGTTGATGGCAACCCTGTTGCAGCGAAAGAAAAACCAATTTACATCGCGTTGAACAAACCAACCGGTATCACTTGTACTACTGAGCGTGATATTCCGGGTAACATCGTTGATTTCATCGGGCACAAAAAGCGTATCTTCCCTATCGGTCGTCTGGATAAACCTTCCGATGGTTTGATCTTCCTTACTAACGATGGCGACATCGTAAACAAGATTCTGCGTGCGGGTAACAACCACGAGAAAGAATACGTAGTACGTGTCGACAAACCAATCACGGGTGAATTCCTCAAGCAGATGTCGAGCGGTGTGAAGATCCTCGATACGGTTACTCTGCCTTGTAAAGTAGAGAAAGAGACCAAATTCTCTTTCCGTATCGTACTGACTCAAGGTTTGAACCGTCAGATCCGTCGTATGTGTGAAGCGCTAGGCTACGAAGTATTCAAGCTGCGTCGCGTACGTATTATGAACATCTCACTTGATGGCATTCCTAACGGTAAATGGCGTTACCTGAGTGACGACGAAGTGGCAGAGATCCTAGCAATGTGCGAAGGCTCTGTGGGCACAGAAGAAGCATCGAAAACAGATTCTAGAGGCCGCAACATTCGTAAAGCGACCGACGCGAAGCTGTACGATAGTCGTGAAGAGAACCAAGGTTCAACGGCGCGCCGCAACCAAAAAACACGCACGTTCCGTGGTAACAACGCGGATGAATTCCGTCATGCTCCGAACTCGAAAAAAGGCCAACAGCGTCGTCAACGTGATGATGAAGATGGACGCCCAGCAAAAGAGCATTACAAAGCGAAACCACAAGGTGAACGCAGCAGACCGCAAGGCGAGCATGGTAAATCGCAGCGTAAACCAGATGCATCGAGCAATACGCACTCAGCAAACAAACCTCAATCACCGAGTAAGCCGAAGCAGCATTACATGAATCCAAATGCCGCGAAGCCAAGCAAACCAGCTAAACGCACTGGTGGTACATTGAGTCTGAAGAAGTAATGCTTCACTGACTGGCAAGATCAAAAAAGGACGCTCATGAGCGTCCTTTTTATTTGTCATGTTTTTACAAACAAAGAGAGGCAAACTGACCGCGAGTTAGACTCAGTAAATCTTTCGGTGCTAACTCGATTTCTAAACCACGCTTACCTGCACTTACACAGATGGTGTCTTGCTCTGTTGCGCTCTCATGTAAAAAAGTTGGCAGCGCTTTTTTCTGGCCTAAGGGACTGATCCCACCAACAACATATCCTGTGGTCTTTTGCGCAATTTCCGGATCGGCCATATCGGCCTTTTTGCCCTTCGCTGCTTTCGCCGCCAGTTTTAGGTTCAACTTTTGATCAACTGGGATAATCGCAACCGCAAGGTTCTTTGGCTCGCCGTTCAAACAGAACAACAAGGTTTTGAATACTTTCTTTGGATCTTGTCCCAATACCTCAGCCGCCTCTAATCCATAGCTGTCTGCTCTTGGATCGTGCTCGTATTGGTGAATGGTGTGTGTAACTTTTTTCTTTTTCGCAAGATTAATGGCCGGAGTCATCAAGATTCTCCTTATAAAAAAAAACGCTGCCTCTGAGTGAGGAGCAGCGCTTTAAGTTAATGGTATCAGCGACTTTGAGTCAATCGCTTTTTACTTGTAAACAATATCACCAGAAGGCGCGTATTCGTTTACGTCAATTGGGCTGTGTGATTCCAAGAACTCTTTCAGTACCTCTGCATCCGTAAATCCCGTGTTGACGTAACCCGGATGAGTATTCACTTTCGGGTAACCATCACCACCTGACGCGTTGTAACTTGGTACGGTAAAGCGGTATTGACCATCTAGGCGAAGCTGTTTTTCACCAATAAAGACATTCGATACTTTGCCATCTTCAACCGTCATTGAGATACCAGCAAACTGAGCGTAAGCACCAGAATCAACGGGCTTCGTCGCTACAACATTTAAGTAATCAAGAACTTCTTTACCCGACATATCGATGTAAGACACCATGTTGCCAAATGGCTGAACCGTCAGAACGTCTTTGTAGGTGATATCGCCGGCCTCAATCGAATCACGCACACCGCCCGAGTTCATCACAGCGAAATCCGCTTTAGCGCGCTCCATGTGGGCAGTTGCAATCAAACGACCAAGATTGGTTTGTTGGAAACGAACAACGTTGCGGTCACCTTCCAGCTTGCCGTTAGATTCAGCAATTTTCACATTCAACTGACCCTGACCTTTTTCTTGGTAAGGACGAAGGAAATCCAGCATTGCCGAGTCTTGTGCAATTTCATCTTGAACCAATACACGTTGAGACTCGCCGTTCACTTTGATTTTCTTCTTCAAGTTAACCGGAATCAGATCGTAGCTCACCATCAATAGTTCGCCGTTGCGGAACTCGTAATCAGCACGACCAACGTACTTACCCCACTCGTACGCTTGCAAAATGTAAGTACCGTTTTGCTCATCTGGCTTACATTCATCGCCCGGCTTAAAGTTCTTCTTAATGACATTAGGGCCTTCCATACATACAGGCTCTTGTGAGTGGCCACCCACAATCATGTCCAAGTCACCCTCGTTTAGGTAGCGAGCCAAGGCCACATCACCAGGCGCATTCACACCACGGTTGCCGTTTTCGTAGTGACCCATGTGTGTCACTGCAAAGATAAGGTCTGGCTTTTCAGTTTGCTTTAGTTCAGCAATCAGCTTTTTCGCTTCTTCTTTCGGGTCGCGGAAATCAACCTCGCCGATGTACTCTGGATTACCCAGTTTTGCCGTGTCTTCTGTCGTGAGGCCAATCACAGCAATCTTGATGCCCTGCTTGTTGAACATGGCATAAGGTTGGAACAGACGCTCGCCGGTTTCTTTGTCGTAAATGTTGGCAGACAGCATTGGGAAGTTTGCCCACTCTTGCTGTTTGAACAACACTTCCAGTGGGTTATCGAATTCATGGTTACCCAGTGCCATCGCGTCGTAACCAATCTTGCTCATGCCTTTAAAGTCAGGCTCAGCATCTTGCAGGTCAGACTCAGGCACACCTGTGTTGATATCACCACCTGATAGTAGAAGCACGCTACCGCCTTCGGCTTGAATCTCTGCACGCAGTTCATCAATCAGCGTCTTACGTGCCGCCATGCCGTACTCACCGTACTTGTTTTGCCAAAAACGACCATGGTGGTCGTTGGTGTGCAGTACGGTCAGTTTGTAAGTTGTGTCTTCATTCCATTCGTGTGCTGGTTGCGCTGCACATCCGGCAAGAGTTGCCAAGATAGCCGCGCTCAAAGCGGTCTTTACAATCAGGCGTTGCTTCATTGTTTTACCTTTTTATCGTCTGGGGTCCACTGCATTGCGCGCTCAGTAGCCAAGAAACGGTCCTCTCACTGGGTTAAAACGCGCAAACTTAGCACTAGTGTAAAACACTAAAATATTGATTTCATGTTTCTGCGACGCAGTTTGCTGCTGACAAGTTAGATAGCCTTAAATCTAAGCAAATTATAGACATAATCAAGGTGGTGTAAGGAAGCGAGAAAAGGATAGTGAGGCAGAATGAATGTGTCTATACAAAAATGGCCAGCACATAGGCTGACCATTTCATTCAGACATTCACAGTAACCGATTATTTGATATCGATGTCTGCAAAGCTCTTGATTAGATCGTCTAGCGATTTCATTTGCGCTAGGAACGGTTCTAATTTGTCTAGAGGCAGTGCTGATGGGCCATCACAACGTGCTTGATCTGGGTTCGGGTGCGCTTCAATAAACAGACCGGCAATACCTGTTGCTAGACCTGCTTTCGCCAGTTCAACCGTTTGCTCACGACGACCGCCAGATGCCGCGCCCGATGGGTCACGCATTTGTAGTGAGTGCGTTACGTCAAAGATGATTGGGCTGCCTTTCGATGCGTTTTTCATCACACCAAAGCCAAGCATGTCTACAACTAGGTTGTCGTAACCCATACACGAGCCGCGCTCACAAAGGATGATGTTTTCGTTACCACACTCTGCAAACTTCTCAACGATGTTACCTACTTGGCCAGGGCTCATGAACTGAGGTTTCTTCACGTTGATAACCGCACCTGTTTTCGCCATCGCTTCTACAAGGTCAGTTTGACGAGCTAGGAATGCAGGAAGCTGGATAACGTCAACGACGTCAGCCACTGGTTGAGCTTGTGCTTCTGTGTGAACGTCAGTGATGATCTTCACGCCGAATGTATCCTTCAGCTCTTGGAAGATTTTCATGCCTTCTTCCAGGCCAGGGCCACGGTATGAGTGAACAGAACTGCGGTTTGCTTTGTCGAACGACGCCTTGAATACGTAAGGGATGCCAAGCTTGTCCGTCACTTTTACGTAGTGCTCACAGATCTGCATAGCAAGATCACGAGACTCAAGAACGTTCATACCTGCAAATAGGGTGAATGGCTTGTCGTTAGCAACCTGAATGTCGCCAATATTAACGATTTTCTGTTCCATTTTGATTCTCTTTTGTCTGTCTTCGGCACGCCGTTTGAGCATGCCGATAAAATTAGTGAAGCGTAACGTGCTTTTCGCTCATGGCGTTAACTTGTGATTTTAGTAGTTCTGATGCCGGATCGTCTGGGCATTGGTCAATAAAGTACTGAAAATCTGAAACCGCCACCTGATGACACTCTAACTGCTGGAAGATGAAACCACGGTCACGAATCTCGTATGGGTCATCCGGTACGAAAGTCAGTGCGAGATTGGTGCATCGCAGCGCCAGTGTGTAACGCTCTTCACGTAGCATCGCGCTTTTAATTAACGCGAGCCAACGACCAATCACTGTCGGGTTGTCCGCTTCTTCAAAGTGTTCAGGCTTCAATGTTGCCAGTGGGCCTTCTTGACCAATCAACCAAGCTTGAAGGATTTTCTCACCAACATACTCACCGTTAAACGGGTTAATGTAGTCTGGTGTTTTGTGCATCCAATCCACTTTGATCAAAAACTGAGTCGGGAATGTCACCCCTTTCATCGGGAAGCCAAGACGGTTGCCTAAGTAAAGCAAGATGGCACCAAGGCTTACCGGAATGCCTTTTTTACGCTCCAACACCTTGTCGATAAAGCTGTTGTCAGAGATAAAGTATTCTTGTTCATCGCCTTTAAAGCCCCATTCGTAAAAGAATAGGCGCAAGAAAGAGTCAAAACGCTGCTCTTCGTCCGTCTCATGAACCAGAATCGCTTCGGCCTCTTCGTAGAGACGTTCTAGTTCAAGTTTTGCCCAATGCACATTAGTGTCTGGGTTGATGGAATGGTTCAGTTCTAACGCGCCTTCCACCAACGCCATGTTGTCAAAATCTTCGTCAAAAAACTCAAGCATTGAGATTACCCAAATAGGTTTGGATTTTTAGATACGGCAATATTAGCGGCCATGACTAACCAGCCTAGAGCGCCAAAGAAGGCAAAAATTCTCAGCAGCTTGTTTTTCGCCATTTTCAAAGCGAAGAAACCAAGAGCGATGTACGCAAGCACACATGTAATCTTGTTGGTTAGCCAAGGCGCAGCATCCGTAAACGGAATGAAACCAGTCACCATGATTAGGCCGATACCTGACAGCAATAGCGCCGTATCAACAATGTGTGGGAAAACTTTCAAGAAGCGATTGTTGCGTTTTGGAGAGTCCATCATCAACAACGCGAATCGGATCGATAGTAGCGTCGCGCTCAATGCGATCGTTACTAAGTGAATGTGTTTTAGAGCTACGTACATTTTCTTTCTCTTTTATAAGTTACTGCTGACTTGCTCGTTATTATTGAGGCTTGTAACAACCGAGCGTCACTCGGTCATTACCACCATAGTCTTTTTCCGTGACTACTTGCTCATAACCAAAGTTCGTCATGATCTCACGAACGGCGTCGCCTTGATCATAACCATGTTCAAATGCGAGCCACCCACCCTCTTCCAGATATTGACGTGCAAGATCAGAGATATGGCGAATATCTGCCAAACCATTTTCATCAGCGACCAGCGCAGATTTTGGCTCAAATCGCACATCACCTTGAGAGAGATGCGGATCTTGTTCGTCGATATACGGTGGGTTGGAGACAATTAAAGCAAACTTTGTTCCGCTGACAATAGGTTCGAACCAGCTACCTTGATCAAACGTCACATTTTTGATGTTTAACTGCGACGCGTTGTACTCGGCAAGCTCTTTTGCTTCTTGCTTTAAGTCAACGCCCATCACTTGGCGTTTCGGCATCTCAGACGCGAGCGCTAACGCAATCGCCCCTGTGCCAGTACCCAAGTCAAGAATTGGTCCAGTCTGCTCGTAAGTTTTATCCAATGCGACTTCAACCAAACGTTCAGTGTCTGGTCTTGGGATCAGCGTGGATGGAGAGACTTTAAGTGGCAGCGACCAAAACTCACGCTCACCGATGATGTAAGCCACAGGCTCACCAGCAATACGTCGCGCTAAAAGGTCATCGAACTGAGCTTGTTGCTCTGCTTCTAATGCTTTTTCTGGCCAGGTCAGTAGGTAGGTTCGTGGTTTGCCAAGGACATGGCAAAGAAGGACAGCTGCATCGAGAGAAGGCGACTCTTTGCCGCCTTCTGTCAGAATTGCCGTCGCACTTTTGAGTGCTTGCTCAATAGATTGAACTTGGCTCATTCGATTAGCCGTTCTCAGCTAGCGCCGCTAGTTGGTCTGCTTGGTGCTCTTGAACAACTGGGTCGATCAAGCTTTGTAGGTCACCTTCCATCACTTCATTCAAACGGTAGATGGTTAGGTTGATACGGTGGTCAGAAACACGACCTTGTGGGTAGTTGTAAGTACGGATACGGTCACTACGGTCACCAGAACCTAGTAGGTTACGACGTGTGTCAGACACTTCTGCCGCACGACGCTCTTCTTCCGCTTGAACGATACGCGCAGCAAGTACTGCCATCGCTTTCGCTTTGTTCTTATGCTGTGAACGCTCATCCTGACACTCTACTACTGTACCAGTTGGTAAGTGGGTAATACGGATTGCCGAGTCAGTGGTGTTAACGTGCTGACCACCCGCGCCAGATGCACGGAATGTATCGATTTTTAGGTCTGCTGCTTTGATTTCAGGCAGATCCGCTTCTGGGATTTCCGCCATAACCGCTACGGTACACGCAGAAGTATGAACACGGCCTTGAGATTCTGTCGCTGGTACACGTTGTACACGGTGACCGCCTGACTCAAACTTCAGCACGCCGTAGGCGCCGTCGCCGCTCACTTTCGCGATCATCTCTTTGTAGCCGCCGTGTTCTGCTTCGTTTGAAGACATAACCTCGATACGCCAGCCACGCTTTTCTGCGTATTTGCTGTACATACGGAACAGGTCACCAGCGAAGATACCCGCTTCATCACCACCCGCACCTGCACGGATTTCTAGGAAACAGTTACGGTCATCGTTTGGATCTTTCGGAAGAAGAAGAATTTGTAGCTCATCAGTCAGACGCTCGATCGCTTCTTTTGCTTCTTTGATTTCTTCCTGCGCCATTTCACGCATTTCTTCGTCGTCTTCGTTCGCCATATCTTCAGCAGCCGCAAGATCGTCTTGCGCTTGTTGATATGCTTGGAAGCACTTAGTAACTTCTTCTAGCTGAGAGTACTCTTTTGATAGAGCGCGGAATTTATCCTGATTTCCAATTACATCAGGATCACCAAGAAGATGTTGAACTTCTTCGTAACGTTCTACTAGCGTTTCTAGCTTAGTCAGAATAGAGGCTTTCATAGTGTCGTTTTCTTAATAAAAAGCGTGAGTTACAGATCATCCAAACCAAGGGTCTGGCGGATAACCGTTAATTTTGCTGGTTCGCCCTGCTCAGCTGCACTTTGCAGCGCACGAGTTGGAGCGTGAATCAGTTTGTTGGTGAGTTTATTACTAAGCTCGCGCAGCACTTTTTCTGGGTCTGCACCGGTTGCCAATGATTGTAGGCTCTTACTTAGTAAGTCTTCACGAATTTCGTTAGCCGATTTGCGATAATCACGAATACTGTCCACGGCTTGGAGTGAACGCAGCCACGTCATAAATGCCGCGCTTTCTTCGCTGACGATCGCTTCTGCTTGAATCGCTTCTACTTTACGTTGTTCGATGTTGCTATCGATGATCGACTGTAAGTCATCCACCGAGTACAAGTAAGCATCACTCAATTCACCCACCTGCGCTTCCACATCACGTGGGACCGCAATATCCACCAAAAGCATTGGCTGATGACGACGTTTCTTCAACGCAGTCTCTACCATGCCCTTACCAATAATAGGTAATGGACTCGCCGTTGAGCTGATGACGATGTCTGCCCTTGGTAAATGGTCAGGAATTTCATTCAAGCTGATCACTTCTGCGCCAAATTGCTCACCCAAACCAAGAGCACGCTCTCGCGTTCGGTTAGCAACAATCATCTTAGTACAGCCGTTAGACGCTAAGTGCTTCGCCACCAGTTCGATGGTTTCACCCGCACCAACCAACAATACCGTTGAGTCAGACAGTGATTCAAAGATGTGTTTCGCCAATGTACAGGCAGCATAAGCCACCGACACCGCGTTACCACCAATATCAGTTTCTGTTCGAACACGTTTTGCGACTGAAAAAGTCTTTTGGAACAACTTATCAATCGACGTATCCACCGCCTGATGATCTCGGGAATCAGAAAACGCTTGTTTTACCTGACCCAAAATCTGAGGCTCACCAAGTACCAGTGAATCAAGGCCGCAAGAAACACGCATCAAGTGCTTAATCGCCGCTTGCTCTTCATGGACATAAAGGCTCGGCATCAAGTCTTCTTGATTAACTTGATGGAACTGGGCTAGCCAGTCGATAAGCTTATTTCGCGCTCCTTGCTTCACGTCGCAGTACACTTCGGTACGGTTACAGGTAGAAACAATCACACTGCCATTGACGGCTTCGTGCTCTCTGAGTTGCTCAAGTGCTGGGCCCAATTTATCGGGTCCGAACGCCACTTTCTCTCGCAAGTCAACAGACGCTGTATTGTGATTGATTCCAATAGCAAGCAAGGACATCTAACGTGGTATCTCTGAGATCGGTTATAAAATAGGTTCAGAATTTTACTGTAAGCACGCATTTATTGAAAGGGTAAGCCGGATTTGTTTTCCTTCGCTCGGCTTTTCAATGCTATAGTTGTGAGCGATTACCGATGAAACTGATTAATAAGCCATCAAACATGACCTTACGCTCCTTTCTCATCTTGCTCTTATCGAGCATAGTACTCGCGGGTTGTAGTTCTGTTCCTGAAAGTGTCACCAGCGTAGAGTGGCAAGCGCATGAACAGCGACTGGAAACCATTGATAACTTTCAAGCTACAGGCAAACTTGGCTATATTGGCCCTGATCAAAGACAAAGCCTGAATTTTTTCTGGAAGCACTCTTCCGCTCTAAGTCAATTGCGTTTAACGACTCTACTTGGTCAAACCGCATTAAAGCTCACCATTACCCCACAAGGTGCGACGGTCGAAACTTACGACGACCAAGTCCTCTCCGCACGTGATGCTAACCAACTGATTTACCGATTAACCGGCTTAATGATGCCAGTTGACCATTTACCTGATTGGCTACTTGGCTTACCTACAGATGCCGACTCTTTCCAACTATCACCGACCAATACCCTCCAAGCACTGGATAAACAGATTGGCTTGAATGATTGGAACATCGCTTATCAGCGTTACGGTGACATTGAATGGCATGAGCAGACCTTGCCGCTGCCGAACAAGTTAAGACTGAGCACATCTGACGTAAAAATTAATTTAGTGATCACAAAATGGAACATCACCCAATGATCGATCTTTCAACCCGCTGGCCATCACCAGCGAAATTGAATCTCTTTCTTTATATTAATGGCCGAACAGAAAACGGCTATCACGAGTTACAGACCTTATTCCAATTCGTCGATCACGGCGATGAGCTAACCATTCAAGCAAACGATTCTGGTGAGATCACGATTTCGCCAGAGATCGAAGGTGTTCCTCTAAAAGACAACTTGATCTGGAAAGCAGCAACTGCACTTCAACGTTTCGCGAACTGCTCATACGGTGCACATATCGATCTACATAAGATCCTACCGATGGGCGGCGGAATTGGCGGCGGTTCTTCCAATGCAGCAACGGCGTTGGTTGCGCTTAATTACCTATGGCAAACCAATCTGAGTGATGACGAGTTAGCCGAAATTGGCCTTGCACTTGGTGCGGATGTGCCAGTATTTGTGCGTGGTTTTTCCGCATTTGCTGAAGGTGTTGGCGAGAAACTTTCTCCCGCCCATCCAGATGAGAAATGGTATTTAGTGGTACGCCCGAACGTTTCCATTGCAACTGCCGACATATTCAGACATCCAGATTTGACCCGAAATACGCCAAAACGCGATTTAGAAACGCTTTTAAACACGCCAAGCGTAAACGATTGCGAAAAAATTGTACGAATGCTCTACCCAGAGGTTGATAAGCAACTTTCATGGCTGCTACAATACGCGCCGTCAAGATTGACGGGGACAGGATCTTGCGTTTTTGCTGAATTTTCGAGCAAATCCGAAGCAGAAACTATCCTTGCACAACTCTCTGATAAAGTCTCGGCATTTGTCGCTCAAGGGCGAAATATTTCGCCACTAAAAGAGACTTTGGCTGAATACCAATCAGCCTCACACCGACCTATTTAAACTGGACGCAAACCCGAGGTTTCCACCGTGCCTGATATGAAGCTATTTGCTGGTAACGCAACACCTGAACTAGCCCAACGTATTGCTGATCGTCTTTACATCTCTCTTGGTGATGCATCTGTTTCTCGCTTTTCTGATGGCGAAGTTGCAGTTCAAATCAACGAGAACGTTCGTGGTAGTGATGTTTTCATCATTCAATCCACTTGTGCACCGACTAACGACAACCTAATGGAATTGGTTGTTATGATTGATGCAATGCGCCGTGCTTCAGCAGGTCGTATCACTGCAGTAATTCCTTACTTCGGCTACGCTCGCCAAGACCGTCGTGTACGTTCTGCGCGTGTGCCAATCACTGCAAAAGTTGTTGCTGATTTCCTATCTAACGTTGGCGTAGACCGCGTTCTGACTATCGACCTACACGCAGAGCAAATCCAAGGCTTCTTCGATGTACCAGTTGATAACATCTTCGGTACGCCAGTACTTCTAGAAGACATGCAATCTCGTGGTCTAGAAAACCCTGTAGTGGTTTCTCCTGACCTAGGTGGCGTTGTTCGCGCTCGTGCAACTGCAAAAGCACTAGGCGATATCGATATTGCTATCGTTGATAAGCGTCGTCCACGTGCAAACGTTTCTGAAGTAATGAACCTAATCGGTGACGTTGAAGGTCGTGACTGTGTGATCGTTGATGACATGATCGACACTGGTGGCACACTATGTAAAGCAGCTGAAGCGCTAAAAGAGCGCGGTGCTAAGCGTGTATTCGCTTACGCAACCCACGCTGTATTCTCTGGTAACGCTGCGGACAACATTAAGAACTCTGTTCTTGACCAAGTTATCGTAACTGACTCTATCTCTCTATCTAAAGAGATGGCGGCAACTGGCAAAGTAACTACACTAAGCCTTTCTCGCATGCTAGCTGAAGCGATTCGTCGTATCAGCAACGAAGAGTCAATCTCTGCAATGTTCAACTAATCCGAACATTTCAGTTAGACTGATTTCAAAAGCACCCCTCTATGGGGTGTTTTTTTATTTGTATCGATAGGCAGAAAATCCCTTGGTCGCCCACTGCGAGAATTCTGTGCTATCATACTGCGCTTTTTGAGATTCCAGAGAGATCCTAACCTTGACTCAACCAATCAAACTTCTTGTTGGTCTTGCTAATCCGGGACCAGAATACGCCAAAACTCGCCACAATGCGGGCGCTTGGGTTGTAGAAGAACTAGCACGCGTTCACAACGTTACCCTGAAGAATGAACCAAAGTTCTTTGGCCTAACAGGACGCATTATGGTCAATGGCCAGGATCTCCGTTTGCTAATCCCAACTACCTTCATGAACCTATCTGGCAAAGCGATCGCAGCACTTGCGAAGTTTTACCAAATTAAGCCAGAAGAGATCATGGTTGCTCACGACGAGCTAGACTTACCGCCAGGTGTCGCTAAATTTAAGAAAGGTGGCGGTCACGGTGGCCACAATGGTCTGCGTGACACCATTAGCAAACTGGGCAATAACAAAGATTTTTATCGTCTTCGTATCGGCATTGGCCATCCGGGACACAAAGATAAAGTGGCGGGTTTTGTACTAGGCAAAGCTCCAGCGAAAGAGCAAGAGCTACTAGACGCCGCAGCTGACGAATCAGTGCGCTGTCTAGACATCCTAATTAAGGATGGCCTATCAAAAGCACAAAATCGCCTCCACACGTTCAAAGCTGAATAAGGTTACTATCATGGGTTTTAAATGTGGCATCGTTGGTCTACCTAACGTTGGTAAATCAACTCTGTTTAACGCACTAACTAAAGCGGGTATTGAAGCAGCAAACTTCCCGTTCTGTACCATTGAACCAAACACTGGTGTGGTTCCTGTGCCAGATCTACGTCTAGATGCTCTAGCAAAGATCGTTAACCCACAGAAAGTTCTGCCTACCACAATGGAATTCGTAGACATCGCTGGTCTAGTTGCAGGTGCATCTCGTGGTGAAGGTCTAGGTAACAAATTCCTAGCGAACATCCGTGAAACTGACGCAATCGGCCACGTTGTACGTTGTTTCGAAAACGACAACATCGTTCACGTTGCAGGTAAAGTATCTCCAATCGAAGATATTGAAGTTATCAACCTTGAGCTAGCGATGGCTGACCTTGATTCTTGTGAACGCGCTATCCAGCGTAACGCTAAGAAAGCAAAAGGCGGTGACAAAGACGCGAAATTCGAACTAACCGTTCTAGAAAAACTGCTTCCTGTACTAACAGAAGGTGGCATGGCGCGTACTGTTGATCTTGCAAAAGAAGAGCTAGCAGCAATTGGCTACCTAAACTTCCTAACGCTAAAACCAACAATGTACATCGCTAACGTGAACGAAGATGGTTTTGAAGACAACGCATACCTAGACGCAGTACGTGAGTTTGCAGCGAAAGAAAACAACGTTGTTGTTCCTGTATGTGCAGCTATTGAATCAGAAATGGCTGAACTAGAAGATGACGAGCGTGAAGAGTTCCTAGCTGACCTTGGTATCGAAGAACCTGGTCTAAACCGCGTTATCCGCGCAGGTTACGAACTACTGAACCTACAAACTTACTTCACAGCTGGCGTGAAAGAAGTTCGTGCATGGACTATCCCTGTTGGCGCTACGGCACCAAAAGCGGCAGCGAAGATCCACACAGACTTCGAAAAAGGCTTCATCCGTGCTGAAGTTGTTGGTTACGACGATTTCATCCAATTCAACGGTGAAAGCGGCGCGAAAGACGCAGGTAAATGGCGTCTAGAAGGTAAAGAATACATCGTTAAAGACGGTGATGTTGTACACTTCCGCTTCAACGTATAATTAAGTGAATGAATTCTAAACACTTCATTTACATAAAAAGCCAGCCATAGTGCTGGCTTTTTTTATACCTTTCAGAAAAGACAAGAAATTAAGTCCCTTACTGCAAGCCATTTTATTTCCAGTTTTAGATCATAAACGCGCCTCTTTGTTTAAAAAGGAAGCGAACGATGGATTTTGCAGGATTTATTGAAAAAAACTGTTGACGGATCTCACTCAACTTCGCATAATGCGCGCCGTTCCCGACGACAAGGCAACTTAGCGAAGAGAACAAGAAAACATGGTTTTGGCTACGTAGCTCAGCTGGTTAGAGCACATCACTCATAATGATGGGGTCACAGGTTCGAATCCCGTCGTAGCCACCATTCCTAAAGGTTCTTTTTTAAGAGCAATTAGGAATAGATGCGGAAGTGGCGGAATTGGTAGACGCACCAGATTTAGGTTCTGGCGCCGCAAGGTGTGAGAGTTCAAGTCTCTCCTTCCGCACCATGTTTTAAGTAGTTTTACGACTACTGCCTGCAGGTCTATCGCCAAGCGGTAAGGCAGCGGCTTTTGATGCCGCCATTCCCTGGTTCGAATCCAGGTAGACCTGCCATTATTTAAAGTGAGATTCCTTTGATAAAAAGGGTTGTCACTTAGAGCGTGAAGGTTTATATTGTCTCGCTCAAAAAGATGGCTACGTAGCTCAGCTGGTTAGAGCACATCACTCATAATGATGGGGTCACAGG
>NZ_JAADJW010000058.1:0-12678 GCF_010092875.1 Vibrio sp. LB10LO1
ATTCGGGATTCGGGATTCGGGATTCGGGATTCGGGATTCGGGATTCGGGATTCGGCTCTATTTTGTCTTTTTAGGAACAAGTCCTGTCAACACCTTTCGAGAGCAAGCTTCTTGTAACCCCCTCTAACAAACACTCCTCGACTCCTAAAGCGAAGCGCTCTCGACTCTCGGAGCGTAAGCGTTCTATTTGACCTCCAAGAAACAAAAAAGGCACCCGAGGGTGCCTTTTCTTTTAAGCTTTTAACGATTACTCGTCAGAAGAGAAGCCTGCGTTTAGAAGTGCAGCTAGGTTATCTGTTGCTTGTTCAGCAGATGGACCTTCTTGCGCTTCAGCACGTTTAGCTTGACGATCTTGGTGGTATGCGAAACCAGTACCAGCTGGGATCAGACGACCAACAATTACGTTCTCTTTCAGACCACGTAGGTCATCACGCTTACCAGAAACCGCAGCTTCTGTTAGTACGCGAGTTGTCTCCTGGAACGATGCCGCAGAGATGAACGACTCAGTCGCTAGAGATGCCTTAGTAATACCTAGTAGCTCACGCTCGAAACGTGCAGGCTCTTTGCCTTCAGCTTCTAGGTTACGGTTAGCAATCTTAACTTGTGAGTATTCAACTTGCTCACCAGGTAGGAACTCAGAGTCACCAGCGTGAGTAATTGTACACTTACGTAGCATTTGACGAACGATAGTCTCGATGTGCTTATCGTTAATCTTAACGCCTTGTAGACGGTAAACTTCTTGTACTTCGTTAGCGATGTACTGAGTTACAGCGTGTACGCCACGTAGACGTAGGATGTCATGTGGAGACTCTGGACCATCTGCGATCACGTCACCACGTTCAACACGCTCACCTTCAAATACGTTCAACTGACGATGCTTAGGAATCATCTCTTCGTAAGTATCACCGCTGTCGCGAGTGATAACTAGACGACGCTTACCTTTCGTTTCTTTACCGAAGCTCACAGTACCTGTGTGCTCAGCAAGGATCGCAGGCTCTTTAGGCTTACGAGCTTCGAATAGGTCAGCTACGCGTGGTAGACCACCGGTGATATCTTTGTTACCGCCAGATTTCTGAGGGATACGAGATAGTGTGTCACCAATGCCAACTTCAGCGCCATCTTCGATGTTTACAATCGCTTTACCAGGTAGGAAGTAGTGAGCTGGCATTTCTGTACCAGGGATCATTACATCGTTACCTTGCTCATCAACAAGTTTGATAGCTGGACGCATATCTTTACCTGCTGCTGGGCGAGCTGCTGGGTCAGTTACTTCGCTTGAAGATAGACCTGTTAGGTCATCTGTTTGACGAGAAACTGTAACACCGTCGATCATGTCTACGAACTGGATGCGACCTGCCACTTCAGTGATGATTGGCATGGTGTGCGCTTCCCAGTTAGCAACAACTTCACCAGCTGTTACTGCGTCGTTGTCGCCTTTGCTTAGCATCGAACCGTAAGGAAGTTTGTGCTTCTCTTTAGTACGACCGAATTCATCAATGATAGTTAGCTCAGATGCACGAGACGTGATTACTAGCTTCTTATCTTTGTTGATTACGAACTTAGCGTTGTGCAGTTTAACGGTACCAGTTGTCTTCGCTTGGATGCTGTTCTCTGCTGCTGCAGTAGATGCTGCACCACCGATGTGGAACGTACGCATCGTAAGCTGTGTACCCGGTTCACCGATAGACTGAGCAGCGATTACACCAACTGCTTCACCTTGGTTCACTAGGTGACCACGTGCTAGGTCACGACCGTAACACTGTGCACAACAACCGAAGTCAGAATCACAAGTAACTACAGAGCGCACTTTCATGCTGTCTACTGAGTTCTCTTCCATGATCTGACACCACTTCTCATCAATTAGAGTGTTACGTGGGATCAGAACATCTTCTGTACCTGGCTTAAGAACGTCTTCAGCTACTACACGACCTAGCGCTAGCTCAGTCAGTGCAACTTTAACATCACCACCCTCGATGTGAGGCATCATGTCAACACCCTCGTGAGTGCCACAGTCATGTTCAGTTACAACAACGTCTTGAGCAACGTCTACTAGACGACGAGTTAGGTAACCCGAGTTCGCTGTTTTCAGTGCCGTATCCGCAAGACCCTTACGAGCACCGTGCGTTGAGATAAAGTACTGAAGTACGTTTAGACCTTCTTTAAAGTTCGCAGTGATCGGCGTTTCGATGATCGAACCATCCGGACGAGCCATCAGACCACGCATACCCGCTAGCTGACGAATCTGAGCTGCAGAACCACGAGCACCCGAGTCAGCCATCATGTAGATGCTGTTAAACGATTCTTGTTGCTCTTCTTCACCGTCACGGTTAACTACCGTTTCAGATGAAAGGTTTGCCATCATCGCTTTCGCTACGCGGTCGTTGGTCGATGCCCAGATATCGATAACTTTGTTGTATCGTTCGCCCGCAGTAACAAGACCAGATTGGTATTGTTCCTGGATTTCACGTACTTCTTCTTCCGCTTCTGCGATTTCAGTGTACTTAGCTGGCGGTACAACCATATCGTCGATACCAACAGATACACCAGATAGTGCCGCGTATGCGAAACCTGTGTACATGATTTGGTCAGCGAAGATTACAGTGTCTTTCAGACCTAGCTTACGGTACGCCTCGTTTAGTAGGTTAGAGATTTGCTTCTTACCTAGCTTTTGGTTAACGATGCTGTACGGTAGACCAGCTGGCACGATTTGCCATAGCATTGCACGACCGATAGTTGTATCAACCATCTTAGTCTCTGTTGTGCTGTTGCCGTCTTCGTCTACAACTGTTTCTGTAATACGTACTTTAACGCGTGCGTGAAGTTCAGCTTGCTTAGTGCGGTATGCTTTCTCAGCCTCTGCTGGGCCAGAAAGGTACATGCCTTCACCTTTCACGTTGATCTTGTCACGAGTCATGTAGTACAGACCCAATACAACGTCCTGAGAAGGTACGATGATCGGATCACCTGACGCTGGCGACAGAATGTTGTTTGTCGACATCATCAGAGTACGAGCTTCAAGCTGTGCCTCTAGAGTTAGAGGTACGTGAACCGCCATTTGGTCACCATCGAAGTCCGCGTTGTACGCCGCACACACTAGTGGGTGTAGCTGGATCGCTTTACCTTCGATTAGTACTGGTTCGAACGCCTGGATACCTAGACGGTGAAGTGTAGGTGCACGGTTCAATAGTACTGGGTGTTCACGGATTACTTCGTCTAGGATATCCCAAACTACCGCTTCTTCACGCTCTACCATCTTCTTAGCAGCTTTGATTGTAGTCGCAAGACCACGAGTCTCTAGCTTGCTGTAGATAAATGGTTTGAATAGCTCAAGTGCCATCTTCTTAGGAAGACCACACTGGTGTAGACGAAGGTATGGACCTACTGTGATTACAGAACGGCCAGAGTAGTCTACACGTTTACCTAGAAGGTTCTGACGGAAACGACCTTGTTTACCCTTGATCATATCAGCAAGAGATTTCAGAGGACGCTTGTTAGAACCTGTGATCGCACGACCACGACGACCGTTATCTAGTAGCGCATCAACAGACTCTTGCAGCATACGTTTTTCGTTACGTACGATGATGTCCGGAGCAGCTAGCTCTAGAAGACGCTTCAAACGGTTGTTACGGTTGATCACACGACGGTATAGGTCGTTCAGATCTGAAGTCGCAAAACGACCGCCATCTAGTGGTACTAGAGGACGTAGATCTGGCGGAAGAACTGGAAGTACAGTTAGGATCATCCACTCTGGGTTGTTGCCAGATTGAATAAACGCTTCTACCAGTTTCAGACGCTTAGTTACTTTCTTACGCTTAGTTTCAGAGTTAGTTGTTTCTAGCTCTTCACGCATTTGTTCTGCTTCAGCGTGCATATCCATAGAACCTAGTAGGTCCTTGATTGCTTCTGCACCCATCTTAGCAGTGAACTCGTCGCCCCACTCTTCTAGACGATCCAGATACTCTTCTTCAGTAAGCATCTGAGATTTTTCTAGATCAGTCATACCCGGTTCTGTTACTACGTACATTTCGAAGTAAAGAACACGTTCGATATCACGTAGAGGGATATCCATTAGTAGACCGATACGAGACGGTAGCGATTTTAGGAACCAGATGTGAGCTACTGGTGAAGCTAGCTCGATGTGGCCCATGCGGTCACGACGAACTTTAGTTTGTGTAACTTCTACACCACACTTCTCACAGATAACACCACGGTGCTTCAGGCGCTTGTACTTACCACAAAGACATTCGTAGTCTTTAACTGGACCAAAGATACGCGCACAGAACAGACCATCGCGTTCAGGTTTGAACGTACGATAGTTGATCGTTTCAGGTTTTTTAACTTCACCGAAAGACCATGAACGGATCATGTCTGGTGAAGATAGACCGATTTTGATTGCATCAAATTCTTCGGTCTTATGCTGTGCTTTTAGAAAGTTTAATAAGTCTTTCACAATCAGCTCCTGTAAGGAGTTAAAAGGAGCTCACCCGCTAAAGTGAGCACCTTCTACCAAATAATCGCTTTATATCTCTCTCAACCTTGGTCGAGAGAGAAAGAGATTACTCTTCGTCTTCTAGCTCGATGTTGATACCTAGCGAGCGAATCTCTTTCAACAATACGTTGAACGATTCTGGCATACCAGGTTCCATGCTGTGGTTACCGTCTACGATGTTTTTGTACATCTTAGTACGGCCGTTAACGTCATCCGACTTAACCGTTAGCATTTCTTGTAGAGTGTAAGCAGCACCGTATGCTTCTAGTGCCCATACTTCCATCTCACCGAAACGCTGACCACCGAACTGAGCTTTACCACCAAGTGGCTGCTGAGTTACTAGGCTGTACGAACCAGTTGAACGAGCGTGCATCTTGTCATCAACAAGGTGGTTCAGTTTCAGCATGTACATGTAACCTACAGTTACAGGACGCTCAAACTGGTCACCTGTGCGACCATCAAACAGTTTTAGCTGACCAGATTCTGGTAGGTCTGCTAGTTTCAGTAGCGCTTTAATAGACGCTTCTGGTGCACCGTCAAATACTGGAGTCGCGATTGGTAGACCGCCACGTAGGTTCTTGATCAGAGTACGAACTTCGTCATCAGATAGAGAAGCAATGTCTACTTTCTGGCGAGTTTCGCCTAGATCGTAAACTTTCTGTAGGAACTCGCGGAATTTCGCTAGTTCTTGCTGCTCTTTAACCATCTGGTTGATCTTGTCACCGATACCTTTCGCTGCCAGACCTAAGTGTACTTCTAGGATCTGACCGATGTTCATACGCGAAGGTACACCCAGTGGGTTAAGTACGATGTCTACAGGCTGACCTTTTTCATCGTATGGCATGTCTTCAACAGGGTTGATCTTAGAGATTACACCCTTGTTACCGTGACGACCCGCCATCTTATCACCAGGCTGGATGCGACGTTTAACCGCTAGGTAAACCTTAACGATCTTCAGTACGCCAGGTGCTAGATCATCACCTTGTGTGATCTTACGACGCTTAGTTTCGAATTTCTTATCGAAGTCAGCTTTTAGCTCGTCCCACTGCTCAGCAAGTTGCTCTAGCTGAGTTTGTAGAGCGTCATCTTCTAGCGTTAGTTCTAGCCACTTCTTACGATCAGTTGTGTCTAGTTTCGCTTCAGAGTAACCGCCATCGATCAATACAGCGCGAACACGGTTTAGAAGGCCACCCTCAAGAATCTGGAATTCTTCAGTTAGGTCTTTCTTCGCTTCTTTAAGCTGCATTTGCTCGATTTCAAGCGCACGCTTGTCTTTCTCTACGCCATCGCGAGTGAAGACTTGAACGTCGATAATCGTACCTGAAACAGAGTTAGGTACACGTAGTGAAGTATCTTTAACGTCAGATGCTTTTTCACCGAAGATTGCACGTAGTAGCTTCTCTTCAGGCGTTAGCTGAGTTTCACCTTTAGGTGTTACTTTACCAACTAGGATGTCGCCACCCTTAACTTCAGCACCGATATAAACGATACCTGACTCGTCTAGTTTAGACAGAGCAGATTCACCTACGTTTGGAATATCCGCTGTGATCTCTTCAGAACCAAGCTTAGTATCACGCGCCACACAAGTAAGTTCTTGGATGTGGATAGTCGTGAAGCGGTCTTCTTGAACTACGCGCTCAGATACTAGGATCGAGTCTTCGAAGTTGTAACCGTTCCAAGGCATGAACGCGATACGCATGTTTTGACCAAGCGCTAGTTCACCAAGGTCTGTTGAAGGACCATCAGCAAGAACGTCACCGCGTGATACAGGTTCACCTGGCATCACACATGGGCGCTGGTTAATACATGTGTTCTGGTTAGAACGTGTGTATTTAGTCAGGTTGTAGATGTCGATACCAGCTTCACCTGGTACTAGCTCTTCTTCGTTCACTTTAACAACGATACGAGAAGCATCTACTGACTGGATTACACCACCACGTTTAGCAACTGCAGTTACACCTGAGTCAACTGCTACGTTACGTTCAATACCAGTACCAACTAGAGGCTTATCAGCCTTCAGTGTTGGAACTGCCTGACGTTGCATGTTCGCACCCATCAATGCACGGTTCGCATCATCGTGTTCTAGGAACGGGATAAGCGATGCAGCGATAGATACAACCTGGTTTGTCGCAACGTCCATGTACTGAGCGTGCTCACGAGGGTGCAGGCCAGATTCACCTTTTTGACGAGCTGTGATCAGCTCATCTGCAAAACCGCCTTCTTCAGTTAGCGCAGCATTAGCCTGTGCGATAACGAATTGGCCTTCTTCGATTGCAGATAGGTAATCTACTTCGTCTGTTACAACGCCATCTACAACGCGACGGTATGGTGTCTCTAGGAAACCGTACTCGTTACAACGCGCAAACGCAGATAGAGAGTTGATCAGACCGATGTTTGGACCTTCCGGCGTTTCGATAGGACATAGACGACCGTAGTGAGTTACGTGTACGTCACGTACTTCGAAGCCAGCACGTTCACGAGTTAGACCGCCAGGACCCAATGCAGAAATACGACGCTTGTGCGTTACTTCTGATAGCGGGTTGTTTTGGTCCATGAACTGTGAAAGCTGTGAAGAACCAAAGAATTCTTTAACAGCTGCAGAGATTGGTTTCGCGTTGATCAGGTCTTGAGGCATGATTGCGTCAAGATCGCCTAGGCTTAGACGCTCTTTAACTGCACGCTCAACACGTACTAGACCTACACGGAACTGGTTCTCAGCCATTTCGCCTACAGAACGGATACGACGGTTGCCAAGGTGGTCGATATCGTCCACTTCGCCTTTACCGTTACGGATCGCGATAAGCTTCTTCATCACTTCAACGATGTCTAGCTCGTCAAGTGTGCCTTGCTCTTGAGCATCTTCACGGCCGATAGAGCTGTTGAACTTCATACGACCAACAGTCGATAGATCGTAACGCTCTTCAGAGAAGAATAGGCTTTCGAATAGTGCTTCTGCAGCTTCTTTTGTTGGTGGCTCGCCAGGGCGCATCATGCGGTAGATTTCTACCAATGCAGAAATACGATCAACAGTGCTGTCGATACGTAGTGTTTCTGACATGAATGGACCGTGGTCTAGATCGTTGGTGAACAACGTTTCTAGTGATTTGTGGCCAGCCTGAGATAGGTTCGCTAGTGCTTCCAGGCTAATTTCCTGGTTAGCGTTAACAATGATCTCGCCTGTTGCTTCGTTGATGTAATCTTTCGATGCAACTTTACCAACGATGTACTCAACTGGTACTTCGATGTGATCAACGCCATCTTTTTCTAGTTGGCGGATATGACGAGCTGTAACGCGGCGACCTTGCTCAACGTAAGTTTTACCGTTCGCTTCGATGTCGAATGACGCAGTTTCACCACGTAGACGATCAGGAACCAACTCCATTAGTAGAGTTTGGTCTTTCACTTCGAAGTTCACTTTCTCGAAGAAGATATCTAGAATTTCTTCTGACGTCTTACCAAGTGCACGAAGGATGATCGAAGCTGGTAGCTTACGACGACGGTCGATACGTACGTATAGGTTATCCTTAGGATCGAACTCAAAGTCTAGCCATGAGCCACGGTAAGGAATTACACGTGCGTTATATAGAACTTTACCTGAAGAGTGGGTCTTACCCTTATCGCTGTCGAAGAACACGCCTGGGCTTCGGTGCAGCTGGGATACGATAACCCTCTCGGTACCGTTAATTACGAAGGTACCATTGTCTGTCATAAGCGGAATTTCGCCCATGTAGACTTCTTGTTCTTTAATGTCTTTTACAGTACCTGCTGGCGCGTCTTTATCAAAGATTACTAGACGTAGTTTTACGCGTAGTGGCTTTGAGTAAGTTACACCGCGGATTTGACATTCTTTAACGTCAAAAACTGGCTCACCAAGACGGTAGCTAACGTATTGCAGCTCAGAATTGCCGTTGTAGCTCTGAATTGGGAATACAGAACGGAAAGCAGCTTCAAGACCGTATTGACCTTCAGGATCCTGTTCGATGAATTTGTCGAACGAATCGAGCTGGATCGATAGCAGGTATGGAATGTCCAAAACTTGTGGACGAGTACCAAAGTCCTTACGGATGCGCTTTTTCTCGGTATAAGAGTAAACCATGGGGTTCCTCAGCTCGCTGATAAGTGACCCAAACTGTCCGCCCGCTCCTAGTTACTTAAGGGGGGTAAGGGACAGTGACTAAATAGCTGTTTACTGTAGTGACATTTCATTGCGTAGGAATGAAATGTTTTTTGCTCGGGGACAGGCGCTTAAACAGCGGGAAAATTCGCCTATACCCTACAGCGCAAAAAGGCCGGTGGTTAAAAAACCACCAGCCAATTAGCCGTTAGGCTAAGAAACTATGCAATAATTACTTAACAGCAACAGTTGCACCAGCTTCTTCTAGCTGAGCTTTAAGTGCGTCAGCTTCTGCTTTGTCAACACCTTCTTTAAGAGGTGCTGGAGCGCCGTCTACAAGAGCTTTAGCTTCTTTAAGACCTAGGCCAGTTGCGCCACGTACTGCTTTGATTACAGCAACTTTGTTACCGCCAGCAGATTCTAGGATTACGTCAAATTCAGTTTGCTCAGCTGCAGCTTCGCCGCCTGCTGCGCCACCTGCAACTACTGCAGCAGCAGCAGTTACACCGAATTTCTCTTCCATAGCTTCGATTAGTTCAACAACTTGCATTACAGACATTTCTGCAACTGCGTCTAGGATTTGCTCGTTAGTAATAGACATAACAATTCTCTTTTAAGTCAACAATAAGTTTATTTTGCAACCAGTAAAAAGCAAGGCTTAAGCCGCTGCTTCTTCTTTTTGATCGCGGATAGCAGCGATAGTACGTACCAGCTTGCCAGCAGAAGCTTCTTTCATGCACATCATTAGGCGTGCGATTGCTTCGTCGTAAGTTGGTAGTGTTGCTAGTACTTCAGCGTCAGTTACAGCGCCTTCAAATGCAGCAGCTTTGATCTCGAAATCTTTGTTCTCTTTAGCGAAGTCTTTGAAAAGACGCGCTGCAGCACCTGGGTGCTCGTTAGAGAACGCGATTAGAGTAGGACCAGTGAAAGTGTCAGTTAGACACTCGTAGTCTGTACCCTGAACCGCACGACGTGCTAGAGTGTTACGCACGACTTTCATGTAAACACCCGCTTCGCGAGCTTGTTTACGTAGAGAAGTCATCGCGCCAACTTCAACGCCACGAGAATCAGCTACAACTGCAGAAAGTGCACCACTGGCAGCTTCGTTGACTTCAGCAACAATTGCTTTTTTGTCTTGAAGGTTTAAAGCCATCTTGGATTTACTCCTGGTTGTCGTTACACCACTCACTATCATCACGACAGTGAGAGCTATTGAGGTGCATTCCCAGAAGAAAGTTAACTATTTACATAGAGCTTTCTGTCAGTTCGGGCACCATCTACGTAGGATGATTAAGTTTGTCTTGAGAACAAACACCTACGGTCTTGGACGGAGACTGGGTCTTAATTCATTTCGAACTAGGAGACAGTTCAAAGAACCAATGTTCAGCCCCAACCACAAATATTAGGCGCAAAATTATACACAAATTTTGCGCCTAAGCAAATAAATTATGCTTGAGTGTTCAGGCTAGCCTGATCAACAGCAACACCAGCACCCATAGTAGTAGAGATGCTTACTTTCTTCAGGAAAGTACCTTTCGCTGAAGATGGCTTAGCTTTCTTCAGAGCAACTAGAAGAGCTTCTAGGTTCTCTTTGATCTGCTCAGCAGAGAAGTTTGCTTTACCGATAGTAGTGTGGATGATGCCGTTTTTGTCGTTACGGTAACGAACCTGACCCGCTTTAGCGTTCTTAACCGCTTCAGCAACGTTAGGAGTTACAGTACCAACTTTAGGGTTTGGCATTAGACCGCGAGGACCTAGGATAGTACCTAGTTGACCTACAACGCGCATTGCATCTGGAGAAGCAACAACTACGTCGAAGTTCATTTCGCCTTTCTTAACTTGCTCAGCAAGATCTTCCATACCAACGATGTCTGCGCCAGCTTCTTTAGCTGCTTCAGCGTTTGCACCTTGAGTGAACACTGCAACGCGGATTTCGCGGCCAGTACCGTGAGGCAGTACAGTTGCACCACGTACGTTCTGGTCAGATTTACGAGCATCGATGCCTAGGTTAACAGCAACGTCAACAGACTCTACGAATTTAGCAGTAGCTAGTTCTTGAAGAAGAGCAACAGCTTCGTTGATTTCGTACTCTTTAGTTACGTCAACTTTTTCGCGGATTACGCGCATGCGCTTAGTTAGTTTAGCCATCTTATTAACCCTCTACCACTAGGCCCATTGAACGAGCAGTACCAGCGATTGAACGCTTCATCGCTTCGATGTCAGCACCAGTCATATCAGCAGCTTTAGTTTCTGCGATTTCTTGGATTTGAGCGTCAGTTACAGTACCAACTTTTTCAGTGTTTGGACGACCTGAACCAGACTTAACGCCAGCAGCTTTCTTAAGAAGAACAGCAGCAGGTGGAGTCTTAGTTACGAACGTGAAAGAACGGTCGTTGTATACAGTGATAACAACAGGAGTAGGTAGACCTTTCTCTAGAGATTCTGTTTTCGCGTTGAACGCTTTACAGAATTCCATGATGTTAACACCGTGTTGACCTAGTGCAGGACCAACTGGTGGACTTGGGTTCGCCATACCAGCTGCAACTTGTAGCTTGATGTAAGCTTCAACTTTCTTAGCCATGATAATTCCTAAGTTTGGGTACAAACGCTAATCACCGATCAGCTCCCCGTTTATGAAAAAACTCTTTACTTCACCAGAAGTAAAAAGGCGCGAAATTATAGTCATAATTCGCGCCTTAGACAACCCTTAAAAAGGTGTTTTTTTAATCAAGTTTTTCAACCTGACCAAATTCAAGCTCAACTGGTGTTGCACGACCAAAGATCGATACAGACACTTTCAGGCGGCTCTTCTCGTAATCCACTTCTTCAACAGTACCATTGAAGTCAGCAAATGGACCTTCATTAACACGTACCACTTCGCCCGCTTCGTACATAGTACGTGGACGAGGAGCTTCACTCGCTTTCTCAAGACGGTTAAGAATAGCGTCAGCTTCCTTATCTGTGATAGGTGCCGGACGGTCTGAGGTACCACCAATGAAGCCCATGACACGCGGCACACTGCGTACTAGGTGCCATGATTCATCGTTCATAATCATCTGAACAAGGACGTACCCTGGGAAGAACTTACGCTCAGATTTACGACGCTGACCCGCGCGCATTTCTACTACTTCTTCAGTAGGAACCAGTACTTCACCGAATAGCTCTTCCATGCTGTGCATTTTGATATGCTCGCGAAGAGATTGAGCTACACGACCTTCAAATCCAGAGAAGGCTTGAACCACATACCAGCGTTTTTTTGGAGCTTCACTCATGAATTAAAACCCTCTATACCCCAGTCGCTAGAGCTACTAGACGAACCATAATGCCGTCAATACCCCAAAGCGCTAGAGCCATTACAATACTTACAGCTAAAACGATCAGTGTTGTTTGCATAGTTTCTTGGCGTGTAGGCCAAACAACCTTACGAACTTCCATACGAGATTCTTTTGCAAAACTGATCGCTGCTTTACCTTTAGTCGTTGTTGCTGCAACGCCAAGGGCAGCTGCAATAAGAACAACAACGCCTGCAGCGCGAACAACTACAGACATTTCACCATACAGGTAATTACCCACAACAGCGGCCGCTGCTAATACGAAAGCGGCAATCCACTTAAACGTATCTGCTGCGTTTGAGCTATCAGGAGTTTCAGCATTATTTGCTTTCATAAACCAACCTGTCACAAGTCTTAATATAGACGACAACAACCCCGCTGTTGCAGGGCAAACTCCATATCGCTGAAAAAATCAGCGCTACTCTCTTAAGATTAAGCCTGTCTGGCCAATCTTGCTCTGCTCTCAACCAAAATCTGAACAAGAAAACAGCTAAAATAATGTTGAGTGCAGAAAAAGGGCATCAAATGATGCCCTTTTTGCTACTGGTTCGTCAAATCTAATTCAAGATTTTCCGAAGACATTCGTTAATTCGTTAAGAATTAGTCGAAGATCTTAGCAACAACACCAGCACCTACAGTACGCCCACCTTCACGGATAGCGAAACGTAGGCCTTCATCCATAGCGATAGGAGCGATTAGCTCAACTTGCATTTGGATGTTGTCGCCTGGCATTACCATTTCTA
>NZ_JAADJW010000059.1:0-12314 GCF_010092875.1 Vibrio sp. LB10LO1
CTGGGTACAGCGAGCTAGAACTTTGAGAGAACATCCGGATTCAACAGCACTTGGTAGGTAGATTCTGAATTACTCTCGTTCCTCGCTTTTCAGAATGACGACATTTAGTTCATGAGTGTGAAATGAGATTCCCTACTCGCTCATTCTTCACTCTAGGGAATGACGCTGTTGGGAGTTTCATTGCGAGTTAAGTCCCTATAAACCATCGCCCAAACCTCAAACGGGTCATTCCAGCAAGCCTAGGCGCGACTAGGAATCTGGGTACAGCGAGCTAGAACTTATGCAGATCTCGCTGTCACCGGAAGCGGCTTCAGAAAAGGTTCAAACCGAATACGCCTTTCACATCAAACAGGACTTGTTCGGTTTTCTCACGTGAGCGTTGGCTGCCTTGTTTCAGTATGTCGATCAGCTGCGCTTTGTCGTCTAAGAACATCGCACGTTTTTCTCGGATTGGTCGCAGCATTTCTTGTAAGCACTCTTCTAATACTTTCTTGGTTGTGCCGTCTCCTAATCCGCCACGACGGTAGTGCGCTTTCAACTCTTCCACATACGCTTTATCGGTATGGAACGCATCAAGATAAGTAAACACGATGTTGCCTTCTACTTGGCCTGGGTCTTCGATGCGTAAGTGGTTTGGATCGGTGTACATAGACTTCACGGCGGCTGAGATTTCTTTCTCTGTCGCGCCTAGGTTAATGGCGTTGCCCATGCTTTTCGACATCTTGTTTTTGCCATCAGTACTTGGCAAACGTGGCGCGTCACTCAGCAGCGGACGACACTCTTTCAAAATCTCTTTTCCGCCAAGGTGGTTTATCTTTCTCACGATTTCATTGGTTTGTTCTAGCATCGGCAGTTGGTCATCACCAACAGGGACTAAGGTTGCATGAAAGCCGGTGATATCGGCCGCTTGCGAGATTGGGTAAGTCAGGAAGCCAGTCGGAATCGAACGATCGAAGCCCTTGTTTTGAATTTCATTTTTTACCGTCGGGTTACGCTCTAATCGCGCGATCGAAACCAAGTTGCTGTAATACATGGTCAGTTCAGCAAGCGCTGGTACTTGAGATTGCAAACAGATGGTGGTTTGAGTCGGGTCGATGCCCACAGCGAGATAATCGGCCACCACGTTTAAGATATTGGAGGAAACCTTGGAAGGGTTATGCGCGTTATCGGTTAAGCCCTGCATGTCGGCAACCAAAATGGTTTGGTCATGTTGAGATTGCAGCGCAACGCGTTGTTGCAGAGAACCAACGTAATGGCCTAAATGCAATGGGCCTGTCGCTCGGTCGCCAGTAAGAATGATTTCGCGTTGTTGGGTATTTTGTGTGGTGTTCATAACTTATCTCCGAATAAATTTAGATCGCTACTGGAGATAAAAAAGACAAGACACGCTTAGCTACCGTCCAGCAGCGTAAGAATGTCAGGATTCCGCGCCGCTCTAATTAGAGCGCCACCAGAAGAAGTTTGATGAAGGAGTAAATGTCGTTTTCATGTCTTTTAACCTAACAAGGAGCAGAGCTGAAAACAACCCTACTCCTTGTACAATTTGATTTTTCAGTTTTGACACGTTCACCAACACCGCATCAAATCTGGATATACATGGCGATGACCAGTGCGGCGCCAAACAGGCTGCCTGATACAAACGCGCACAATACCGCTTTGTTTTGTTTGCTTCTCATCCTTTACTTCTCGACTTTAGAGCACCCGAGCAACGCTGCTTGCTCCGTTCTCATATTGAGTGGGACAGTGGTAAATCCTTTTCGGTAAATCGATACATCACACTTTCTTCGATTCACTCTGCTGAATACAGCCTTACGATTTTTGACTAAAACTTAAACCACTTCGTCCGAGAAGTGTGATGACGTTAGAACAAGTTCAATGAAAGCCAACATGATTTACACAGGTACGTTTCTTAAAAAGCGCAGTTTAGACTCTTCGGTGAGAAAGCGATTATTTCGATTTTTAATGGATAAGAACTGAACTTATTTAGCATCAAATACTGTTAAATAGGATAAGGATGACGCGGATCATCTTTTGACCAAAACTTTGAAAAATAGAGCGAAACCACCAAGGCGAAATATGTAACTCGTAACTAAACTGTCAGGACACTAACCCCCAGTCAGGGAGCAAGAGATGAGCGACAAAAACCATCACTCCAAATGTCCTGTTATGCATGGAGCGAATACTAACCAACAAGCCAGCGAGTTCAATTGGTGGCCGAAAAGCCTCAACCTCGATATTCTTCATCAGCACGATCATAAGACCGATCCAATGGGCGCGGATTTTAACTATGCCGACGCATTTAACTCGCTCGATTTCGAGGAAGTGAAAAAAGACCTGAAAGATCTTATGACCGACAGCCAAGATTGGTGGCCAGCGGATTGGGGCCATTACGGTGGCTTGATGATTCGCATGGCGTGGCACTCAGCAGGTACGTACAGAATTGCGGATGGTCGTGGCGGTGCGAGCCGAGGGAACCAGCGTTTTGCACCACTCAACAGTTGGCCTGATAACGGCAACCTCGACAAAGCACGACGTCTATTGTGGCCAATCAAAAGAAAATACGGCAATAAGCTCTCTTGGGCCGATTTAATGATTCTTGCTGGCAACATGGCTTATGAATCGATGGGCTTTAAAACGTTCGGTTTTGCAGGCGGCCGTGAAGACATTTGGCACCCAGAAAAAGACATTTATTGGGGCGCAGAGAAGGAGTGGCTGCAACCGAGCGGCGGTGAGAATAACCGTTACTCTGGTGAGCGCGATCTTGAGAACCCACTCGCCGCGGTGATGATGGGCTTGATTTACGTGAACCCAGAAGGCGTCGATGGCAAACCAGACCCACTCAAAACCGCACACGACATGCGAGTCACCTTTGCGCGCATGGCAATGAACGATGAAGAAACCGTTGCGCTAACCGCTGGCGGTCATACCGTGGGTAAAGCTCATGGTAATGGCGATGCTTCGGTACTTGGGCCAGAGCCTGAAGGCGCAGAAATTGAAGACCAAGGTTTTGGCTGGCTTAATAAGACCTCTCGAGGCATAGGACGTGATACCGTCACAAGTGGCGTTGAAGGCGCGTGGACGACTCATCCAACGAAGTGGGATAACGGCTACTTCCACTTGCTGTTCACCTACGATTGGGAAATCACCAAGAGCCCTGCTGGCGCCGCCCAGTGGGAACCGATAGACATCAAAGAAGAAGACATGCCAGTGGATGTGGAAGACTCAAGCATCCGCCACAATCCGATGATGACCGATGCGGATATGGCGCTCAAGTATGACCCAGAATATCGCAAGATTGCAGAGCGCTTTCGTGACAATCCAAAAGAGTTCGAAGACTGTTTTGCTCGCGCTTGGTTCAAACTAACACACCGCGATTTAGGCCCTAAGTCTCGCTACCTTGGCCCGGATGTGCCAGCGGAAGATTTGATTTGGCAAGATCCTGTACCACCGGTGTCTTACTACCTATCTGAAGACAATATCGATGCACTGAAGATGGCGATTCTCAATAGCGAATTGAGCATTGCTGAACTCGTTTCGACAGCATGGGACAGCGCACGCACTTACCGCGGCTCTGACCGTCGCGGCGGTGCAAATGGCGCTCGCATTCGTCTTGCCCCACAAAAAGACTGGGTAGGTAACGAGCCAGACAGGTTGCAGAAAGTACTCAACGTACTGGATTCAATTCGCACGACACATCACTCTCCTATCAGCATGGCGGATTTAATTGTCCTTGCTGGCGGCGTAGGCATCGAGAAGGCGGCATCGAATGCGGGGATGAACATCTCTGTACCATTTAGCCAAGGTCGCGGAGACGCCACGGATGCCATGACGGATGCGGATTCATTTGATGTGCTGGAGCCTATTCATGATGGCTTCCGCAACTGGCTGAAATCCGATTATGTGGTCACTGCGGAAGAGCTCTTACTGGAACGCAGCCAGTTGATGCAATTGACCGCCGTCGAGATGACGGTGCTTATCGGTGGTATGCGCGTTCTCGGCACGAACTATGGAGGTACGAGCCAAGGTGTGTTCACCGATAACGTCGGCGCTCTGACCAATGACTTTTTCGTCAACCTCACCGATATGAGCTACACATGGCATCCAGCCGGTGACAACCAATACGAAATCCGTGAGCGTGCTTCTGGCCAAACAAAATGGACAGCATCACGCGTGGATTTGGTGTTCGGCTCTAACTCCGTACTTCGCTCTTATGCTGAGGTTTACGCTCAAGACGACAACAAAGAGAAGTTTGTGCAAGACTTTGTGGCCGCTTGGGTGAAAGTGATGAATAACGATCGCTTTGACCTATAAACCATATTGAGCAACGCAAATAACCTCCCTGCACACTCGGCAGGGAGGTTCTCGTTAATGGTTTCGAGATCCGCGAGTTTAAAGCCCATCAGTTCGAACTGAATGCATTCGAGCTAGGAAAAGGCAAACGGACAACCACGAACTAATAATAGAGCTTAATGGCAGAACGTTTGTAAGGTGGATGAAGGTAAGGCTCAAGCTCACTGCGGCGGTTATTCAATCGCTCTAAAAGCTTGTACGCAATGAAGTAGCGGTTAATGTTGGTCACATAGCGTATCGGCTCCATCCCTATGTATTGTCGCGTCACCACTTCCACATTATCGAACCATACATTTGGGTCGTAGCCTTTTTCTTCTGCGATTCTTCTCATCTTTCTAATGTTGCCGGGCCCTGCATTGTAGGCTGCTAGACAGAAGTAAATGATGTCGCTTTCGCTTATCGCCTCATCGTTAAAAAAGTACTTCCTCAGGTAATGCATGTATTTCAAGCCCGCGTGAATATTGGGCTCTTTTTCGTAGATATTGGAGATGTTTATCGCTCTGTCTCTTGCAGTGGTCGGTAATATTTGCATGATGCCTACGGCACCTTTGTGCGAGATAACATTCTGATTCAACCCCGACTCTTGAAAGCCTTGCGCCATCATTAATAAGTGGTTGAACTGATACTCTTGAGCATAGAGATAGAAGATATCCCAAAGCTCTTTAGCGCGCGTAACATTCTCTCGCTTGAGGAACTTCTTTAACCACTTGTCGTTTTCTAGATACCTTTCATTAACCACATTGCCGAATAAGGTGCCAATCCTGACTTGCTTGATGAACTTGTTTACCGCTTGCTCAAGTTGCGGGGAGTCTTTTCTTATTCCCCAAGCAATTTGCGCATTGTTTCTTACCGTCAATTGATCATGGAAAATGACATCAGGGAAGATATTGCCCCACATGCCCGTCTTATGCTGATCAAGCACGGTGACATCGATAAAGCCAGCGCTGATCATCTCAAGGATCTCGTAGTCTTGGATGATCTCATCAAGAAACATGATATTGATGAGTGGCTTCTTTTTGATGCTTAAGTAGTTGTTCGCCTTCGTCAGGCTCTTGTGATAGCTGGAGCTCTCTCTTACCCAGATGTCTAACCCACTCAGCTCATCAATGGTTTTTATGTCTGAGTGCTTGCCGTTAGTTACGATGATTTCCGAGACGTTTTCCCGTACTGGCGCGCTGAATGCGATCAGCTCTTTACGCTCATTGGTGACGGTTAAGTTCGCCACGATGATGTCACCATACCCAGCGATCAGTTTGGGGATGAGCTCATTTCTCGCTACAGGAATCACCTGAATGTTTATCGCCTTGTTGTTCTTGTGCAAGTGGCGTTCAAGTTCATGAATGAGTTCAGAGATGATGCCTTTCGGCTTACCGTTTTGGATGTAGTAAAAACCGAGATCAGCAGAGACGAGAATGCGAACGGCTTTTTTCTCCTTCAACACTTCCAAATCCCCAACATAAGGCTCGGCCCTTAGCGGCGACAATTCCAAAGCAGGAGTGGAAAATGAAAAAGACAAAAGAAACAGAGCGATACAAAGTACTTTACCCATCATAAGGTTATCCGTTCGCAAACCACTAATGACAATTTTAGCAATAAAAGACTCTGTACACGTATGTGAGGAGCAAAACGATTTACACAATGAACGCACCATTTAGAGCAAAAATGTCGAGCCTATTCCCTCTAATCTTTGCCAGAACCCCGCAATTACTGAAGAAAATATCATCACCCCACTGTTTCCCATCGTTAAGTTATGGTTCCATTGGGGAATAACTAGAAAGAGCACTTTTTTGCTGCGGATACACTCATGGATGCTGTTTTACATCAGTTGCAATTCTCGTTGTCGATCACTGGCCCCATCTGCTTAATGCTGGTATTGGGCGTTGTCTTCAAACGCATTGGGCTTATCAACGACAACTTTATCGAAGTCGGCTCTAAACTGGTGTTTCAGGTCACGCTGCCTGCGATGTTATTTTTGAGTATCGTCGTTTCCGAGCACGACTTCTCCGCAGCCAGTGGCTTTGTCAATTACGGCATTGTTGCCAGCATTTCGTTTTTCATCTTCACCTATATTTCCGTCAAACTGTTCTTCAAATCTTCACCAGACCAAGGTGTTTTGATTCAAGGTGGATTTCGCGCCAATACGGGCATCATAGGTATTGCGTATGTAGCGAATGCTTACGGTTCTCAAGGCGTGGCTCTGGCTGCGCTTTATGTCGCGGTAACGACCTTTATCTATAACGTGCAAGCGGTGATTTGTTTGTCTCCCAAAGGCGCTACGTCAGGCTCTCAAGCCGCCAAACTGATGATGAGAACCTTAACCCGCAATCCGCTGATCATCTCGATTTTTTCTGGCATGGTGTTCTACCTGCTGTCTATCCCAGTCCCTGATGTCGCGATTGATGCGGGTAATTATCTGTCGAAGATGACGCTTCCCCTCGCTCTGCTGTGTACCGGCGGCTCACTCGATTTAAGTTTGATGAAGAAAGAGAAAGGACCGTCTTGGTTTGCCAGCAGCTACAAACTGATCGTTGCTCCTATCGTGATTACCACAGGCGCGTATTTAGTCGGCTTTAGAGGGATTGAGCTTGGTATTCTGTTCTTTATGAATGCCTCTCCCGTTGCTGCGGCAAGCTACGTTATGGCACGTTCGATGGGAGGTAATTCTGTCTTGGCGGCGAACATCATCGCTCTAACCACCGTGCTTTCGACGGTGACTTGTACCGTGGGAATTGTGATTCTGAAAGCGTATGGCTTGATCTAAACGCTCGAATGGAAGAAGCGGTGCGAGTGGCTGGAGAGGCATGAACAGCTAGAAAACCACGAATAACTAGAAAGATACCAATAGAGACAATAAAGCCTCAGCGAGCTGAGGCTTTATGTTTGTACTTTTGGTCACTTACTGATTCGGCAATCCGCTAAGAAACTCTTGAAAGCTGGGTGCACGCACGCGGCTCAGTACCTTTCTCATGTCTTCTATCAAGCTGTCGTCAGACCAATCGACACGAATATCAATTGGCGCTTGCGTGTAGCTCTCAATACGAAGGGAGGCAGAATACGTACCGCGCTTATCGCCGCCCGCTGCCAATGCAGCTTCTAATGCGTTAACCAGCACTTCCGCCAGTGTTGCCTCGTAATCATCACGATATTGAGGTTTGTCCCCCATTCGCACTTGCTCTGCATTAAGCATCGTCTGAGCCATGAACGAATCAGCAAATGCCTCAATAACTGCGTTATTTTCTAGCATGTTGCCCGCAACCGCTACATCTTGATACGCAAGAGAAGCCACGTGCGCGATGTTCTCTTCGCCATGGATAAACGCCGCATGACCGTGCTTATCCATCACCATGCATTGGCGCTTAGCAAACTCGGCGTCACTCTCTTTCAGACGTTCAACAACATCATGGCAAGAAAGCCCTTGAGATAACCATCGATTGGCATTGTCTGCATACCAAGGGTTAGTAAACAAACCTTGGGTTGCACAGGCGCCAATCCCGCGCCAACTGTGGTTCACGTAACCACCAACGGCAACGCCGCCAGTGGCTGTAATGGAAGCCGATAACCCCGTTTCAGGGTTAACGTGAATAAGTGAAATCGTCATAGATTCTCGATATAAAAAAGACGTTAGTAGCCAACCATTTGTCCGATAAATAGCGCCAACCAACACAGTGCGTAAACAAACACCATGAATGGCATAATTGCTTTTAGCCACTGCTCGTAAGACACGCGACCTAGCGCCAACATCGCAAGCGTACCACCAGAAGTCGGTACAATAAGGTTGGTAAGACCGTCACCCACTTGGAATGCCGTGATCATTAGCTGACGGCTCATACCAGTAAGGTCTGCTACAGGAATTAGGATTGGCATGGTCACCATTGCCTGACCAGAACCCGATGGCACGAATAGGTTGATCACACCTTGCACCACACTCGCGACAATCGCAGAGATAGCAATTGGCATATCTTGGATAAGTGAGCTTAAAGCGTTAACGATGGTATCGATGATTTGTGCTTGGTCGAGGATGATTTGAATCGATGCCGCGACACCAATCACCAACGCACCCGCTGTTACGCCCGATGCACCTTCCATCATTTGCTTGACGATGCCATTAGCACTTAAACCGTTCACCGCGCCGATCACAATTGCCATCAATAGGAACAAGCCTGCGATCTCGTTGATGTACCAACCGTTGGCAAATACACCGTAAAGCATGATACCAAGACCAGCTAAGAATACGCCCAGCGTCAGTTTGTCTTTCTTCTCTAGGTGGTATTCCGATAAATCTTTGCTTAAGCCTTCAGCTGAATCTGGCTCTTTAAACTCCATCTTCGCCACGCGGGTACAGATGTAGTAAGACAACAATGCAAGAGAGGAAATCACCATCGCTGCACGCAGCCAAGCGCCCGAGAAAGTAGGCAGTTCAGCAATACCTTGAGCCACACCTACAGTGTAAGGGTTGATTGGTGACAGCGCAAAGCCCACACCAATACCGCCCACCGCCATCACGGTGCCCACAAGGCTAGAGTAGCCAACTGCCGCAGAAATTAGCACAGCAACCGGAACAAGTGCGATGTTGTTCTCAAAGCCTACCGCCACGCCAAAGAAACCGTAGATAAAGGTGCCGATGGTGATGATCAAATTACGGTTCTTCACACCCGCTTTGTTTACCGCAACACCGATTGCGTTCTCTAACGCGCCGGTACGTTGCAAGATGTGGAACAAGCCACCCGCGATAAATACGATGAATAGGTAAGGCGCCGCGCTGATCAAACCTTTCGGAATCGCGACAAAAATATCAAAGAAATGCACCGCAGGCACATCACTCAGATAAGCAAATGAGTTAGGCACAACGGTAGTACGACCGTCCACCACAACACGTGAGAATTCCCCGGCAGGAACAACAAAGGTCAGTAGATACGTTGCCACCAAGATCATAAAGATCAGGACCATTGGGTCCGGCATACTTTTGTACCAAGCCTTCTTCTGTGTTGTCTCCATCTTCTTTGTCATATCCATAACAAAATCTCTCCTTAGTATAGGAATGAAAACCCATTGGTATGAGCCTTCACGTTCACAAGCTAAAACCAAGTCTTGGTTTTGAAAGTAAAAAAGAGGATGAATCCCCACCCTCTTTTGTGTTATTTCGCTTTTATTGGTGTTTCATCAGCATGCAGAAGTGGTTCAGCACCTCTACTGCGGCAACAAGATCTTGTTGCAAAATCGCCTCATCAGGGTGGTGACTAACGCCCCCTGTACAACGCATAAACAGCATTGCAATATCCGTCAGTTCGCACACCGCTAGACCATCGTGACCTGCGCCACTGAATAGGTGTTTGGTGTCAATGTTGGATAGCTCGATCGCTTGAGTCAGCGCCGCAGAAAGTGAATCCGAACAGGTTACGGCCGATTGCTCGTAAGTTTGCTCGTGGCGATACGCGAGGTTGTACTGCGCCATCAAGGTTTCGATGTTCGTCAGCATTTCTTGTCGCGCAGCAATGCGAGAAGCATCGTTTGGTGAGCGTAGCTCAATGGTGATGTCCGTTTGCTGAGGAATCACATTCACACCGTTCGGGAAGTTGGCAATTTTACCCACGACACCCACTAGGTCGTCTTCACGTTTGCACAGTTGATCAAACATGTGGATGACCTGAGCTGCCCCGACTAACGCATCTTGACGCATGTCCATTGGCACTGTGCCTGCATGTCCGGCTTTACCAACAATCGACAAGGTATGACGCTCAATCCCCGTGATGGCAGTAACCACACCGACTGGCAGGTTCGCTTGTTCAAGCTGCGGACCTTGCTCAATGTGCAGTTCTACAAAACCAAGCACTTTATCTTTGTCGTAAGCGTCTTTTTCGATTTGCTCTGGATGGCAACCAAACGACGTCAATGCTTCACGCATGCTCACGCCATTGGCATCTTGTGCGTCCAACACACTTGGATCGAATGTGCCAGATATCGCTTTTGAACCGAGCAATGTCGATTGGAATCGAGTGCCCTCTTCATCACTGAAGGCGATCACATCGATATTGAATGGGAACTCGAGTTTCTGCTGATGAAAATAGTGAATCAACGCAACCGGTAGAATCACACCCAAGATGCCATCGTATTTACCGCCATTTGGCACGGTGTCTTGGTGGGAGCCAAAAATCAGCGTCTGTGCATATGGATTTGGGCTGTGGTAGCGACCAATAAGGTTTGCAGCATTGTCCATGCGCACTTCCATACCAGACAGCAGCATCCACTCGCGCAGTTTTTCATTCGCTTTCGCGTGCTCTTCACTGGCACACAAACGAGTAACACCTTCGCTATCTGGGTCTTGGGTTTGGCTGCACTGAGCAATGTCTTCCAACCATTCCCACGCTAGGCTGGCAGTTTCTACAAATTTTTCCATTTTGAATCGCTCTTTTTCTAACCATGTTTATTTTTAATTTATCATGATAAATATCAAATGAAAGACATTTATCATGATAAATAGGCTTTTTTGTGAGAGCGATTAGATCGATAATCGGATGGTTTCATAATCAGCAGTGCGCGCTTTTTCCAAAAAGAGAAACGCAGAAAACAGGTGACATCCTTTGAATTTCCTTCAGAATTCAATAGATACCGCGAGATAACCCAGCGAGGATAATGTGGCAAGCAGCGCAAAAGGACGTAGAACTCAACAACTGGCCGAATCGATCAAAGCGTGGATTGTCGATAAAGCTTTGCAACCTGGCGATCGTCTCCCAAGCGAAGTCGACGTGATGGAAACTTTTGATGCGTCAAAAAGCACGGTGCGTGAAAGCATGCGCATCCTAGAGGCACAAGGTATTATCTCGACCAAGACCGGGCCAAAAGGCGGTGTGTTCGTGAGTGAAATGAGCGAGAACAAAGCTCAGGCACTGTTAAGCAACTACCTGTTCTTCAAAGACGTTTCGATTTCGGATCTGTACCAAATCCGCTTATCGCTAGAGCCAGAGATCGCGGCATCGTTGGCGGGCACATTGACTAATGAACAACTTGCTAGACTCGATCAGCAAATTGATAAATACCAAACCCCACCAGAAGACGTGTATCAAGAGCGTGAGCACCACATTGCATCGATTGAGTTTCACAGCCTCTTAGCGAGCTATTCTGGCAACGAGTTGCTGAAGTTTGTGGTTCGTTTTACTGCGCAGATGCTTACTGAGCTAACGATTTATCGCAAGCTGTATGAACCGGGTAACCACAAGCTGTGGCACACGGGCGTGCAAAGCCAACGTTCATTGGTGGAAGCATTACGTAAAGGCGACGCGTCGAAAGCCAAGCACATCATGGAACAGCACATGCTGACTGCGCATCAATTAATGAAGAAGCAAGAAGCTGAAGTGGCGAACCGCTTCCTCACAGAAAGCTAAGTGGCTCGCCATCATCTGAAATGAAGAATTAGGGATGGTTGGCTAATGTCATTTTACGGACCAAACGGAAGAATTCGTCGGATTCCTCTTCCGTCAGACAAGAGAAAAAATCTTGCTTGAGGTTAGTCATGATGCGGTGCACTTTGCGTACCGCTTCTACCCCTTCTTTGGTGAGCGTCAGAATCTTCAGTCTTTGATTGGTCTCGCACTTAGATACTTGAACAAAGCCGCGCTTCTCTAAGTTATCCACCATGCGTTTTGCGACGCTTCGCTCTGTTAGTACCGCATCCGCTAACTCTTGCTGGCTCATTGGCTGAAACTCTTCCAACGCTGCTAAGGCACTCGCCATTTCTAACGTCATTAAGTCCTGACGTGATAGCTCTGCTTGGGCACGATTGCGGAAGGTTCGGTTCATCACGCTGCACACAAACATCGGGCTTTGATCCAACACGGATATCGGAGAAATCTTCTGATCTTTCATACTTGCCTATTCTACTTTCGGCTTTGTTTTCATTTGGATAGTACTGCGTTTACAAGAGATTCCCGACTACGCTCCTTCGTCGCTTTCGGGAATGACGCGTTGTT
>NZ_JAADJW010000005.1:0-217723 GCF_010092875.1 Vibrio sp. LB10LO1
TATGAGTAAGACTCGCTATCCAGTTCGCTCCAAACACGTTAAGTGATAGGAGTTAGCCACTTCGGCGGGTTTTATTTTATTAAGCTACCGAATGAGAGGTGAGTTAAATATTGGGTAGGTCATTGCCCGATAATATTCATTATTGAGTAAATTGACACCTCAATTGAATAGTACTTGCGTACGGTTTGCATTTACTTTCTAAATTATTAATAGAATAAGGAAGTTGTACGTGACGTCAAAAATCGTATCGGTGGTATTAACCGATAGAGGTTGGAATGGGCTAGTTCCACTCACTCAAACCTGCTGTAAATCCATCATACCTTTCATAGGTTCTCATCGTTTAATTGATTTTTCGCTAACCAACCTCATTCAAGCAGGGATAAAACGTAATCTCATATTGAGTCGGTTCCACTGCTCGTCTTTAATGGATCATCTAAAGCATGCATGGGGAGACTACAAATCAAGAATCGAAGTGCTTGAGCCAATTTATTCTCAGGCTAAGCAATTACCGGTTTTACGACAAAATTGGACAGATGTTTTGTTGCAGCATTTGGATGCCTTTAATCGACCCACTGATGAGCACGTTTTATTGGTTGGTGGCGAGCAAATCCATCGTCATTACATCACTTCTTTACTTCAGTATCATCAAATCCAACGAGCCGAACTTACGTTAGTCGTAGCTCAAGTCCCTGTAGAGCAAGCCTCTCAATATCATGTGGTTGAGCTCGATGAGCAGCGCCAAGTCATTAGTATTCAACACCAACCGCAAACTCCTACAGAAATTCCGAATAAACCGGGCTTTGCAATGGTGCTAACGGAAAATTACCTCTTTCAGCGGCCCGTGTTGGTCAAAGGTCTGTTTAATAATGCCAAGAAGCTTGATGGTAAGCATGACTTGACCAAGGACATCGTCTCTTTGCTTGCTCGTAGAGTGAAAACGGCATTGTTTGACCTTGGCGAGATTGACGAAAAACAAGCACCTACGTACTGGCATAACGTTAATAATCTTGATGATTACTGGCGACTGCAGATGATGATGCTGGTGGAACAGAGTGTTGTGGGTAAGAGTGGTACTGATGCACTGTTGAGTCAAAGGGTTGAATCTAAAAGACCAATAGAATATTGCAACATCGAAGAAATCAAAGTTCGCATTAAAGACAGTTACATTGCCTCAGGTTGTCAGATAGAAGGAGCATGCGCGATTCGCTCCGTGATTGGTGAGGAGTGTGAGTTAGGCAGAAACAGCATTGTGCATGAATCCATATTAATGGGGCGCTGTAAAATTGGAGCAAATAGCCGGATTACGCGAACCATCATTGAAGAAGATGTTGAGATCGCCCCAGGCACAGTGATTGGTGAGAAACCAAAAAGAGACAAAGCGCGCTTTGAGATGACTGACGGTGGCTTAATTGTCATTCCAAAGGGCAGCCGCGTTGGTTTTGAGGAAGAAGCCACCCCACTGCATGAAAATTACCCCGAAGGCATTACAGATAACGTCGTGTAATGCAGGTATCTTGAGTTGAAGTGTTATTGACTCACACAATCACAATTTGGTGTCTATTCTAATTATAACTACACATATTTTTCGCAATTATTGGCGCTTGGCCAGGAGAAAAAATGCAGTTCGACCGACTTCAATTTGCCGATGCATTGAAGCATTTCAGGAAAAAATATAAATATTCACAAGACAGTTTAGCGGAGCTGCTTTCTTCTTCGCATCGTGTATTCTCGAGCTTGAATCAAGCAACATTGAGCCAGTGGGAAAGGCAAAAAATCGAGCCAACGCTACTAAGGCGTCTTGGTATCGCACATTTCTTTCAGCAGCCTTACCACTATGATTCTCAGGAGTTAAAGATCGTTAAGAAAGCCCTGCAACATCCGGTCAATTTTCAAAATTTAAGCACGGTATACGACTATGAAATCACTCATACCGGTCACGTGCCTTTTGATAAGTTGGAAGAGGAGGATAGGGCTTTAGTGATCGATTCTCATCTGAGAATGAACGGGGGAGATATCATCGATACTCTTAATGAGCTTGAGCTTCATCAGCCCAAAATCTATTGTTTTTACTATAGAAAAATGTTGGTAGGGCACGTGGTCTATGAGCAGAAAAACAACTCAATTTATTTGGTGAGTGTGGTCTTTCTTACCAAGTCGATTCGAACTCAAATATTGAATCACATTGCTGGGATCAGCAAAGGTCTTATGGTTTATTTTCCGATCCGAGATCATAGCTTGAATCAGTTTATGGAAGATTGCTTCTTAGAAAGGTGTTGCTCTAGTCACAGCATTACTTTCTATACAGGCACCAGTCGTCAGTTTTTTGAGAATCCGATGATCAAAAGTGTTATGCAGGGGTTCCAAGATTTTCGATTGGTTCGATACGAGCAAATGTTGAAAAGTAAAGCTTTTAAGCCTGCCCACTCGATCCTGTAACCTGCGTTGATATCAGTGCTTTGACACTAACCCACAAGGCAGAGACTCAAATGCGTGAGGCTGGTTTTGTATTGTTGGGGCTTGGTGTACACCTTGCCAATCCAGCAGCATGATGGCCAACACATTGCGGTGTTCACCATATTTCAAGTCGTAGTCCCCTTCCACGGAAGGGATCATCCCTTGCTGCGTATTAATAGCACTTTGGATTGCTTGACGAGTTTTTTCGACGACTGGGTCATTATCCAGCCCCGCAAGGAGAAATGAAATCCCGACCTCGGCAATCACATCCTCTTTGGAACGCAAAATGATGGTGTCGATATTGTCGCGGAAGTAGTCATAAATCCACTGATGGTCAGCTTCATTCACCTGTTTTTGGTAATACTGCGAATCACCCAAAATAATGTGAGTCATACCGTAGATCTTATTACTGTATTGCTGCGGTGACAGTTTTTTATCTTGGTTGTCTGGGTAGGTCGTGCGAAATGCATCGGTAAATGCATTGACCACATCTTGTTCGCCGAGCTGACGTAGCCAGTAGACCTGGTTCGCCAATTGCGCCGCCCAAGCTTCTATCATCTCTGGATCAGTGGCGTAGCGTGCGAAATCGTATCGACGTAAGACACCCCTTAGCGTTTTGTCTTGTTTGTGTTTTAAGCCGTACTCGTCAGCTCTTGCCATTGCTCCAATCAGATCGATGCCTAAGTAGAGGTATTCTGGTTGGTGCTTGGTAACGGTGTAGCGACGTTGGCTTCGCTCGTCTTCTTTATCGTGGTAAGTCGCTAAACGTGCTTCTGAGTAGAGAAAAATTTGCTCGGGTGCAGTGACTTCATTGGCAAAATGATTGAGACGGTTCGCGACTTGTGCCATGTCTGTCCATACGGCGGGTAGATACTTGTCATTTAACGTTTGGCGATACATACGAAGGCCGAAATGCCCCTCTCGAAACGCAGGCAAGGTATATAGCTGCGATTCGTACGTATCTTTGATCAACTGTGCGGACTGTGAATAGGTTAAAACCGGTGCCTCTTGAGAGGCTTGCGCCTGAAAAGCCAGTGAACAGGAGAGCAACACGGCTAAGCTGAGAGGTCTGATACGCATAAACACATTCCGATTGAGAGCCAAGATTCAAGCCTAGCATTAATGCATTTTTGATATGTAATGACTCAGTCAATAGTTGGTTACGATATGGCGGAAAGTCAGATTAATACGCTCGCCTTTTGGTTTTGCCGTTTTAGGAACGGCATGCTTCCAGTGATGTTGTAACTCTCCGGCCATAATGAGCAGAGAACCATGGCTAAGCTCATATTCTAATTGGGTTTTACAATGTAAATTCCTTAGAACAAATCGGCGAGTTTCCCCCAAGTTGATAGAAGCGATTACAGGGTTTCTTCCTAGCTCAGGCTCATTGTCTTGATGCCATCCCATAGAGTCTTGGCCATGACGATAGAGATTCGCTAAGACAGAGTTAAATTTCACCTCAGCAATGGCTTCACTGCGTGTTTTCAGTTCAATCAGTTCCGGTGTCCAAGAGTGAGGAGTCATGGTTAGTCCTGAATAAGTGTAAGCGGCGTCACCATGCCACGCTTGTAGTCGAGGCTGTAATACCGATCGTCCAAACATCATGATGCTTTCTTGTTGCCAAGGTAAGGTTGCGCGAAGCTGCGAAAAGCAGCGATCAGCATCCAAGTGACCGAGAAAGTGAGGATCATAGTAGATCTTCCCTTGTGCTACTTCTTGCCAAAATGAGCTTTTGAATAAATCGCCTTGTACTTGCATCTCACTTTGCCTTTTTGATAGATAAGATTTTTAGATATTTATTACCTTTAAGATAGCTATTGGTTATCCTTAAGGTAAATAAGTATTTTAACAATAATTAAAGAAAACTCTTGGAACGCCGAGAGTTAGTGAGGAACAGATGCAGTACTCATCGAAGAAGCAAGGCTACTTTGCATTGTTCTTCCTCACTTTTTTTGCCCTATGCGTTGGAGTCATTGAGTTGTTGCACCACAACCAGCTCAACCTTCACCGAGAGCGACTTCAAGTTGAGGCCAAAGAACAACTTTCTATGCTCCGCTCCAATTTAGAAGCGGACCTGATGGCTGACATATACAAAGCTAGCACGCTTGCGACTCTTATTACATTGCTACCGAACCATGAAAACCGCAAGTTAAACATGGCTGCGAATCGTATCATCAATAAAAGCAATCATATTACGGTAATCGGCATCGCGGAAAATGATGTGGTAAGCCATATCTATCCACGTCGAGGGAACGAGCGTGTTATTGGGCTGGATTACCGAACGGTGCCAGCGCAGTGGGTTCAAATCCAAAAAGCCAAAGACATTCAAGAGATATTCATCGCAGGTCCAGTCGAGCTCGTTCAAGGTGGGCGAGGATTGATTGTTCGTGTGCCTGTATTTCGTGATCCCCCAATAAACAAGGATTACTGGGGTGTGATCAGTGCTGTGATCGACTTTAATGGTTTGCTCCGAGAAACCGGGGTGATGGACTTCTCTTCTCATTACCCGATGACCATTCGTGGTTATGACAGCAGTGGCGAGCTTGGCGATATATTTTTCGGTGAGCCGAAGCCTAGTGGGAAGGTTTATGCCAAAGAGCAAGTGCATTTTCCCTACGGAGGCTGGAGCTTGGCGGTGTATTCCGGTGCGGATTTAGACCAGCAATTACCATGGTACACATTGCAGCTAACGAGATTAGTCGGCTATCCGATTGTTCTTGGATTAAGTATTGCCCTGATTGTGATTTACCGATTGTATATTGTGGCCGATAACCGAGCACTGCATGATGAACTTACCCAATTGCCCAATCGTCGTTACTTTATGCAATCTTACAAGCATCAATTTCAGATCGCGAAACGCTATAAAAAGCGCTACAGCTTTGCGCTTGTGAACATCGATCTTGATCGCTTTAAGCATATTAACGATACCTATGGTCATGATGCAGGCGATAAAGTGCTGATCGCCTGTGCTGAGCGGATCAGAAGCAGTTTACGACGTTCGGATATTGTGGCTCGCATGGGAGGAGATGAATTTCTCGTGATTGTCCACAATCCGAAAACGGAAGACAGCATTCATGCTCTAGTGAAAAAGCTTCGTTTTGCCCTGTGCTCGAATCCAGTCATTTATGAACAAGACTTGATTTATCTTAGAACTAGCATTGGGTATGCGATGTTTGATCCTGAAATGACATCACCTCAACAGATGATGAAAATCGCCGATGAACGCATGTATCAGCAAAAACACTACGGTGGATAATCAGTAAAACCATGAATCTAGAGCCCCGCACACTGCGGGGCTTTTTAATTTTGAATTTCTTTCTTATTAAAACGCCATTTTGCTGACAAAGGGATTAGTAGCAATGCGCATGGTGGCATATTTGCATTGGTTTGCATTTTGCAAATGCGATTTGCAAAATGTGTGCTCAATAAAGCACCAATATGCATCAGGATCGAAGAAAAAAGGCGTTTTTAAAAGTTGGCACGCATCGTGCTTTATACAGATTGACCCTTATTAAGCCGAGGGTCACCTAGCCAACTGACGTTGTTAGTGAATACACATTGTTCACAAGTATATACCGCCAATCACCTTTATTGTGATTGGCGTTTTTTCTTTCTAGAGCTCGATAATTTGCGGCTCGTCACCTGAATCCGCTGATTCACCGCACTTGTTATAACAACTTGGTTGTCTTGGACACACGGCTCCTCGTGAACAAATCAATCTTGCTTGGGTCTGAATTCCCCTTTCTATCCAGTTGATGTTGAGAATCTTGGCTATCGTGGTGAGATCTTTCTTGATGTGCTGAGGTATGACAGTACTTCCCCCTGAAGAGACACACAGCGATTTCAGCTCTTCTGCAATGGCAATCGCATCCCCGCCCTGAGCTGAGATAGCAGGGTTGAGGTCAATACCTGCGCATAGAACGCGGTTGTTGCCCGCTGGGTCGAAGACATTGACTGACTCACAGCAATAGATACGTGGCTCGTTACCGACATTAAGAATCGAAATTTGTGCTGAACTGGTGTCCAGAGGTTGTGATAAGCGACGGAACACTGCCCAGTGCTGACATGGGTCGTTGACCTTGCGCATATTCCCCCAAGGAAGCGGGATACCATTACCACGATATACGGCTTTGAGTTTACCCGGGCCATAGGCATCAAAGTAATGCCAATGCGGATAAGGTGATACGACCGTCATTCGGCGCATCGCAACAGAAGGGGAGACGCCCGCTTTTTTGTGTACATCGATTTCATAACCAGAGCGGTCGAGCAATTGGCGAAACGGTACTTTTGGACACAGCAGGGCTCCAGCAAAGAAGCTTGATTCAAAATCACGCCACGCTTGTAAAATGTCTTGTGAGTTAAGCTCAGAGTTCGATACTTGCGAGCCGCTTTGCTCCCAGTTGTTCTGATGCCCAATCGACAATACATTACTCATGCCGTCGCTGCTGTGCAGTACACGATGGCCAATGTATACGGCTAAGTCGTATTTCAGGCGTGTTGGGTAGTCGCGCATGCGCTTGTTGAGGTAAATCGTCCCTGGCGCCTCCATAAAAGAGGTGATCAGCTGCTTCGCACTTACGCCAAGCTCATCAATCACATCCTGTGGCGCTCGGTCTACCCAACGAATGTCCAACCCCATGCTTTTAGCAATGTCGATCAGATCTTCCACTGACAAGTTCAGGCGCTTTAGTCCGACTTCTTCAGCGGCTCGCTCTAGATCTGGGAAGTGGTTTTGATGGTTCTCTTGGTGGGCCCGTATCAACAGATGAGCAAACTGACGCCCAGTGATACCAGTTTGGGAGAGCATTTCTGGTATCGCGATTTGCAGGATGTCATTGGAGAACAAGAAACTCGGTTCAAGGGCCATACCATTGATGCCACCACGATTACCTTTATTCGGTGTGATCGCTTCCAGCTCTGGCTCATCATCTAAAAACCATGCAGGCTCTTTTTGGAAAACTTCGGCGATCACTTCCAACATATCGATACTTGGAACGCGTTTTCCACGCTCGATCATCGATAGGTAAGAAACCGACGGCGCGTACTCAGGATTGACCCTAACGCAACGTGCAGACAAATCTTCCATCGTTAAATGGTTGTTCTTCCTCAGGTTACGAATTTTCGTCCCGAGAAAATGAGATTGGCGGATAAGACTTTTTGACACAGACATTTTGTAAAATTCACATTGTAAAATTTTTGTTGTGAAATTGTAGTCAATAATTCGCTAGTCTACATAATGAGCAGGCAAGGAAATTAACCATCCACTTCACAGAATTGCCTGAAACTTAAACAAGGGTTTTAAGTTTTTACTCTAGGAAGAGTGTTTAAGTGCGAGGAAACGACGATGAATATGCTGAATTTCGATAAAAAAGACATCCAACAACAAGAACGCCCATTTATCGCTGAAGCCGTATTTGCCGTCGAGGCGGTAAGTGCTGAGCAGCAAAGCGAGAAGCAAGTTAAGGCGAAGCAACTACTGGACCGTATGTTCCCACTGGAGAATGGCTCACACCAAGACGTGTCAAGTTATGTGATTGATTACCGTCATGTAATGGCCTACTTCAAAGACGGTACACACAGCGGTCTGAAAAGCCCAAAACATTTTGTAGCGTACACTGGTGAGAAAGAAGATCCGAAATCGATCCTATTTAAAGATGAGTCAGGCAGCCACGTAGAAGTGATGTTTGGCTGTCATAAAGGCACGGGTTGTGTGGAGTTGATGGACATTGATGACATTCAACTGGAAACACGTACTACCTTCAGCCCTGAGCTAATTGGTAATGCACCGACCGCAATGCGTCATTGGATCAGCCTAATTAAAGGTGATAAGAAAGGAAAACCGATGGCGTGTAGTGAAGACAAAGAGTACACCGCGAAAAACGGCGACGACTACTTCCTTAGCTACTGCTACAGCATTGATTAAATGGTTTAGAAAGCACCATTAATAACGATCCAGCCCAAGAAAGACAAAACCCCAAGTACATGCTTGGGGTTTTGTCTTTTAACAGGGGCGGTATGAGCTGGCGAGCAAGCTCTACAGCGGCATTACTCGGTTTCGGCCCAGTTGTTTTGCTTCATACAACTGTTTATCAGCCTTATTAACCAAGCTTTCCAACGTATCGCCAACTTCATACTCTGCGACACCAAAAGAAGCGGTAATACTTTGCACTTGGCTGCCCGAACGTTTGTCACGGACACGCAGCTTTTCGATCATTCGGCGTAACGTATCGGCATATTGACGACCGATGCGCAAAGATTTATTCGGTATGATCAAAGCAAACTCTTCGCCACCAAAGCGGTAAGCGCTGATGCCATCACGACAGCTTTGTTGCAGACGACGTGCGATGGCTTTGATAACGGTATCGCCAAACAAGTGGCCGTAATTGTCGTTAAATGCTTTGAAGTGATCAATATCCAGCATAACCAAGGTCATTGCTTGATTGCTGTCGATCAGCATTTGGAGGTCACTGTCGAAAGCACGGCGGTTATACAGATTGGAAAGACCATCGAAAAGAGCGTCTTTTTGTACTTCAGCCAATTGGTTTTTTAGACGAGAAATTTCTTCACTAGCCGTCGTTAGTTGGCTATTTAGAAACTGAGTCGAGTGACGAATTTCACGAGATTCCGCGACGAGCTGACGAACCACATTCATCACTTCTTCAATACTCAGGCTATTATCTTCAACCTTTTCGAGCTTGTTAAAGCTTTTGTCCACCATATCAGAGAAGGAGGAGGTATCCGTAATAGTGTCACTCATCGAGCTAGATACTTCACCCAACAGTACTTCTACGTTGGTTTTGAGTTCTTCTAAACTGGTTTCGGCTTTACTCGCGACGTAGCTGTTGTAGAGCTGCTTGTGCATCGCTGGTGGGCAGACGTCATAATTCTCCAGAACCATATCTAACTCTTGGTTAAGCTCTGGGATGGTTTTGTCTACGTAGGTGTACCACAAGGCGTAGTTTGCTGGTGTCGCTGCTACGTGGTTCTTGATCATTAGTGGTACCGCTTTTTTTAGATTCGCGGTTGATTTTTTAAATTCGTCGGTCATTTCTGCAATGTGGCAAGCAAAATGGAATTAGGTTAAGGGTAACGGATATAAAACAATATCGCTTTATTTTTTGTCATTTTTGCTTGGTTTTCTTAAAAAAAATGAGCAAAAAATCAAATACGTCTATGAATATTAGAGTTTGACTAAATAATTTATAGAATTAATTTTAACAAATTGTTTACCAAGGACTTTTGCGGAACAATTTGTAAACATAACAACTTACTGTCTGATCGTGAAGCAGCATTGTGCGTAAGAACTTGTATAAGCAAAAACACACATGGAACGCTTCTTTTGAATAAAACAATCGGAATGTACTGGTTTACCAACGATTTGAGGATGCATGATAATCCGCTGCTCACCCGAGCCAGCGAGGAAGTCGACGCATTAATATGTGTCTATTGTTATCCGAAACTGTCTCAATTTTTAGCTCACTTCGCACAGGAATCGATGTTTGGGTCGGCCAAGCAGCAATTTTTAGATGAGTCATTACACTGCCTCAATCTGTCCTTGAATGCATTCGCTCAGCGCTTACAGGTTGTTGACTTACATCCTTATCAAGCCATCAAACATGCTGTAGAGAAGCTTGGCGTGACACATCTGTATTGTGATGCGTTCCCTGGCTCAGAAGAGCAAGACGTGGTTGATCATATCCGCCAAGAATCAGAGCATTTAACGATTTGTCAGCAGGAAGTGCGCAGCCTATTTACCGTTGAAGACCTGCCGTTTGCCCTTGAAGACTTGCCTGACACTTTTACTAAGTTTCGTAAAAAGGCGGAGAAAGTATCGCTGGCGGAACCATTCGCCACAGTAACGGCCTTACCACCAACCCCCTTAGGACTTGCCTTGCCAACCTTACGACTGATTCGCGACGTTAAGCCTTGCCTGTTTACCGGTGGCGAGCAAGCAGGGCTTGAGCACGCTCGTCGGTATTTTTCCTCGACATTGGCCAGCGAATATAAGCAGACGCGCAATGGCTTGGATGGTATGGATTACTCGACTAAGTTTTCACCTTGGCTAGCTCATGGCTGCCTTTCGCCAAAAACTATTTATGCCATGCTCAAGCGTTATGAACGTTTGAAGGGAGCAAACGAGTCGACCTACTGGATTTACTTCGAGCTTTTATGGCGGGAGTACTTTTATTGGTATGCCCGTCGACACAAACGACAGCTTTTCCGATTCGGTGGCATCCAAAATCAAGCACCTCTCACCAGCTTTTATGCACATCGTTTTCAGCAATGGAAAAAGGGAGAGACCCCGTTTCCCATTGTGAACGCTTGCATGCACCAACTTAACGAAACCGGTTACATGTCCAACCGCGGCAGACAGTTGGTCGCCAGTTGTTTAGTGCATGAACTTGGCCTCGATTGGCGTTATGGCGCGGCGTACTTTGAGTCACAACTGGTTGATTATGATGTGGCATCGAACTGGGGAAATTGGCAATACCTAGCGGGCGTCGGTGCTGATCCGCGTGGTTCACGACAATTTAACCTCGAAAAGCAAACCGAAATGTACGACCCGCACATGGAGTTCATCGATAGGTGGCAAGGTCGTTGTGCTGGCGCGCATTTGGATAGTGTAGACATGGTCGATTGGCCTATCGTAATGGGCAGCAGTGACAAAGCTTCGTCATCGGAGAAACCGTAATGCAATTTGAAACCGTACGATTGATCTTGGGCGATCAACTTAACAGTGAGCACTCTTGGTTTCAGCAACCGGATGAGCAAGTGCTTTACCTGATTGCGGAACTCAAGCAAGAGAATACTTACGTCACGCATCATATTCAGAAAGTGTGTGCGTTCTTTTCTGCAATGGAACAGTTTGTGAAAGAACGTCAGAGTGAGGGCCACCAAGTTTTGCACCTCACATTGGATGACACACAATCCTTCGACGATCTTGAGCAAGTCTTACAACACTACGTGAGCGAAGTTGGTGCAAGTAAGTTTGAATATCAACGCCCCGATGAATACCGTTTACTAGAGCAGTTAGCCAAACTAAAGCTTGATGGGGTCGTGACACGTTGTGTCGATTCGGAACATTTTTTGTTGCCGTTTGAGGAAATAGAATCGCAGTTTCCTCAAGGCAAACACATCATGATGGAGCACTTCTATCGCCGCATGCGCAAGCGCTTCGACATCTTGATGCAAGACGGCAAACCAGTTGGCGGGAAATGGAATTACGATGCCAATAACCGTAACAAGCTCAAGGCCCAAGACATTGAAAAACTGCCACAACCTTTGATGTTCAGTACCGACGTCAGTGGCATTATTAAGCGGCTGGCACGACATGACATCAAAACCATCGGAAATCTCGAAGGGGGCTTGTTGTGGCCGATTAATCGCGCGCAAAGCCTGTCTTTACTCGCGCATTTCTGCCAAGTCTGTCTGCCGCTATTCGGCCGTTTTCAAGACGCCATGACAGGCCAGCATGATGCTAAGTGGAGCTTGTATCACAGCCGAATTTCATTCTCGCTCAACAGCAAATTGCTGCACCCGAGAGAAGTCATTGATGCATCACTCAAGGCATTTCATTCCAACGCGGACATCGACATTTCTCAGGTTGAGGGGTTCATTCGCCAAATCTTAGGTTGGCGAGAGTACATTCGTGGCGTCTATTGGGCGAACATGCCTCATTACCCGAAAAAGAACGAGTTGGGCGCAGAAAGAAAGCTGCCAGACTTCTTTTGGAATGGCGAAACCAAAATGGCATGTATGCGCAATGCGATTGGTCAGTCTCTCGATTACGCCTACGCACACCACATCCAACGTTTGATGGTCACTGGTAATTTTTGCTTGTTAACCGAGATCGTCCCAGATCAAGTGGATGAGTGGTATCTCGGTATCTATGTTGATGCAATTGAGTGGGTAGAAATGCCAAACACTCGTGGCATGGCGTTGTTTGCGGACGGCGGTATTGTTGGTACCAAGCCTTACGCGGCGAGTGGCTATTACATCAACAAGATGAGCGACTACTGCAAAGGCTGCTATTACGACAATAAAGCGCGCAGTGGCGAAGGCTCGTGTCCGTTTAACAGCTTGTATTGGCGTTTTATGAACAAGCACGACAAGCGTCTCGCAACCAATCCAAGAATCGGGATGATTTTCCGCTCTTGGGACAACATGGAAGAACAACAACGCCAAGCGATACTCGATACCGCAGAGCATTACATAGAAAACGTGGAGAACTTGTGATGGAAATACTCATCATCGGTGGTAACGGTGGAATTGGTTTGGCGATGGTGCAAGAAGCCGCAGCTCGGTTCCCTCAAGCTCGCGTGCATGCCACTTATCGTAAGCTGCAACCAGATTGGCAACACCCAAATGTCGTTTGGCATCAAGTGGATGTATCGCAAGAAGGGGAGGTAAAAGCGTTTAGTGAGCAGATTGAACACGTCGATTGGTTGGTGAACTGCGTTGGTATGTTGCACACCCAAGAGAAAGGCCCTGAGAAGAATCTTAATTCGCTCGACGCAGACTTTTTTCAGCAAACCATCATGGTTAATACTTTGCCAAGTTTACTGTTGGCGAAATACTTCACACCCAAGCTAAAACGCAGTACTGCACCTAAGTTTGCGACCATTTCGGCCAAAGTTGGCAGTATTAGCGACAATCAGTTGGGTGGTTGGTACAGCTATCGTGCATCGAAAGCCGCATTAAACATGTTCCTCAAAACTATGTCGATCGAATGGCAAAGAATGGTCAAGCACGGTACGGTGCTATCGCTTCATCCAGGAACCACAGACACCGCTTTGTCGGCACCTTTTCAAACCAATGTGCCAGAGGGAAAATTGTTCACACCAGAGCGAGTCGCAAAGGATCTATTCGGCTTGATAGAAAAAGCAACCCCGCAAGATAGCGGGGCGTTTTGGGCTTATAATGGAACGTTATTGCCTTGGTAAAAGCGTTATTACAAAAGCAAAGCAGCACGATGTGCAGAGAGGGTCGGAGTGCCCTACGTTTTCGTTGATCTATTTCTTCGGCAACGCTCAGAACAATAAACGATTTCCTCCCAATTTCGCGCCCACTTCTTTCTCCAAGAAAATGGGCGCTGACAGACCGGACAGACTTTCATGGGAAGGTTGGATTTAAAACCTTTCATCGCGCTGAATGTTCACTCCTAATTTGGTTAACACAGAGGTCTAGCTACTTATCAAATAGGTAGAGATAATCGCCATAGCCTAAACTCGCCATCTTGTTCACTGGTACAAACTCCATTGCGGCTGAGTTCATGCAGTAACGTAATCCCGTCGGCTTTGGACCATCTTTAAATACATGGCCAATATGCGAATCACCAAACTTACTGCGGATCTCTGTGCGCGGATAAACCAGTTTAAAGTCGGTTTTCTCTACGATGTAGCCGGGGTTAATTGGTCTGGTAAAACTTGGCCACCCTGTGCCGGATTTGTACTTATCGGTTGATGAAAACAAAGGCTCGCCGGTGACGATATCAACGTAAATGCCTGCTTCTTTGTTGTCCCAATACTTGTTGTTAAAAGGGCGCTCCGTACCTTCTTCTTGTGTCACGTAGTATTGAAGCTCAGTCAATTTAGCTTTGATTTCTTTGTCTGAAGGTTTCTCGTATACCTTTACTTTCGTCACCAACTCTTTTTCGTTGATAAGTTCACGCAGTGTTTTTGGGTTGTCTTTACGATCTTCACCAAACACTTCGTCGAGGTATTTATCGCGACCTGATGCGTAGCGGTAGTATTTGTACTTCAGGCTACTCTTCTTGTAGTAATCCTGATGGTACGACTCCGCAGGGTAGAACTTTTCAAACTCGATCAGTTCTGTTTTCAACGGTTTTGGATAGATCATCGCCTTGTCGATTTCCATCATAAACTGCTCAGCAATCTGCTTTTGCTCCGCATTATGATAGAAGATCGCCGGGCGGTATTGGGGACCACGGTCGACGAATGAGCCTTTGTCGTCAGTCGGGTCGATATGGCGGAAGAAGTAGTCCAACACTTGTTCGTAGTTTACGACAGCAGGATCGTACTTCACCTCAATCACTTCAATATGGCCAGATTTGCCAGAAGAGACTTGTCGATAAGTTGGGTTTTCTAAATCACCGCCTGAGTAACCAGAGACAACATCTAACACGCCGGGCAATTGTTCTAAATCGGACTCGGTACACCAGAAGCAGCCACCTGCAAGTGTTGCGATGTCGGTTTTACCAGATGCGTTCATCTTATCCATGGTATCGGCGGTACCTGTTTTACTTAGTAAGATGAACAGTACAGGGAGTGTGAATGAGAATCCCACCAATAGCTTAGATACTTTCTTCATAACTTCCTCAAACGTCATTTTCTCAATGAATCTTACGTAACAGGACAGACTGAAGAGCGAAAAAATTACAGTGAAGATGAAAATTTCTTTGCCCTTTTTTTCAAGGGGGCTACAGTAACGGCATAAAATACACGCTCATCGGAAGACAATTATCGGTGAGGCAGAAGCATTAATGAGGGAAACCATGCAAGCAGAAGTAAAATGGGTCGAAGACTTTAAATTCCTGGGTCAGTCTCAATCTGGTCACTCAGTCGTGATGGATGGTAATGGCGGTGCAACAGCGCCAAGTCCGATGGAAATGGTTCTTATGGCCGCAGGTGGTTGTAGTTCTGTAGACGTTGTTGATGGTCTGAAAACGGCAGGCCAGAAAGTGGCTTCTGTTAACGCGAAGCTAACCACGGAACGTCGTGAAACCGCGCCACGCATCTTTACTCAGGTGAACATTCACTTTGAAGTTTCTGGTGAAGCACTAGACCCAGAAATCGTAGCTAAAGTGGCGGCGGACTCATTGGAAAAATACTGCTCAGTGTGCCTAATGCTAGGTGAAGGTGTTGAGATGACTCACAGCTGGGAAATCGTATAACTCCGACGTGACACAACGACAAAATAGGAAAGAGAAAAGCCCGTGCTTTTCTCTTTTTTTATTCCTCTTTTACGCTAATCTAGCTTGGTCAAAAGTTGTAGGAATGATCCAGTGACCGAATTAGAGAAAATGATGTCGGGCCAAATATTTGATGGTACCGATAAAGAAATCGAAGCAATGCGTTCTAGTGCTACTCATGCGTTGATGGCGTTTAATAACAATACCGATGAATCTCAACGCGATGCGTTTCAAAAGAATCTATTTGGTAAAGTTGGGCGAAGCATCATCCAAGCTCCGCTGCATTGTGAATTTGGTAAGACGATTGAAATCGGCGAAGAGACCTTCATCAATATGAATGTCGTGATGTTGGATGGCGCTAAAATCACCATTGGTAACCACGTTCTTATCGGCCCTAGTGTTCAATTCTATACCGCTTCGCACTCTCTGGATTACCGTAGCCGACTCAAGTGGGAAACCTTTTGTAAGCCAATCACAGTTGAAGATAGCGTCTGGATCGGTGGCAATTCGGTCATCAACCAAGGGGTAACTATTGGTGCTCGCTCAGTCATTGCTGCTAACTCAGTGGTAAACAGAGATGTTCCACCAGATTGTCTATATGGCGGTACGCCTGCCAAATTGATTCGTCGCCTAAACGAGGACGAGTAATCACACATACCCACGGCGCTTATTCTCATAACCAATAAGCGCTTATTTACATATCAATTTCATTAATTTATAAATTTCATGTGCTTATATCGAAAGTTATGACGTTTTAACAAGAATGAATTCACCAGAGCGAGTTCAGGAGCTGATATGTCAAATAAGACGGAAGTTGTTATGTGTCCTTCGTGTGGTGTGGAAACGCATCATGTTGTGGTGTTGGTCAGAAAGAAAAGTGCTTTTGAGGGAGATAAGAATCGCAGTAAGAAGGAATTCATTTCTGGCTTTCTAAAAAGCACAGTGTTTGGTGCTTTCCTTGCGTCTATGGATGAGTTCTCTCGTCATCTAATCTGCGAAAACTGCGGCAACAAGATCATTCAAGATTGATCGTGATAGCCAACTACCAATCAAACAAAAATGAGCTCGAGTATTGAGCTCATTTTTTATCGCTGCCTGTTACTTAAGAATGGAAGATGACTTGCTCGTCTTCCGTCATTACAAGCGTTGCTTTGTTTTGTTCGATAAGTTGCGCGGCATAAGAAGGCGTCACGGCTTGCATCTCGCCTTTTGCCTTAAGAGCCAGAGATTCCCACGCTTGATCACGATATTTACCCGCTTGGGTGTATTGAATCAGTACTTTCATAGCTTCACACTCCGGTGTGGTTGACGTGCTACTTAAGTTAGCGCTCCTATGATGGTTGCGCACCTGTTAAAAATGAAACATTAGATTAACTAAATGTTCATGTGCGTAGTGTAGCAATATGCACGGACTCTAAGTGTCAGATAATAAATGGTTTTTCTTTAATAAGGCGTTTAGATTTGCACTACATCCCCATTCAGAGGCATTTTTGTACAATGCATGAGATTCAATCCCTCGGCTTATACTGTGCAATATAGTGCTTGAGAGATTTGGTTTCTTCTACAAAGAATTCTTCATCATGCATTCGCATCGCTTGGATTCGATCTAGGCGGAATTGGCGATAATCTTGGCGTAGTTCGCACCATGCGACGAGTGTCCAAACCTTGCCCCAAAAGAACTGGCCTAACGGTTGGATTTTACGTTCGGTCACTTGCCCGCTCTCGTCCTCATAATCCAAGCTGATCTTAAAGTTGTTATCGATGGCATGACGCAGCAATTGTCCGCGTTTCGCGCTTTCTGACTGGATGTGATACTCAGGTACAATCAGTGGGCAGTCTTCCACTTGTTGTTTGAGTTTGTCGGGCAATACGGAAAGGATTTTAGCAGAAGCGGATCGCGAGGCATCGGCGAGCTCGGCATCAGACCAAGCGCGTACCATACGCATACCGAGCTCTAGTGCCATCATCTCTTTTTCGCTGAACATTAATGGCGGTAAATGAGAGCCGGCTTGTAGCATATAACCGACTCCAGCTTCTCCTTGAATGGGAACTCCAGAGTTCAGCAACGACTGAATATCACGATAAATAGTGCGCTCGCTGACTTGCATGGTGTCTGCCAGCTCTTTTGCTGTCACCGCATAACGTTTAGCACGTAACAAAGTCAGTAGTTCAAACAGTCGCTCTGATTTGCTCATGGTGTTCCTATCTCGGTCAGTCTTCTAATTCGCTGCACATCTTCACGCTGTGATGTTTCATCTCAACACTTTCGGGCTCAATCAGGTTCATTAGCGGTTTACAATCTTCGCATTGAGTAAACAGTTTGCTTGCATTCGTTGCGTCTGCCTGTGACCGCCAGTAAATGATATCAGTCCACGTATTACTTGCAGCCTCGTGACTCAATGAGCGGTATAAAAAACCTGGCTGTTGTTTCACGAAGTTTTGTTACTGTTCTGCCGCAGCGATAAAGTCTTGTTCTGTTGCGCCATTGGTCAGACGAAATTGTACAGTTTCAATCACAGTTTCCATGTTTTTTCCTTATTTCTGTGGGTTGGTTAAGTTCGAAATAAGGTTAACGTGATGGAGTGTCAGAACCTGTCAGTAGCGATCCCAGTACGGTGTATCAGTGCCGAGTTTTTCGCTGATGAAGTCAATGAACACTCGCACTTTCAATGGCATGTGTTTGCGTTCGGGGAATACGGCATAGATGGCATGCTCTGGTAATGCGAACTCTTCCATCAGTGGTTTTAAGTTGCCAGCAGCAAAGTCTTTCCCTGCAATAAAAGTCGGCAATTGAGCGATACCAGAACCTCTCAAAAGCAACTGGCGAATCGCTTCGCTGTTGTTGACCACAAAGTTGCCTTTGGGTAGCACTTTATACTCGCTACCGCTGTTGATAAACATCCACTCGACGCCGCCTCGGAAATACGAATAACGCAAACAGTTGTGCGTCACCAAATCGCTTGGTTTGGTTGGTACGCCAAATTCTTCTAAATATTCTGGAGAGGCGCACAGTACGCTTTTACACGGAGCAAGGCGCTTAGCGACAAGGTTAGAAGTCGCAAGTTCGCCAATGCGAATCCCCAAATCAAAGCCTTGTTCAACCAAATCCACTATGGCGTCTTCTAGCTGTAAATCGACCTCAATTTTCGGGTAACGTGCGAGAAATTCGCTGATAAGTGGCGCAACGTGCAAAACACCGAAAGACATCGGGGCTGTGATTTTGAGCCTACCTTGCGGTGAGCCTTGCAACTCAGAAACGGCATCGACACCTTGTTGAGCAAGGTTGACTGCTTGTGAAGCGTACTCGAAGTATCGACGTCCAGCTTCGGTTAAGCTGAGCTTTCTTGTGGTGCGATTAAGCAAGCGAATACCGAGGTCATCTTCGAGTTGATTAATGCGTTTGCTGATCGCCGATTTGGTGAGGTTCAACTGCTTGGCAGCAAGGGAAAAGCTGCCGCATTCGACGACAGCGACAAATACTGGCAGTGATGCAATGGCATTCACGGTGTGCTCCTAGGTTATTGGGGTATCTATTATTAGTTATATTGTTGAGCAAAACGCTACAATCATTTTCCAATTATAGAGATTATCTTAAAGAAGAAAACAATTAGACTATGCGGCAGAAAACGACCTGGATATTGGAAAGAAGAAAATGAAATACGATTGGATCTTGTTTGACGCTGACGAAACCTTGTTTCACTTTGATGCCTTCAAAGGTTTACAGCTGATGTTTTCTCGCAAAGGCGTAGATTTTACCGAGCAAGATTTTGCCCATTACCAAACGGTGAACAAGCCACTTTGGGTGGATTACCAAGATGGTAAAGTGACAGCAGATGAGCTCAAGCATAAACGCTTTACGGAGTGGGCAGAAAAGCTCAACACCACAACGGCGGATCTCAACAGTGCGTTCCTAGAAGCGATGGCAGACATCTGCACTTTGTTGCCTGGCGCAAAAGAACTGATGGAAGCGCTACAAGGTAAAGCCAAAATGGGCATCATCACTAATGGTTTTACCGAGCTGCAAGCGATTCGCCTATATCGCACAGGTATGAGCGATTACTTCGAGCACGTGGTGATTTCTGAGCAAGTTGGTATTGCTAAGCCAGATTTAGGCATCTTTGAGTACGCGATGACGCAAATGGGCAACCCATGTAAGACGCGCGTGTTGATGGTGGGCGACAATCTGCACTCTGATATCTTGGGTGGCAACAACTTTGGCATTGAAACGTGTTGGTTGAACACCACAGGTGCGAGTGTGGATGAGCGTATTGCACCAAGCTACACGGTGGAATCGTTAAACGAGCTTAAGAGCATCCTCGTCGCTTAAGCTTAAGTGAACAAACAAACTAAAAAGCGCTGATTTCTCAGCGCTTTTTTGTTTTTATCGATGTTGTTTTGCATTCATCGACCTTGCTTATTAGCTAGCGTTATTTTCAGCCAATTCACGTTGTGCTTGTTGTTCTTTCTCACCAAGTTTGAAGTAAATCTTACCGACGATGACTTCTGAAATCAGGATGGTAAACACCACCGCAAAGAAGGCGACGACACCGTTCCAAGGACCACTAAAGTCAACCTTGTCACCGAACAGAATGTTAATGGCTTCTAGCATGATGAACTTCGAACCGACCAAGATAACGTAAGTCGAGATACCACGGTAAATCTTAGGTGCCGTACCCGGCTTCGATTTAAAGTACTCTGCGATTTTGTGTTCCGCTTTGATAGACAGCTTCAAGAGCAACTGAAGCAGTAACGCTGCGGCGAAAGAAATCGTAAATGAATCAATGGTTACAAAATCCCAATATTCGTCATAGAAGTTCAGTACCGTAAGGTCTACCAATACCGCCAAGGTATAACCAACAAACAGACGTTGTGGAGTGTTGAAACCGTAGACTTTATCCGATGCGCTCATAAGAACCCTCAATCAATAATGAACAAGTTTGCAAAGCCATGCCTTGCGTCGATGGGTTAACTATATGAGTTCCTCGAACTGAAAACTTGCCATTTCGCGCCATCGTAATCATTGCGATGAATGATTGTTTTGATGCGATATATTGAATACCAATAAGCGCGTTGAATTTGAAAACCGTCTACAAACTGACACGCAAACAGCGTTAGAATGGCTTCTAATCCAATAACTAATTTCTAAGAATCAAGCAGTAAGGACTCTCATGGCAGACATCAAGCAGCTCGACAGCAAAGTGGTGTATCAAAACAAGTGGATGACGGTACGTGAAGATAAGATCCAACGTCCTAGCGGAGCCGAAGGCATTTACGGTGTGGTCGACAAGCCAGACTGTGCAGCGATTCTGGCTATCGATAACGGCGTGATTCACTTAGTACAGCAGTTTCGTTACACCGTAGGGCAACGTTGTTGGGAAATCCCGCAAGGCGCGTGGGAATCAAATCCAGATGCGGATCATCTTGAGCTAGCAAAAGGTGAGCTTCAAGAAGAGACGGGTATGCAAGCCAATAAGATGGAGTACGTTGGTGCGCAGTTCATCGCTTATGGGTTCTTAAACCAGACTTGCCATGTCTATTTCGCGAGTGAGTTGTCTGAGGTAGGCAATCAGCTAGATAGTGAAGAAGAAGACTTGATCACACGCTCGTTCTCAGTTGAAGCGTTCGAGAAAATGATGATAGATGGTGAAATCAAAGACTGCGTCACTATCGCTGCTTATGGTTTAGCGAAATTGAAAGGCTTGGTGTAAGCAAAACGAAGCTTCTAAGTTACTCAAGGTGATAAGCTAAAAGGCTCGTGATGAGCCTTTTCGTGTTTAATATTGAGATGACTCAACGCCGCTTTTTATTGCCACAGATGCTAGCGTGATGCTATTCACCGCCACCATCTCCACCGCCGTCTCCTCCAAAGTCTCCGCCATCAGCATCGAAATCATCCGAATCGGTAGCGGGCTGCTGTTTGTGGCTGTCTTGAATCTCCGCGTAAGTCAGTAAAGCACTGACGCTTACAAGATCTGTCGCTTGGTCAAACAAAGCAAGTGAGACTTCTGATTGGAAGTCAGTATGTTCACCTAGCTCTTGGCTTAGACCCATCGGCACATAAGCAGTTTGGTTAATCAACATGCCGTATGCGATTAGGGTAAAGGTATTGTCTGTTTTCCCGTTTTCTTTCAGCGCCCAATCGATCTCTTCCTTCGAGTAATCTGCTTTCTCACCATACTTGAGCGCTAATTTCGGCGTGATATCTTTTGCGACTTCTCGAATTTGGCGGTTTCGTTTCCAATTTCCAAACATAGGAGTTTCCTTTCAATAGGCGATGAATCGTAGTGTTATCGCTTCTCTAGTACTTCAATGAGTTCATATCGATATAGGCTAGCGTCGGCAGGCACATTTTCAGGAGTGAACTGCTGGATGCGCTTTATTTGTAAGGTGTACTCATAGCCGGGTTCAAACTCGAAACCGTCTGTTTGATCATAGAAGTAGTTACCATCTACTACCATGCATTTCATCGGAGCCACACCGACACAGTCTACGAGCTCTGGAGCAATGTTAATTGTCATTATGTTCACGGAGTCATCAGACTGATGTTGAGCACAACCAAATAGCGTTGCAGCCATTAACGGTAAGAACACACAGCGTTTTAGATTCATTTGTAGCTCCTCATAGGTTTACCAAATCATCATAGCAAGACTGACAATAAGTGATGGTAAACCCTCGATAAAAAAGATAAACCCAAGCCGAACGTTTTTGCTTGGGTCTGTCTCTAACTGCTATTGATAGAACCTCTCAAATGTTGAGAGGTTCTAATAGACCGCTTAGAATGGATGATTCGAAAGTTGGTCAGTGGTTTCTAGCATATCCTCAGCCACGTAGCGATGTGTTGCTGTGGTCGGGTGGGTAACATCCCAGAATACAAATTTATCTGACCCAACGGACGCACATTCAGAACGCAGCGAATGTTTGTACAAGTAATCAGCAGCAGACGAGCGATTGAGGTCTTGGCATGCTTCCGTTGCGTTACTGAAGCCATGTTGTTCAGGGTTAGCTGTCAAGCTAGCAAAGAGTGCATGGGTGTCGTGCAACGTAATGTTGAGCCCCTGTGCTGTGTAGTAAGCTGCTTGCGCTTTGATAAATTCGTTCATCTCAAGGATTTTTGCACGGATTGTGTCGATTTCTTCTTGGCTAGAATATTTGAACTGAGGTGCATAGGTCGCGTCAGGTAGCGTCATGAGTAAGAAGTTTCTTGCGCCAGCATCACTCAGTTTTATCAAGGCCTCCGAATAATCTGCTTTTACTTCTGGAACACTGCGGTTGTAGTTCATGAAGTCATTCAAACCAAACTCAAGAGTGAACAGGGTATTGGCAGGGTTGTAGTTTTTCGCCAGCTGCATATAAGCAAGGTAAGAAGAGACTTGCTCTCCAACGCCTGTTAGCGCGATGTATTGATTTTCGCCAGCAGCGCCACCCACCGCCCAGTTGTATAGCGGTAAGTTCTTCGCTTGAGCAATGTATTCTGTCCATACAAACCCGTTAGAGAAATGCCCTAAGAACCAGCTGTTTGGATTCGGGAATCGCCATTGTGATGCGTTAAAGATGTTCCCGGTATCCGACAAGCTGTCACCCAATGCCACGACCTTGTTGATTTGATCTGGCTGCATCACAGGATCATTACTCCAAATCGAGTGGTTGTATGACCAACGGTTATCGGCAGCGAAGTAGGTAATGTCCGCATTTTCGTTCGCAAGATCGAGTGTTTGTTCACAGCGCTGCTTGATCACGCTTTGTGATGTATTGGTATAGAACATGTTTTTAAACGAGAGTGCGTTCCACCAATAGCCTTCGATAGTGAAATAACTGCCATCTGGATTTTCTGCCCACTCCCAGTCCGTTTCTGGGTCATCATGTGAATAACTAGTTCGATACCAGCATCGTACGTAGGTGTATGTTTGCTTTTGTTGTGAGCTTCTCACTTCTGAGGCATTTAGCAGGTAAGAAGGCTCTGATGAGTCGGCTGCGTGAGCAAGATTTAATGGTAGTAATAATGCACTAAGTAACGTAATGGTCTTATTCATGATTCACTCTCTTTAATGATAATCGTCATGATTTAGATGAGAAGTTATCTCATCAACTCTCCTCATTCTGGGTAAATACGCCATTCAGTCAAATATCTAATTATTCATTTTATCAATTTTGGTACCGCAATCGTATTTCAATAGATTTGGTAAATAGTATGATTTTATAAAATATAGAATAATTACTCACTAACATTAATTTAACATGCACTTTGCGTGTAATTAAGTAATTGCTTTATAAGTAAAATAGTTAATTTTTAATGTTAACCATAACTGTTGATTAAATGATCCTTTATTAATAATCATATATTTATAAAATGAATTATTTGGATTTTTTAACAGATGCTCTATAGCTGATTAGCTCATGCATAACTCATGGTTATGATTTTTCATGAGCATAAAGTGAATAAAAATCAGCTCAAAAAGGAATAGAGCAAATGCACTACACAACAAATAAATTAAATGGCTTGTTTTCATTGTCTGCCGTTGCAGTTGCGATGACATTTTCGATGTCAGCGCATGCGGCTCCTCTGACGGGGTTCGACGAATCTAACTTGCCGACTAAATACATCGTCAAATTTAAAGAAGATACGTCCAGTCCTTCAGCATTAGGTGGAAACTCTTTCTGGGGGCCACGCATCGCGCAAGAGTCGGTTTTAGATCAGCTCAAAGCGCGTAAAGTGGAAAAGCTAGGAAACCGCGCAATCTACAGTGTGGAGATGGAAGACTCGGAACTGGGGCAACTGCGTAACCGCAGTGATGTAGAATACGTGGAGATTGACCCACCGCGTTATCTGTTAAGTGAGACTATCCCATGGGGCTATGAGGCGGTTAACGCTCAGCTTTTGGATGACTCGAGTGCAGGTAACCGCACTGTGTGTATCATCGATTCAGGCTACGACCTCGCACACAACGATCTGAGTGGTAACCGAGTGTCGGGTACAAACGATAGCGGTACAGGCTCTTGGAGTGTTCCGGGGAACAACAACGCTCACGGTACACACGTAGCGGGTACGATTGCCGCGATTGCCAACACAGAGGGCATCAAAGGCGTTATGCCAAACCAAAACGTGAATTTGCACATCGTCAAGGTGTTCAATGAAGCGGGTTGGGGCTACTCATCCAGCTTGGTGAAAGCGGTACAAACTTGTGCTGACAACGGCGCGAACGTGGTCAACATGAGCCTTGGTGGTAGCCAATCAAGTGTGACGGAGAAAAACGCGTTGCAAACCATTTACGACCAAGGCGTGCTGCTGATTGCTGCTGCGGGTAATAGCGGGAATACTGCGCACAGCTACCCAGCGTCTTACGATTCGGTAATGTCTGTTGCGGCGGTGGATGATAAGCGTGATCACGCGGCGTTTTCCCAAGCGACAGACCAAGTTGAAATCGCAGGTCCGGGTGTAGCAATTCTGTCTACGGTGACAGTTGGCGAAGGTAAGCTTTCAGACATTCGCTTGAACGGTGCTAGCCAGTTCGATCGTGGCATCGTTCCTCACAACCGCTTGATCCAATCGGGCGGCAGTTACGGTTCTGATCCTGTTGTCGGTTCTATTACGGCGACACTAGCAAGCTGTGACGTATCCGGTAGCAGCTTCAGCTGTGGCGATATGTCGGGCAAGATCTGTTTGACCGAGCGTGTGGGCAACCAATCATCTGGTAATTACCCAGAAATCGATGCAGTTCAAGCGTGTTACAACGCAGGTGCGAGTGCAGCGATTGTGTACAGTAACTCCGAGCTACCGGGCTTGCAGAATCCTTTCCTAGTCGATCAAAACAACGCGGCGCGTATTGTGTCGGTGACAGTTGATCGTGCCTTCGGTCAGGAGCTGTTGGGTTACGTTGGTCAAGATATCACGGTATCGACCACTAAGGGTGAAGACTACGAGTATTACAACGGTACTTCGATGGCGACGCCACACGTAACCGGTGTTGCAGGTTTGGTATGGAGTTACCATCCAACCTGTACTGCAGCTCAAGTACGTAACGCGCTGATCAAGACAGCAACGGACATTGACGTAACAGGTCGTGATAACCGCACTGGTCATGGTCTTGTGAATGCTGAGGCTGCGAAACAATACCTAGACGCTGGCTGTAATGGTCAGGATGGCGGCGGCTCTGGCAACGACAACGTTCTAGAAAACGGTGTAGCGAAAACACAGCTTTCTGGCGGCAGCAAATCAAGCACAGTATTTGTGTTTGACGTCCCTGCGGATGCAACGCAAGCGACATTCAACATGAGTGGTGGCTCTGGTGATGCTGACCTTTACGTGCGCTTTAATGGCACACCAAGCACCAGCACTTACGACTGTCGTTCATGGGCGGGCGGTAATGGCGAAAGCTGTAGCTTGAACGTATCTGGCGCAGGGCAATATGAAGTATTGGTTTACGGCTACAGCGCGTACTCTGGTGTTTCTCTTGTCGCGACACATAACGGTTCGGGTGATTCATCTGGTGGCGGCTCTACACCTTCTAGCTACACCAACTCGGATGCGGTAGCGATTCCTGATAACAAAGCGTCTGGCGTTGTAAGCTCATTAGATGTGGCTCGCTCTGGCGATGCAGGTTCAGTGACTATCGACTTGGATATCACTCACACCTACATTGGTGATCTTTATGTCACATTAACGTCGCCAGATGGTGGTCAAGTGGTACTGCACGACAACGCGGGCGGCAGTGCGAACGACATTAAAACCAGTTTCCAAGCGGATTTCTCGGGTTTTGAATCACAAGGCACATGGGAACTTAAAGCGGTGGACAATGCCAGAAGAGACACAGGCACCATCAACAGTTGGACTCTGACCTTTCAATAAGGAGTGACTATGAAGAAGTTGACCTTACTTTCTTTGTCTGCGGTAGGCGCTACCGCACTATTGGCAATCGGACTGAGCTCAAGCAGCTTGGCAAACAATCAAGGATTTCCTCTCGTGGATGAACGCCAAGATCAAGCCGAGCAGCAACCGGCACGTTACTTTGTTAAGTATCATGAAGGGAAAGAGAGCGAAGTGAGAGCGCTTCTTCGTCAGCACAACATTGAAGTAGTCGACGCTCTGGTGAAACAACACGTGTTGGTTGTGGTGGGCGAACAGGCGGAAGTCGATAAGCTCGCGGATCACGATGCGGTCGAATACACCGAACAAGAGCCGACAAGAAAGCTGTTATCTAACGGAACTACGCTTCAATAAGCCAAACCTCCTTAAGATAGCGTCAAAAAGAAAAACGCCCCTCACGTGAGGGGCGTTTGCTTTCATTTATTGGTGGAAGATGAAGATTACGGACGTTCACCTGCCGCTAGTCGACGTTCGATATCTGCAACCACTTCAGGGAAGTCAGCAATGGTGTCGATGAGATAATGCGGCGCGCTCTTTAGCAATTTTGCACGCGCTTTTTCACGAGCAGCATTAAGCGTTGCTTCGTCCGCAGCTTGGTATTCTTCAAACGTTAGACCTGCTTCGTTACCAGAAAGCAGCAAACCAACGGTCCACATACCGGCGTTGTGACCTTCATCGATGCCCGGTGCAGCGTCATCCACTTTGATACACGCGTTAACGTCCGTTACATTCAGCTCAATCACGTTTTTCAGTGCCATAAATGGTGCAGGGCGACCACCTTGAGGCAGGTCATCCGTTGCTACTACGTAATCCGGTTTGTATCCGTAATCCGCCGCCACTGGAATCAGCACGTCCATCACTTGGCGGGGGTAACCAGAACAAGAACCGATCTTTATGCCTTTGTCTTTCAGATCGTTTACAACTTCAATCGCATTAAGGATTGGCTCTGCGTGGTCTGCCACTTTTGCTTTTTGCAGCGGCATAAATGCTGCGTAGATAGCGTCGATGTCTTCGCTGGTCATTGAGCGACCAAACTTCTCATTCCAACGCTTATCAACCGCAGGGATGCGTCCCACTGCTTGGATGTGATCCCACTTACCAAGCCCCATTGGTTCGCGCGCTTCTTCAAGGTCGATATCAAAATCAAAGCCTTGCTTGAACGCTTCCACAAAGATGCTGGTTGGCGCAAAAGAGCCGAAATCGACGATAGTGCCAGCCCAGTCAAAGATCACTGCTTGAATTGGTGAGTTGCTCATGTTCAATCCTTTTTCTTGCTTGCCAGAGCGCTTGCCTACACGTCGGAACTGCGCTCAGGATAAATTGGTTTTTGTTGAGGTCTATTGACCCTAAATGTAGTTAAAGTCTTTACACACTTTGGCGATGGCTTCTTCGAAGATCGCCAACGCTTCAGTCAGTTGTTCGCGAGTGATGATCAGCGGTGGGCTGAGTTGAATCACATTGCCTTGCGATACCTTGAAGCTCACGCCATTGTTGAGGCATTGGTACAACACAGCTTCCGCTTCGTCATACGCGCGTGCTTTGCTTTCGTGGTCAGTGACCAACTCGATGCCCCATAACATGCCGATGCCACGTACATCGCCAATCACAGGGTACTTGGCTTTCATCTCTAGCAGCTTTTCACGCATAAACCGGCTGTCGGCTTTGGCTTTATCTAGCAAGCCGTCTTGCTCAATGGCTTCCATGGTTGCCAGTGCTGCAGCACAACCGATAGGGCTTTTCTCATGAGTGTAGTGACCCATGGAGATTTGCTCGGCGGTGTTGTATTTGTCTTTGGTTACCATGGCTGCGATAGGCACTAAGCCTCCGCCCAAACCTTTACCGATGCACAGAATATCTGGCTCGATGTCGTAGGCTTGGTAGGTAAACCATTCACCGCTGCGACCCATGCCGTTAGGGATGTCGTCAATGATCAGCATGACATTGTGTTTGTCACAGATTTCTCGAATGCGTTTCCAGTAGGCTTTGCTCGGCACTTGTACGTCGGTATTACGAACCGCTTCTGCGATAAATGCGCCCACGCCGCCTTCTTTCTCAATCACGTATTCAAGGTAGTCGGCGTAATGCACGTCGCTGCCGTCCGCAATTGGGAAAGCGCCACGGTAAGATATGGCTGGTGGAATGCGCTCAACACCTGCCATTAATGGTCCCATGCCTTGGCGGAAACACGCTTCGCCGCCCACTGAGATGGCATCCAACGATGCGCCGTGGAAGGAGTCCCACAACGACACCACCTTGTAGTTGCCTGTGATGTGGCGTGCTAGTTTAAGCGCCATGCCAACCGCAGATGTGCCACCCGGAGCAAACAACACGCGGTTCAATTCACCGCCACAGATTTGGGTGAGCTTTTCAGCACATTCAATCGCGGTCTCGTTGGTAAAACGACGTGGTGAAAACGGCAGTTTGGCAATTTGCTCTTGCACACGTTTAATCACATGCGGATGACCATAGCCCAGCTGGTGGACGTTATTGCCATGAAAGTCCATGTACTTTTTGCCGGTAGCATCTTGGATATAGATGCCTTCTGCTGCTTCCAAGGTATCTAAGCAAGGTGTCGACATAGCTTGATGAAGAAAGACCTCCGAATCACGCTTCAATAATGTTTGCGTGCGTTCGTCATCCATCGATGCATTCCAAGCTTGGCGCGCTGGCGTCGTGTTGACATCGCCCTCACTACGAAAATGAGTCGGTTTGATATTCTGAGTCATAACGCTCTCTCAATCAGAAGGCTGCTTTACGCAACTTGCCAGTACATTGCTTTTTCAATCGCACTGATTAAGCGCTCGATATCTGCTGGGTAAACTTCGCCAATGTTGCCGATACGGAAGCAATCTGCGTTCGACACCTTACCCGGATAAATCACGAAGCCTTGCTCTTTCAAACGTGTGTAGAACGCTTTGAATTGGTAATCACTGTGCGTTGGAGAGTAGAAAGAAGTGATGATTGGCGAGTGAAGGTCATCACTCAGTAGCGGCTCGAAACCCAGAGAACGCATACCTGCAACCAGTGTTTTCTGGTTAGTTTGGTAACGGTGATGACGAGCCTCAATGCCGCCTTCTTGTTCCAGCTCTAGTAATGCTTGGTAGAAAGCGCGAACCGTGTGCGTTGGAGACGTAAAACGCCATTTGCCGTGGTTCACTTCCATGCAATGCCATTGGCCGTAAAGATCAAGGCTCAAAGAACGTGCCTGAGCTTGGCACTTTTCGAGCTCAGTTTGTTTCGCAATCACAAAGCCAAAACCCGGCACGCCTTGAATACATTTGTTTGCAGAGCTGATCATAAAATCGATGCCTAGCTCTGCGATATCGATAGGAATGCCACCAAAGCTCGACATGGCATCGAGAATCACGACTTTACCGTGTGCTTTTGCCGCAGAAGCAAATGCCTCAATTGGGTTAAGCATGCCAGTGGTTGTCTCACAGTGAACAATTGCCACGTGTGTGATAGCAGGATCCGATGCCAATGCAGTTTCCACCTCGTTCAAGTGTGGCTGTGATGTTTCGCCAGGGGAAACTACATGGCATGGAATATTTAGGTAATCAGCGATCTGAGCGATACGTGCACCGTAAGCACCGTTGTCGACAACCAACAATTTTCCATCTTTGCCAATGGCGCTGCCAATCGTCGCTTCTACTGACGCGGTGCCGCTACCTTGCATTAGTACGCTGGTGTAGCCGTCTTGCTCCGTCGCCAGTTTTACAAGCTTAGTGCGGATCACTTCTACAATGTCTTTGTTGTATTCATCATCCCAAGTACACCAGTCTTTAAGCATGGCTTCACGTACCGTTTCAGAAGTAGATAGAGGACCTGGAGTCAGTAGTAGGTATTCGTTTTTCATCTCGATTTCCATCAGAATAGGCTAATTGGTCTACACCAAATTTCAAGCTCACTCTATCGAGGAAGAAAAGGGCAGTAAATAGGCGAATCTCCAATTTCATAAAACTTTAATATCCAGAAAATGGTGGATCAATTGAACGATTATTCAGCGCAAATTTTCGTAAAACTGCCATTTAATGGTCATGATTTCGTCACAAAGGCTCAGTAGGGTGGTATCGTCAACTGGTACAGACCAAATAAAAACTTAGCCAAATTAACTGGAGAAAATGATGAAAAACCGTTTGATGAAAGGATCGCTGGCTGCACTTGTCTCTCTGCTAGCTACGAATGCAATGGCAGCACAGGAAGTCACGGTTTACACCGCTTTCGAAACTGACATTCTTGCTAAATACAAGTCTGCGTTTGAGAAAGATAACCCAGATATCAAGATTAAGTGGGTTCGCGATTCCACCGGTATCATGACGGCGAAATTGCTGGCCGAAAAGAACAACCCTCAAGCGGAAGTGGTTTGGGGTCTTGCTGGCTCGTCAATGGCACTGCTTAAAGATGAAGGTCTTCTTAAGCCTTACACACCAAAAGGTTTGGAAGAGCTGCATGCGAACCTAAACGACCCTCAATCAAACCAAGCTTGGTTCGGTAACGATGCGTTCTTTAACGCGGTTTGTTTCAACGAAGCGGTAGCGAAACAACTTAACCTGCCTAAACCAGCATCTTGGGAGGACCTAACAAAGCCGGTTTACAAAGGTCACATTGCAATGCCGAACCCAGCGTCTTCAGGCACTGGCTACATGCAGGTTTCTGCTTGGCTACAAAACATGGGTGAAGATCAGGCATGGAACTACATGCGTGACCTAGACAAGAACATTGCACACTACACGCACTCGGGCTCTAAGCCATGTGTTCAAGCGGGTATGGGTGAAGTGGCTATCGGTATTTCGATGGCAAGTCGCGGCGCGAAGCTGAAAACACAAGGTGCACCACTCGCGGTTATCACACCTAAAGGCATCGGCTGGGAATCAGAAGCCGTTGGTCTAGTAAAAGAGTCTGATGCAGCGAAGCGCGTTGTAGACTGGTCAATCTCTAAAGCGGCAAACGAGCTTTACGTAGAAATGTACCCAGTGGTTGCACATAAAGAAGTTAAAGCGACTGTGTCTAACTTCCCGAACGTTCAAGAGAACATGGCGAAGATGGACTTCGCGCAAATGGGTAGCAAGCGTGCAGAGATTCTAGCGGCATGGTCTGAGAAGTTCGATGCGAAATCAGAACCAAAGTCTTAATTGAATTTGCTTTGAGTTGAATACTGAAATCCACCTCGGTTGAGGTGGATTTTTTGTTTTTGTAAGAGGCGAAAGTCAAAAGCCTTAAAGCAGCAACCCCACCTAACCTCCCCTTGGCTTTAACTTCGGGGGACTACAATATTCATGCTAGTAAAGGGGAGGGACTGGTTCTGCATTCGCGGATAGTTTAATTCACAATGCAACATCCAACGCGCTTCAAGTAGATTCTGAATACTCGCCTAGGCTCCTTCAGAATGACGTTGGGAAAGCACTGAGCTTACCGCTACAAAGAACAGCTCTCCCCCTTGATAACCGCATTCAAATGCTTGGCAAACCATGCCGAGAAAAGGGGGAGTTGGAGGGGGTTGGAAGCACCTAACTCAACATTAAACCATCAACCCCACCTAGCCTCCCCTTGGCTTTACCTGCGGGGGACTACAGCAATCATGCTGGTAAAGGGGAGGGACTGGTTCTGCATTCGCGGATAGTTTAATCCACAATGCAACATCTAACGCGCTTCAAGTAGATTCTGAATAATCGCTTAGGCTCCTTCAGAATGACGTCGGGAAAGCACTGAGCTCACCGCAGCAAAGAAAAGCTCTCCCCCTTGAGAACCAAATTTAAATGCTTGGCAAATCATGGGAGAGGAGGGGGAGTTGGAGGAGGTTGTAAGCACCTAACTCAACGTTAAACCATCAACCCCACCTAACCTCCCCTTGGCTTTAACTGCGGGGGACTACAACCGTTATGCTGGTAAAGGGGAGGGACTGGTTCAGCATTCGCGGATAATTTAATTCACAATGCAACATCCAACGCGCTTCGAGTAGATTCTGAATACTCGCCTAGGCTCCTCCAGAATGACATCGGGAAAGCACCGAACTCACTGCAGCAAAGAAAACCCTTCCCCTTGATAACCAAATTCAAATGCTTGGCAAAGCATGTCGAGAGAAGAGGGAGTTGGAGGGGGTTGGAAGCACCTAACTCAACGTTAAAGCAGCAACCCCACCTAGCCTCCCCTTGGCTTCAACTTTAGGGGATTACAATAGTCATGCTGGTAAAGGGGAGGGACTGGTTCTGCGTTCGCGAATAGTTTAATTCACAATGCAACTTCCAACGTGCTGAAAATAGATTCTGAATACTCGCCTAGGCTCCTTCAGAATGACGTCGGGAAGGCTTACCGTAGCAAAGAACAGCTCTCCCCCTTGATAACCGCATTCAAATGCTTGGCAAACCATGCCGAGAAAAGGGGGAGTTGGAGGGGGTTGCAAGCGTAGAAACAAACCTCATCCCCCTTCATCTATTTGTCATCTTCTGGCTATAAATTTGTCATTGGAACGTAACACTCCAAAACTAAAGTTGGTATATACCATTTGGAGCGTGTGTTATGTCAACTAACCAACATTACCTAAATATCGAAAATGTAGTGAAGCAATTCGGACAGTTCACTGCATTAAAGAAAATCTCGCTAGCGATTGAAAAGGGCGAGTTCGTTTGTTTTCTTGGTCCTTCTGGCTGCGGTAAAACCACTCTGCTACGTGCCATTGCAGGTTTAGACTTGCCAACGTCTGGTGCGATTTTTCAAAACGGTCAAGAGACCACATTTCTACCACCAGAGAAGCGCGATTTCGGCATCGTATTTCAATCTTACGCGCTGTTTCCGAACCTAACTGTGCAAGAGAACATTGCGGTGGGTTTGAAGAACCAAGGCATGTCGACCAAAGAAGCGTTAGAGAAGGTGGATTATTGGTTAGAAACCATTGGTCTTCCAACCTCTGGCGAGAAATTCCCGAACCAACTTTCTGGTGGTCAGCAGCAGCGTGTAGCACTCGCTCGCGCATTGGCGTTGTCTCCGGGTCTACTGTTATTGGATGAGCCGCTGTCAGCGCTGGATGCAAAAGTACGTGTTCATTTACGTGACGAGATTTGTAAGCTGCAACGCAAGCTTGGCATCACCACCATCATGGTTACGCACGATCAGGATGAAGCGTTGTCGATGGCGGATCGTATCGTGGTAATGAATCATGGCGTGATTGAGCAAGTCGGTACGCCTCAAGAGATCTACCAACAACCAACCACGCGCTTTGTCGCTGAGTTTGTCGGCAGCATGAACTTTATTGAAACCTCAGTTGCAACGGACTCCCAAGTACGCATTGCGGAAACCCTGATGCCAGCGCCAAGCTTGACCAATCGTAAGATCCAACGTGGTGACCGCTTCGACCTTGCAGTGCGTCCTGAAAGCATCAAGTTCGTTGAAAACTACACCAACTCTTTACCAGTGCGAGTTACGGCTACCGAGTTTTTGGGGGCGTTTTTCCGCATTGATTGCGTATTGCAAAACGACAGCTCAACGAAAACCATCGTCGTGGATGTGCCCGTGGAAACGGTTCAAAAACTCAATATCAAGGCGGGCGATGTACGTTACATCCAGTTTGCTGAAGAAGGGCTGCATGGTTACGCCGTGCCCTCGGTTGATAAAGCGCTAGCAGCGTAGGTGTAAACATGGATGCGAAGACAATGACGATGAATAGCCTGACCACACAAGACAAAGCAAAATCCTTACTCGGACGTGTTAGCCGCGACAACCTTGTGTTGTTTGGTTTGCTCGCTGGCTTGTCGACCATGATGGTGCTTTTCATCTTAATGCCGCTTTGGGCAATGTTGACCAAGAGTGTGCAAAATGCCAATGGCGAATTTGTCGGTCTGGCAAACTTTGCGACGTACTTTTCTTCTTCAAGCTTGTGGGTGTCGGTAGGCAACACCCTCACTTTGGGCGTGATAGTGACCTCGGTAGTCGGCGTGCTTGCGTTTGGTTATGCCTACGCGCTGACTCGTTCATGCATGCCGTTTAAAGGTTTGTTTCAAATCCTAGGAACTGCACCAATCCTTGCGCCTTCGTTGTTGCCGGCGATCAGTTTGATCTTCCTTTTCGGTAATCAAGGCATTGCCAAAGAGATGTTGTTAGGAAACTCGATTTACGGCGTGATTGGTATCTCGATGGGTTTGATTTTCTGGACCTTCCCTCATGCATTGATGATCTTAACCACTTCGCTGCGCACTTCAGATGCCCGTTTGTATGAAGCAGCCCGCGCACTGAAAACTTCACCCATCAAAACCTTCTTTATGGTGACGTTACCTGCGGCGAAATACGGTTTGATCAGTACGCTTATCGTCGTCTTTACGTTAGTTATTACGGACTTTGGTGTGCCGAAAGTGATTGGTGGCAGCTATAACGTTCTGGCGACTGACATCTTCAAGCAAGTTGTGGGACAACAAAACTTTGCCATGGGTGCGGTGACCAGCATTATGTTGTTATTCCCTGCGGTAATGGCATTTGGTGCAGACCGTTGGGTACAGAAAAAACAAAAGAGCTTATTCGACACACGTTCAGTGCCTTATCAGCCAGAACCCAACAAAGTGCGCGACAGCATTTGTTTGGTTTACTGCAGCATCATTTCTATCGCAGTGTTGGCAGTGCTAGGCATGGCGGTGTATGGCTCGTTAGTTACATTCTGGCCTTGGAACAAAGCGCTGACGCTAAACAATTACAACTTTGCTGAAATGAGCACTTATGGTTGGAGCCCATTCTTCAACTCGCTAACGCTGGCAGGTTGGACGGCAGTGATTGGTACAGCCATCATCTTTGTCGGTGCTTACTGCATTGAGAAAGGGCGTGCGTTTGGTCCAATTCGTCAGGTGATGCAAATGCTTAGCGTAGTGCCAATGGCGGTACCGGGTATGGTGCTTGGCTTGGGTTACATCTTTTACTTCAACGATGCGAACAATCCTCTGAATGTGCTTTATGGCACCATGGCATTCTTGGTAATTAACACGGTAGTGCATTACTACACCGTGGGTCACATGACAGCCCTGACAGCGCTAAAGCAGTTGCCATCGGAGATTGAAGCCACGGCGGCATCGGTGAAGCTTCCTCAATACAAGTTGTTCTTTAAAGTGACATTACCTGTGTGCTTACCTGCGATTTTGGACATTGCGACTTACTTGTTTGTTAATGCATTGACCACCACTTCTGCGGTAGTATTCCTTTACTCAACCGATACGATTCCGGCTTCGGTCTCGATTCTAAATATGGACGATGCCGGTCAAACTGGCGCTGCTGCGGCGATGGCGGTGATGATCATGATTGCTGCCGCAATTGCGAAGATTGTTCAGATGACTTTGGGTAAATTGTTAGAGAATCGCACACAAGCTTGGCGAAAAAGATAAGGACACTTCGTGCAATACGTAAAAATTAAAGATTCGATTGTTGAACAGATTGAAGCGGGCATGCTTTCGCCGCGTCAAAAACTGCCAGCAGAGCGTAAGTTGGCGGAGTCGTTCGATACTACACGCGTCACTCTGCGTGAAGCTTTATCATTGCTAGAAGCGGAAGGTCGAATCTATCGCGAAGATCGCCGAGGTTGGTTTATCTCTCCTGAGCCATTGCGTTACGACCCAACCCAAACGCTAAACTTCCCGAACATGGCGAAAGCGCAAAATCGTGTGCCAAAAACGGAGTTGGTTGCAGCAAAAGGGACGTTGGCAAACAAACAAGCGGCGCGCTTGCTGGACTTGCAGCCTTTCTCGGACGTGTATCGAGTCGACCGTGTGCGATACCTTGAAGATAGACCTGTGGTATTCGTAACAAACTACATTCGTCCAGAGCTGTTTCCGAACCTGCTGGATTACGATTTATCAAATTCACTGACGGACATTTACCGCGATCATTATGGCGTTACATATCAAAAGATTCGCTACCGCATTTCAACCAGCACTTTGTTGGGTGAAATGGCTCAAGCACTGCGCGCGACAGCCGGCACGCCAGCGATGGTGGTGGAGCGCATTAACTACAACCAGCACGGTGAGTTGATTGATTGCGATATCGAGTATTGGCGACACGATGCCATCAGCATTGAATCTCTGGCGGAACTCAATCGTTAAGTGGATTTTCTCATTATCTAAGGCTCCATCTCGGGGCTTTTATTTTATTCAGACAGGAATATTGAAATGGATTTGTTGGCGATTGGTCTCGTCGTTTTTTCTGCTGTTCTCCATGCGGGCTGGAATATCCTTGGTAAAAGCAACTCAGGCTCTGGACTCGCGTTTACTATGGCGGCCAGCTTCTCTGCCTGTGCCATTCTTACCCCTTATTTGATTTGGTATTTGGCGACCATTGGCTGGACATCATTACCGAGTGAATTTTGGGGATTGCTGTTCATTAGCGGCATTTCACAAATGGTTTATTTGGTCGGTTTGATTGTCGCTTATAAGCACGCTGATGTGGGGGTGGTTTATCCGATTGCTCGGGCACTGCCTGTGATGATGGTTGGCGCAATCAGTGTGGCATTGGGACATGAGTTATCCAGTCAGCAGTGGCTTGGATTCTTGCTGATTACCCTTGGTTGTATGCTGGTACCACTGACGAATTTTCGTCAGATGACATTGGGTTCTTATCTGAATGTTGGTGTGTTCTGGGCATTGATTGCCGCAATAGGCACAACGGGTTACTCGGTGGTCGACAAAGAAGCGCTGAGTTTACTCACAGGACAAGCATCAGAGATCTTGAATGATCAGTACAGTGCGATCTTTTACTTGGGTGTGCAGTTTTGGGCGATAGGTATTCCAACCCTTGTGTGGTGCTTGGTTACGGGCAAGCCAGATGAGATTAAGACCGCGTGGCAGATCCGCAAAACCGCCAGCATGGCAGGGGTAATGATGGCATCCACCTACGGCTTGGTGCTGTTTGCGATGACCATGACAGACAACGTGAGTTTGGTGGTGGCACTAAGGCAAATCAGCATCGTGTTTGGATTGTTTATGGGGATTTGGTTTCTGTCTGAGAAATGGTATCTCACCCGAGGGCTTGGGGTTACTTCTATCGTGGCGGGGATCATTCTTGCGCTGACGAACTGACCCATATTGGTGAAAGAAAAGGGCAACGACTCAGGGAACCGCTGCCTTTTTCTTTTTAGTTTTTGGGGGAAGGGGTAGGTATAGCTGACGTCAGAAACGCAATTGTGCGCCGAACATCACGCCACCAGAATCAAAATCGCTGTTTTTCGAGTACACATACTCAGCATTCAATCCAAAATGCTTGTAGCTCCAACCTAAGCCAGCGGCAGCTTCACCGCCTAGGCTCGATTTCTCAATATCACGGCTTTGATCGTTAACTGAATAGGTGTACGCCAGCGTGTAGTAAGTCATGCCTGCTTTTCCGTATACCTCGAATCCAGCACCAAGCGGGTAACTGGCGTAACCACTCAAACGAGGGCCAGAGAAGCTGGTGTTGGTGACTTCCGAAATTGGGCTAACGAGTATCGAGCCGATACCATCAAACGCCCCTTTATAGCCTGCTTCGATACCAAAGTTATGCGTTGGCATGTAGCGATAATAAATCTCACCTAAGAACATGTCTCCAGACTCTTCGCTGGTAGGCGCGTCGTAGTTGACCATACCGTAACCTAGGTTGGTGCCAATGACATGTGTACTGGTTGCTGCGTAGGTTGACAACGAAAAGGTCGACAACACCAAAGCAGTCACGAATGAATAACGCATGGGACGTTTCTCCTGAGTCTTCTAGCGTGTTAGCTTTTTAATACTTCTTCGAATGTTGCTTTAGTGTTGTCTAGCCATTCATAACGACGACGATACATAGAACGTTTAGAACGAGACATACCTTCGATGTCGCGACGCGGTGCATTAACGTCGATAGAGTAGAAGTGACGGTCGTATTCGGTGCCGCCTAATTCAATCCATAATGCGTCGTAGTCGGTTTTGATTCGTCCTTTGCTGTAGCGTCTAGCTGCATAGGTATGAGACTGTGTCTTGACCGCAAGGATGGTTTCAGCTCCCCAGATCTGTGCAAGGATACTCAGTAGGCTGACCATTAGGCTTTTTGGACGTTGACCATAAAGTTTGCGAGTCAGCTTTTTGATCTTCTCATTGCTGGTCTCATTACTGCGTGGTCCTTGTAGGCCGCCAATCTTAATGCAGCGAGTGCCGTTCTCATGTCCGAGGATAAAAGAGATGGTGTAGAAGTTACCGTCCTCTTGGCTGTGCAGTACCAAGCTCATATCGCCTTCTTTCTGATAGCGAGCTTCATACACTAATCTCACCGTATATAAGATCTCATCAATCCCAAAGGTCATGAGAGTGAGCCCTTTAGGATCGGTATAGATCTGCTTCATTAAGGCTGGAGAGACGAGTTTTGACGCGGTTTTATAGTGGTCAACAACAAGCTCTGAGCGATCGATCGCTGGGTTATTTTTAATGATGTACGGGCGAAAAGGTTTTTCCAAAAAGCGATGTGTGCGTGTACACAGCATCTCTAATGTTGACGCTTCAATGTTGTCAGCCAAGTAGTTGAATGCTTTCTTGTAGAACAATGCGCGCGCAATAAACTTAATGCGGTAACTCCAGATCGGGTGATAGATCTCCGCGAACTGGTCTGAGTAAATGGTCTTACTTTGATGCAAGATGGATTTGTTCATGGTCCAGTCTCATTTCCAAAAGTGTTGGCTCTGTCAAAGTGGCTATGAGCGCTGGTTATGGAGCGCGAAAGAAGGGCAATCAAAATGGTTACTCGTTTTGCTCAGGCGATGACAGGTATAAGTTTTGAACAGTGTTCTTTTAGGTGGGATTCTATGAGAAAAATCAGAAGAGGTATTGTAAGGCTTAGTATGAGAGTGTCAGGATGACACTGCGTAAGAGAGTAAAGGCAAGCAAATCGTCGGAGTGAAGGTGCTTATTCTCACAATCAGCATCTTTATAGCATTTAGGTATATTAAAACAGGTGAGTAAAAACGAAAACCCGCATCACTGGGGTTGAGAAAATCTTAATTTCTGGTTTTTATTTGTTTTTCTCATCTTAAATTATTAGCAAAAATCGAGCCTGAAAACACGTTTATAATTAAATTTAAAATAATTAAAAAATTCTGAAATTAATATGATTGGCGTTAGGTCTCTATAGGTACTCTACATTCATCGAGCATTTGGAACTCGATATTTAAAAGGTAAGTAAGGAGCACACTATGAAACGTTTAATTACTCTAGCAAGTCTTATCGCACTCACTGCTACACCACTCGCTGCTATTGCTGGTGGTTACCAATGGACCAATAACACCAAAACTATCCAAGGTGAGGTTGTTGATAGTAAGCAAGCGGCTTACGACATGGGGTTTGAAATGATTAAGGACTATCAAAGTAAGTCCTCGGCGCAGCTCAGAGACGAATTCAAAAGCTCATTTGATATCGTAGACCGCCAGTCTTTCTCTATTACCAATGCGAAAGTAACGGTTGATGAGTTTCTACAAGACAATGGTCAAATCGCATATCAACCGATATTAAATGTGAAATACGAATACCGTATGCGTGAACCTGGCAACCGCTAATTTATTTATTCGCTAGCATTTATAACTCTATTGCCTGTTTAATCCTTGTTGTATATTCGTTCTGTTATTTTTTGGGGAGCATTTGCTCCCCTTTTTTTATTAAATTATATTTTCCTGGTGAATGTGTTTGTGAATATAATATTTAATAAATATTTTCTAACGCTCAGCGTAAGTTTTTCTTGCTCGTTGGATATTCGCTAGGTTTGTAAAGTGGTGATAAAGCACAGTTGTGTACGTCACTTTTACAAAGGATATTGAATGACTCACCCTTCATATTGGTTTAAGCAAGCGCTTGAAGTTGAGCAGCCAGAAACCGCAATACCACTTCAACAAAACCTCCAAGCGGACGTCGCTATTGTCGGCGGTGGTTACACAGGCCTTTGGACCGCGATCATGATTAAGCAGCAATCGCCGGAAAAACAGGTAGTTGTGATTGAAAAAGGCTTGTGTGGCAGTGGTGCATCCGGCGCAAATGGCGGTTGTATGCTGACTTGGTCGACAAAATTTCCGACCTTGAAACGCTTATTCGGTGAAGAACACGCCGCTTGGTTGGTAAAAGAGTCGGAGCAAGCAGTGCTAGAGATCGACGGTTTTTGTAAGCAGCACAAGATCGATGCGCAATTATCGTTGAAAGGGGTTTATTACACCGCAACCAACCAAGCTCAGATGGGAGGAATGCAGCCTGTTGTGGATGAGCTAAAGCGTTTGGATGTGAACAGTTGGCGTCGTTGCCAATTTGAGGAGTTGCGTGCTAGTACGGGATCGCCGCGCAATGTGGAGGGCTTTCATTCTCCAGTCGCAGCCAGTGTTCAACCCGCCTTATTAGCGAGAGGATTAAGACGTGTTGCAATCGAATTGGGGGTTGAGGTCTATGAGAATACGCCAATGACCCGTTTAGATTATGGGCAACCGGCCACTGTTTCTACGCCTAAAGGGAGTATTCAGGCTAAGCAAGTCGTGCTGGCATTAAATGCTTGGATGGTTGAGCAATTTAAGCAATTCAAAAATAGTATTGTCGTTGTCTCTTCCGATATGGTGATCACTAAACCGCTTGGCGACGCGCTATCTCAATCTGGTTGGCAGGCCGGCTCTAGCGTTTTAGATTCTCGCATTTTTGTGCACTATTACCGAGATACGCCAGATGGCCGTTTGATGTTAGGGAAAGGTGGTAATCAGTTCTCTTTCAACAACCGCGTTGATGCGATGTTCAACAAGCCAACGAGCTATCAAGATCTACTGCGTAAGTCGCTCGATAAGTTGTTTCCGCGCTTGAAAGGGGCTGAGTTCGCTTATTCATGGACAGGCGGGTCGGATCGTTCCGCTACCGGTTTTCCATTCTTCGGTGAGCTAGATAACCAAAGCAATATCTTTTATGGCTTTGGTTATTCGGGTAACGGGGTTGCGCAGACGCGAATGGGCGGAAAGATATTATCTTCATTGGTATTAGGGCTAGAAAACGAATGGACGAAAAGCGGTTTAGCCAAAGGGCCTCTAGGGCACTTCCCACCAGAGCCATTTCGTTGGACGGGCGCAATGATGGTGCGCAACGCGGTTCGTCGCAAAGAGGAAGCAGAAGATAACGATAAAACACCATTTATCTGGGACAAGTGGCTAGCCAAACTCGCGGGGCCAGCAGGCAAAGCGGATAAGCTCGACTAAACTGAATATTTTGATCGCAAACAGATGGGGAAGAGGTGAAAGTGTTAGAGGCACCTCTTGCCTTTGTGTTAGCCTCAGTCTTTCAAGCTCAGATGCAAAAGGTGAGTAATAAAATGAAAGTATTCAGCAATTTTGACAGCGGCAGCATTCACGTAGTGAAAGCGGACGACAAAAACGACATTCAACTCAAAATTCCTAACGACAACATGTCGGAATTCTACCAGTGGTTCCACTTCCGTCTAGAGACAGAAGCCGAGCAATCACACACCATCAAACTTCTTGATCTTGCGAAATCAGCTTACCCGGAAGGTTGGCAAGGTTACGACGTGGTTGCGTCTTACGATCGTGAAGAGTGGTTCCGAGTTCCGGCAGAGTTTGATGGCGATACGCTGACTTTCACTGTTATCCCTGAGCGCAGCTCAATTTACTTCGCGTACTTTGCACCTTACACGTACGACCGTCACCTAGACCTGTTACACATGGCACAAAGCGCGCACCACTGCCAACTAGAGACGCTTGGTCATACGCTAGATGGCAATGACATGAGCTTGCTTACTTTCGGTGAGCCAGAAGAAGGCAAAAAGAAAATCTGGATGATTGCACGTCAGCACCCAGGTGAGACGATGGCAGAATGGTTCATGGAAGGCATGATCCAACGTCTGCTTGATGAGAACGACACGGTTGCGCGTGCATTGCTTGAAAAAGCAGTACTTTACGTAGTACCAAATATGAACCCAGACGGTGGTGTGCGTGGTCACCTACGTACTAACGCGGTTGGCGTAAACCTAAACCGTGAGTGGCAAACGCCATCAATGGAAAAGAGCCCAGAAGTCTTCTTGGTTCGTGAGCGCATGCTAGAAACTTGCGTGGATATGTTCCTAGATATTCATGGTGATGAAGCTATTCCTTACAACTTTGTGGCGGGCTCTGAAGGTATTCCTTCTTATGATGAAGGTATGGCAGAGTTGGAAAACGCGTTTAAACAAGCACTTCTGACGATTACACCAGAGTTCCAAGACGAGATCGGCTACGACAAAGATGAGCCGGGTAAAGCGAATCTAACCGTTGGCTCTAATTGGGTGGCGGAGCAGTTCAAGTGTTTGTCTTACACAATCGAGATGCCATTCAAAGATAATAACAACCATCCAGACCCACTTTACGGTTGGTCACCAGAACGTAGTGTGTTGTTTGGACAAGATGTTTTGGCTGCAACATTGGCGATTTCGGACAAGATTTAAGCCATTTAGTTCACAGCTCGCACTGCGCGAGCTGTGTTCTTTGTAGGTTTTTTCCTTGCCTTATGTGTGGATTGTGTCAATTTTTTCATCACCTAAAACAAAAATCCTTCAGTTTCTGGTGCTTACGTGGCCATTGATTAGAAAAACTAATCGTTACGACAATAAATCTAATTTATGATAAAGAGAGTTGTTCTGTTAAAGTCGCTTTTGAGATTTACGTCACAAAAGTTATCTAATCTCAACCATTTACAAATCATATGTATCCGGTCTGTATGTAGGCACTGCAACTAAAAGTTTCTTTTAGCTGCTATGTATGTATGCAAATTAAGTTGGATAATCCTTGCTTTGGAATTTAGTGCTTTAAGAGATTGACTCAATTTGTTCATGCGCTGGTAAAGCAGTGTGCTCAAAATTTGGAAATCTTCGGATGAGCATCTTAATCAATGGTTTAATGGATAATCTCAAGTTAAGACATCGTTAAGGTGAATTAGTTCAGATTGTTGACGTAATTTGTAATCACTTGAAACAGTGTAGGTACTGACTGTCGTGATGACCGCTTTAAGGTGGTAAGAGAGTAGTCGGGTCACCTTCGCATTAAAGGTAAAAATAATGAAAAAAATCGCTCTTGCAGTGGCTACCGTTCTAGCTGGTGGCGTAATGTCGAATGTTGCTCTTGCTGACACTTACATCGGCGGTAAGCTAGGTTACAACGCTCTTAACGACGCATGTCACCTAGACGCGCCATGTGATGACGATAGCTTTGCTGCTGGCATGCACATCGGTTACAACTTCAACGAATACGTAGCTGCTGAATACGGCGTAGATTACCTAGGTAACTTCACTGCTAACTTCAACAAAGCTGGCCTAAACACAGTTGATGGTGACCTATGGGCACTAACTCTTGCTCCTAAGTTCAACCTACCACTAAATGATTCTTGGAACCTATTCGCTAAAGTAGGTGCTGCATACATGATGGCTGGTGACGAGAAAGATTTCGTACCAACTGGCTCTCTAGGTGCTGAATACCAAATCAACTACAACTGGAGCCTACGCGCTGAGTACCAACGTTACCAAGACATGTCTGATGACATCATCGACGACATGGATGCTGACTTCTTCGGTATCGGCTTCAACTACAAGTTCGGTTCTGAGCCAGTAGTTCAAGAAGAAGTAGTTGAAACTCGTCCAGCGACTCGCATCGTTGACCACGAGTACCCAGCTCAATCTACAACAGTACAATTCGGCCTAGAAAGCGCTGAACTACAAGACGCTTCTGCGTTCAACGGTACTGTTGAGCTAATGAACACTTACCCACAAGCTCAAGTTGAAATCAACGGCTACAGTGACACAACTGGTTCTGAAGCTTACAACCAACAGCTAACAGAGAAGCGTGCACAAGCAGTTGCTGAGCACTTCCAAGCTGAAGGTATCGCTGCAGACCGTATGACTGTTAAAGGTATGGGTGAAGCTAACCCAGTAGCTAGCAACGAAACTCGCGAAGGTCGTGAAGAGAACCGTCGTGTAGAAGTTGTTGTTCCAGCTTTCCAATACCAAACTGAAGAAGCTGCTCAATAATTCATTATTGAATCAGTGACTTTGAAAGCCAGCGTCTGACGCTGGCTTTTTTGTTTCCCTTCATTAATTTGTCACAGCTCCGTCATAGTATCTTCTACTAGTTTGTCTGGAGCCTGATATGCAAAACCTACCGCCATTAAATTCTCTGAAAGCGTTTGAAGCGACCGCTCGATTGCAAAGCTTCACCAAGGCGGCAGAGGAGCTCAATGTCACCCGTGCGGCGGTGAGTCAGCAAGTTAAATCCCTCGAAGCGTATTTGGATGCCACCTTATTTGAACGCAATGGCGCCCAGCTCAATCTGACTCAAGCAGCTCATGAATATTTACCTGTGGTAAGTCATGTTTTCCAAAGCTTGTCTGCGGCAACTCAGCACCTGTTCTCTAGGCAACAACAAGCACAACTGACGTTACATGTGGCACACAGCTTCTGTTCTCAATGGCTCATGCCGCGGTTGGCTGACTTTCACCGTCAACATCCTAAAATCAGCTTCAAAGTCTCTACTACGGCTAACGCGATGCCAAGTAACAGCGATATTGCGGATGTGGAGATCATCAATGGTTATGGAGAGTGGCAAAGTCAAAAAGCGATTCAACTGACGCGAGAAAACTGGATCGTTGTAGCAAGCCCAGGTTTTTTGCATCTCAATCCTGTCCGTGATTTGGCCGATTTGATTCGCTTACCAAAGCTCGCGACGGGTGGCTATCAGGAAACTTGGCAATGTTGGCTGGAACAGCAAGGATATCAAGGCACAAGCATAAAACTAACGGGGGAATTCGAGCACTCCTTGCTCGCCATTGAAGCGGCTGTGAATCAGCTTGGCGTGTTGTTGGTGCGTGATTTGCTCGTTGAAGACCACTTGCAGCAAGGCACATTAGTGAAAGTTGGTGAGTGGTCGATGCCAAGTCGAGGAGCTCATCACATGATCATTCGAGATGAAGAAAAGCCTCATGTGAAAGCTTTTGTTGATTGGATTATGCAAAGTTTATAAGCGTAATTTTAGGGCCCAATCACAAGACGAATAATGACTGCGATTAAGCTAACAATCTGAAACATTATCAGCCTTCATGAGTAGAATTCGAGTGCTAAGATGATCGAGTACGTTTCATGTCGTCATCACTCACAGAGCTCGCGCTCTGGCTATCAAGGAGAAGTAATGGAAGCGTTAGAAGGGGGCAGGGAGAATGCCATTTATCGCAAGGGGGATCGAGTCAGTCGGCCTGCCAGTCATTGGACAATGACAGTTCATCAATTACTCCAACATCTACATAGTCATGGCTTTACTGCATGCCCAAAGGCGATTGCAATTGAGGGTGGCAAAGAGCTACTGACGTTCGTGGAAGGAGAAACCTACAATTACCCGCTCGAAGGTGAAATTGCCTCACTGACCGCATTGAAATCTGCAGCAAAGTTGCTTCGTCGTTTTCATGATGCATCAGAAAGTTTCCTCAAGAAAAATACACAAGATGTGCATCATTGGATGCTACCCGCCCGCTCGCCGCAAGAGGTGATCTGTCATGGTGATTTCATGCCTTATAACGTGGCGTTAGAAGACGATGTTGTAGTGGGGGTATTTGATTTTGATACGGCGCACCCAGCCCCACGTATCTGGGATATTGCTTTTTCGGTTTACGGCTGGGCACCGTTCAAAACCGATGAAAATGACAAAATGGGTACACTGGAAGAGCAAATTCGTCGAGCGAAGATCTTTTGCGATGCCTATGGTTGCAGCCGATTAGAGCGTGAAGAATTAGTGGAAATGATGACATTACGTTTGACGGCTTTAGTTGATCACATGCGTGCAATGGCCGCCCACGGTGACGCCCAGTTCCAAGCTAATTTGGAAGAAGGTCATCACCGAGCGTATTTGCAGGATATTGAATACATCAACAAACACCAACAAGCCATCACACTTGGTGTGCTCGGTGAAATCAAGTTCTAACCGAGTTTAGAATGTTGCTTAATGATGGATTGAATCACGCTGAACAACCATTGGTTTTGCGGATCGTGCTGTTGTGAGCGACGGCAGCTCATCACAAAGCTAACCCCAAGTTCCAGCCCGTTTGGTAGTTCGATACTTCGACAACATTCGGGCTCATTCCCGCTCATGGTGATACCGAAGTGATCGGTTTTCATGATGATGTTGTGGATCATTGCTGGGTGTTCGATCTCGACTTTGGGCTTCACGTCAAAACCGATGTTCTTCAAACGATCCAATAATGGGTATTTGTGATCGTTCCAGCCGGGAGTTTTGAATAATATGAAGGTGTAATCTTCTAAGGATTGGAAATCTTGCGCAGGGTGATCTTTTCGAACAAAGAACACTGCTTTACCCTTGCCCAGCTCTTTTTGAGCAATGGACTGAGGGAGATCTTCATCGAAGTAGTGGATCGCGATTGCGTTTTCCCCATCGATTATACGGTTTCGTGCATCCGCTCCCCATCTTAAAAACGAGTAGTTCGCATTGGGAGCTTGCTCTAGCAGTTGCAAGTAAAGCTTATCCCCGTATCGATCCCAGAATAGTGTATTCGCGTAAATAGCAACGTCTCCGGTGAAGAGAGATGGAGAAAATTCTTGCGGTTTGATCGCGTCAACACTGGTTAATATCTGCTCGAAGTGCGGCATGTTGGCTTCAACAAAGGAGGTCGGCTCAAAACCATTTTTGGTTTGAATGAAGAGAGGATCGTCCAGTTGCGCTTTCATTTTGGTGAGATTTTTGCTGATGGCGCCAGATGTTTTTCCTAGGGATTCTGCCACCAAGCGCACGTTACGTAGCTCATACATACGCTTTAATACCAAGACGTTTTGCATATCCAGATTGATTGTCATTCTTCTACTCCAGCCAACGTTGCTACGGCATCATAACTCCGCCTCTCGTAATAAAAGACAGGGGATGGTCAATTCTAAGTTTATGGTAGAAAAGCGTTTTTTGACCTAGGGTTTCCATTTGGTAAATTCGGGTTTTCCTCGTGCTACTTAGCATGCGTTGCTAGAGTTTCTACATCGAAACGATGTACCACAGAAATCGAGGTGACGTATGAAAAAACTAATCGCACTAGGCTTAATGGTTTGTTCTGTAAATGTAGCATTCGCTGGTGATGGGTCATACACAGGTACAATTGATATGACAATGAGCCAAGCAAACCAAGTTGATGTGGAACGCGCGGATTCTAATCTAACGCTTAAAGGTCGAAATGATGCTACTTACGGTGGTGTTATGATTCAAACCGACGCTTCTAATCAACCGATTCAATTACGTGGCCGCCGCGACTGAGCGACAGCACACGAAATCATCCCCGCTCTCAATGCCGCGTTTATCGCGGCATTGTTGTTTCTATCGAATAGAGTTTTCCTTGATAGTTTTTGTTTATCGATAGCTCAAAATTAATTGCCGAAATCTTAATTACCACTTTTAGATATCTAGGTGATATTGATTCTCATTTGCTTGAGGGTATGATTCTTCTCATCGACAAGAGAGGAATACCACCATGAGTAATGCATCGATAAATCATGCATCCATACAGTTAGAGAACGCGGCTGTATCGAATGTTTCGGCGTTCAACAAGATTAAACGCAAATTAATGATGCTTGGTCCTGCATTTGTTGCGGCGATTGGCTACATCGATCCAGGCAACTTTGCGACGAATATTGAATCGGGATCTTCATTTGGCTACCAGCTACTTTGGGTAGTGTTATGGGCGAACCTAATGGCGATGTTGATTCAGTATTTATCCGCCAAGCTAGGTATTGTCACAGGCAAAAATCTCGCAGAGCATCTACGTGATCACCTACCAAATAAATGGGCGGTGGGCTTCTACTGGATCCAAGCTGAAATCATCGCGATAGCGACAGACCTTGCCGAGTTTATCGGTGCCGCAGTCGGCTTTCAGTTGGTGTTTGGAATTAGCTTATTGGAAGGTGCGATGATCACTGCGGTAGCAACCGTGATGATTTTGATGCTTAACCAGAAAGGTCAAAAACCGCTAGAGGTGGTGATTGGTTCACTTTTGATGCTGGTCGCGGTTATCTACATTGCTGAACTGTTTTTTGCGCACCCTGCGGGCGGTGAAATGGTGAAAGGTCTACTAACGCCAACCTTTACTGATTCGCAGCAAATCTACCTTGCTGCGGGTATTCTAGGCGCAACCGTGATGCCTCACGTGATTTATCTTCATTCTGCTTTGTTCAAAAACAGCTATGGCGAAAGCACCAAAACTCGCCTTCGTACCACTCGCTTTGATGTGCTGATTGCTATGGTGATTGCAGGCTTTGTGAATATCGCGATTGTGGCGATGGCTGCAGCCGTGTTCCATTACTCAGGCAACCAACATGTGGCGGAAATTGAAACTGCGCATATGACGCTAACGCCATTGGTAGGTAAAGCTGCTTCTGTGTTGTTTGGTGTTTCGTTGATTGCTTCAGGCTTGTCTTCTACCGTCGTTGGTACAATGGCAGGTCAGGTGGTGATGCAGGGCTTTGTACGCTTCTCTATCCCAATGTGGGTAAGACGCTTTATTACTATGGCACCTTCGTTTGTGGTGATTGGTTTGGGCATGAACACCACAGATATCTTGGTGATGAGCCAAGTGGTGTTGAGCTTCGGTATTGCGCTGGCGATTATCCCATTGCTTATCTTTACCAACAGTGAACGCTTGATGGGGGAGTTCAAAAACAACAAATGGGTGTCTTATGCAGGTGTGGTGATTGTTTCTTTGGTATTGGCATTAAACGCGTACTTAATGGTAACGCTTACAGCGTAGCAATGGCGCTTTGATAAGAAACTCTGTCGATAAAAAAACGGAAGCTACTGAGCTTCCGTTTTTATGTTTAGGTGAAATGGGTAATTAGTTTTGCTCAACCACTTCCAATTCAGTTTCACTTTGTTTTGCCGCTTCAAGCATCTTACGAATGATGAATGATGCGCCCAAGGCAATCGCAACCATCACAACCGCTAGGATAGTCAGCAGTTGGAAGTATTCGCCGTAAACGTGTTGTACGATCTCTTGGGTGATCTCTTGACCTTTTTCTAGTGCGATAGAAGTCGAGAACGCGGCACCAACGATACCACTTAGCGCGATAGCTACTGAGAACAAGCTTACAGAGAAGTTCTCAATGTGCTTAGGTGCAACCGATAGGATGAATGCTACGACCATTGAACCTACGATAACTTCTGCGATCGCTTGGAAGAAGTGAATCGCTAGGAAGATCTCAGGCATGATAATGACGTCTTCGCCAACGGTCGTTACCGCGAAGGTTAGGATGCCGAATGCGATAGCGGTTAGCACGAATGCCAATGCAATCTTAGTTGCTGTTGATAGGTGAATGTCGCGTTTTTCTAGCATGCCAAAGAAGCCAGCAACGATAGGGCCACCAACCATACACCATAGCGGGTTCATCGCCATTGCAGCTTCAGGCTCTAGTGGAATGAAGCCAAACAGAGAACCTTTTAGTGTGTTGATCGCTACCATGTTCATTGAAGTCATCATCTGACCGTAGTAAACGAAGAAACAAGTGGTTAGGAAGGTAACGATAAGGATGGTACCCATCTTCAATGATTCCGCTTTGCTTGCTTTCAACATCAAAGAAACAAAGTAAAGAATTGCTGCACCGCCAATGGCGTAAACGATGTTTTGACCGATATCCATGTTAGAGAACATGAAGAATACCAATGCGATCATCGCCACAGAAATAATCGCAAAGAAGATCCAGTTCTTCATGCTAACCGTTTTTTTGTCTAGCTCAGAAGCAACACCAACCAAGCCTTTACGGAACACAAGTAGCATAATCAATGCTGCGCCAGCCATAACTGCTGAAATAGTGAAACCACCATTAAAGCCGATGATCAGCACAATCATTGGGAACAGGTATTGACCTAAGAAGGCACCTACGTTGTTCACCGAGTAGTTGATCGGGTAGCCTTTCTCAAAGTCTTCTTGAGACTTGAAGGTACGTTTGTACAGGCTAGGGTAAGAAGGAGACATCAAACCACGACCATAACTTGCTAGTGCGATACCACACATAGAAAGCGGTACGTTGGTTGCCGAAGCCCCAAGAACAAGCAGTACGTAACCAGATGCGAATGCTAGGAAGGCAATCGATAGAGAACGGTAAGCACCTAAAAATTTATCAGCGATGAAACCGCCAGCAATCGCAAATAGGGGGCCAATCGCCGAAAAGGCACCCACGATCATCATGGTATCAGCTTCGTTGTAATTCAGATCCTCTAAGAAAAAACGCGTTAGACTGACCAACACGCCATAAAATGATAAGCCAAACATCATTTGGCAGAACATCATAGATTTATTTAGTTTATTCCACATAATTAAATACTCACTATTGCGAGAAAGGTAGTTATTATTTCTGTTAAATGTTACTTAAACGGTATGTTACATATTGAAACAATTGTCGCATAAAACGAATTTAATGCACCAAAATTTCTAATGCGAAACGTTTGCCTTACTAATGTGTTGTTCTAGATCAACTAGAAATTACGTGAATAAATGACCAAAAAGTAACAATTTATAAGATGATTGTTCTAAGGCGGTTTTTAAGGTTTTGAAATGTCGCTGAAATAATATGCAATAGAGAGTGGGGCAGGATATGATGTAATTTGGGCGAAAGAAAGAAGACGTTGGCGGAACTTTGTCCGCCAACAATGCGAATTATTAATTAGCAATGGCTTATGTAAAGTATGCTATTCGCATGGTGGTGCCATATGAATCACTGCCAGACCACCAAGTGATGTTTCACGGTATTTTTTATTCATGTCTTTACCAGTCTGGTACATGGTTTCGATAACTTTATCTAATGAAATAAGGCATTTGCTGGTGCGCTTCAGTGCCATGCGTGATGCGTTGATGGCCTTCATCGCTCCCATCGCATTTCGTTCGATACACGGAACTTGAACCAAACCGCCAATTGGGTCGCAGGTCATGCCTAGTGAGTGCTCCATGGCGATCTCTGCGGCAATACAGATTTGTTCATTACTGCCACCGCGCAGTGCGGTTAAGCCTGCCGCTGCCATCGAAGACGAAACACCGACTTCACCCTGGCAACCTACCTCAGCACCGGAAATAGAAGCGTTGGTTTTGTATAAAATACCAATCGCCCCCGCGACTGCTAAGAAGTCCTTCAACTGTTTGTTGTCCAGCTCTTTGATGAAGCGGTGGTAGTACATCAGTACCGCAGGGATAACGCCGGCCGCGCCGTTTGTTGGGGATGTAACCACTTGACCACCGGCGGCATTCTCTTCACTCACGGCGAAAGCAAATAGGTTAATCCAATCCATGATCTCCATTGGATCGTTTTCTACGGCCGCATTCGCTTCGAGCTTTTTAAGTAGGTTTGGTGCACGGCGTGTCACATTCAACCCGCCTTCAAGAATACCTTCGGTATCGAAGCCACGCTGCATACACAGCGACATCACTTTCCAGATCTGTTCGGCTTTTTGGTCGATCTCTTCCTGCTCACGAAACGCGCGTTCGTTTTGCAGGATCATTCCGCCCAAGCTCAAGCCGTTTTGTTCGGCTTTCTCTAGCATTTCATCGGCTGATTTGAACGGATAACACATTTGCACTTCCGCTTCGCTGCTGCCGTTTTCCAGTTCGGCAGCGGTTGCAATAAAGCCACCGCCAATGGAGTAGTAAGTCTCAAATGCGACTTGATCGCCAGCAGCATCAAAAGCCGTAATGGTCATGCCATTTTCATGTAATGGGAGGTTGTCGCTGTGGAAGACGATATCGTGATCATAACTAAACACGATCTCATGCACGCCAGCGACAGAGAGCGTGCCATGTTCAATGGTATGTTGCAGTGCACTCTTGGCACTGGTCATCTTGATGGTATCGGGTTTGTTGCCCATCAAGCCAAGTACGGTAGCACGGTCAGTGTGGTGACCTTTGCCTGTCAGCGATAAAGAACCATAAAGGTCAACTTGCACCTTGTGCACTTTCGCCATAGAGTCGCTAAGTAGTTGAGTGAAATGGTAACCTGCGAGCATTGGGCCATTGGTGTGGGAACTGGATGGACCGACACCGACTTTAAAAATATCGAAAATCGACAGCATAATTGACTTCCTTTCTCTACGGACCTTTATTCAGGTCTCTAGAATGACATTGTTAATTAGATGTTAATGCCTGAGAGGGTATTGGCAAAGCAAAATTTTGTATACAAATTGTTCTCTAAAGTATGAGTAATTGAGATCTCGGTAATGAAGTTAAACAAAGTAGTGATCATTCTGGGTAAACGCTTGGTACACGATAAGCTAAGCGCTGAGGGCTGCTCCCGTGTTGAAGCATTGTCTAATGTTTTAAACGAGCTGTGCTTTGATACTACGGCATTGGTGTTCTGTGGCGGGATAACTCAAAGTCAGACAGTATCTGAAGCGGATGCAATGTACGGTTACTTTCGTCATCTGATGGAGGTAAAAGGCGTCGACTTTCCAGAGCAGCAAGTGATCATCGAGAACCGTTCACTTAATACGGTGCAGAACATGCAGAATGCCGCCGCAGAACTATTACAGAGTGGCCTTTGTCAAACAGGCCAAACCATTGAAGTCACGCTGCTTTCCAATGACTACCACTTGGAACGGATTATTGAGATTCAAACGCTGATGGACGAACAAGGCCTATTGAGAGTGTTGAAATCGCGCTGCGAGGAAATGGGGGTTCACCTCAATATTCCCCTCAAAGTGTCTAAACACATTAGTGTGCCTTACCCTAATACAGGCGTGTTAGCTGAGGCGTTTCTGCTGTTTGATGAGCTTACGACCTACCGAGTGTATCTAGAAGGCGTAAAGCGTGACGTATTTAAGCGTGATTTGGCTGAGGTACGAGCAAAGCCATTAGCAATCGCTCGTCAAGCTCTAGAGAGGCTGCAAGTGTTGCAGTTAGGACAAGATGTTCAAAGGCAAATTGCAGATATGAAAAAGGCCATCGAAATGACAGCCTTTGATGATTCGGTTTGTGCCGCAGAGCAAGCGCTAGCGGTATTCCATCCGATTCTTACGTCGCTGAACCTGCGACTTGATCCTGAGGCAAATACCTAGGCCAACGAGCGTAACTTATTGACGTTTTAGCTCGCGGCGTGTGCGTACTGCACTGAGCGCGATTAAGCTGTAACAAAGTAGCTCAATACCTTCTTCTGAGATGTTTTTCACATCGCGTACGTAGTGCTCACCCATTACGTGCTGCCAGAAGCTGCCCATTCCGTATAGACGAGAGAACACCAACAATAAGATCACCGAGCCGATAAGCAGCTTCATGTATGGCGATTGTAAGATGATTGCCATTTCATTTACGGTACCTTTACCGCCTTGGTAAGCTTTCGCACAAGCCAGCGCTGTTATCGTAAGAGCAGGGAATACCCAAGAGCCGTGGTGAATCATGTCGAACCAGTAATCCATCTCACGGATCATCAATACAGCGAAGAAGCCTGAGATCAGAATGGCAGCATGGGATACATGGCTTTCTTGTCTAGAGACGCGGAAGAAAGACCAAGACGCAACGGCCAGCATGATCAATTGCAATGTTTCAGTGACGGACGTTTCACCCAAGGTTGAGCCTAGTAAAACGTAATCCACGCGGATACTTAAGTTCACTAGAATACTAATTGCAACGATGGTCAACGCACTCAACATCGATTTGTAGATGATGCGTTTTGACTCTTCAGTCACTTTTGAGTTTTCAGCAACAAGGTTGGATTGTGCCGATTCGGCTTGTTTGACAGTATCTGTTTTCATCCTGACCACCCGCTCCAATAAAAATGTGGAAAAAACGTGAAATTTCGTGATGTGCGCGAGGAATTTTATTGACCGGTTGGAAAGTAATGTCAGGGGAACGTCAGGAATAAAACGCCGTTCGATATCGTGTCGCTATGCGGTAAGGCCGATGGATAAAGGGGTAAGTATCAGAAAGTAGGGAAATTTACGGTAAACAAAAAGGAGCTTAAAGCTCCTTTATTGATAATAATGTAATCTTAGATTGCGCAAATGTTAACGGTGTTTACGATTCGCCATCTTCTTTATGATTGTTGCGGTAGTATTCCCATTGCTCAAAACGCTCGTTTTCAGACAATTGGCAGTACGTTACACGCTCGCCATTTTCTGTAACAGTATCTAGCTCGCCGCCTTGTTGCACGCAGTATACCGCTGCTGGGTTTGCTGCTGCCGTGTATTCATTTGAGCGAGTTGCACCTTCATAAGTTGAACAACCTGCCAACACCATCGCTGCTGCCACTGCCGTTACTAAAGTTGTCTTTTTCATTCTTGATCTCCGCATGGGATTAACGAGTAGTGTGTTGATTATAGGAGAGTTTCAGAAAAATATTGTCTTATGTTTGTTAAAAGCACGAAGCTTGTAAGGGAATTATGTGCAATCTTAGAATTCGCTCACTGTTCAGTGAAAGTTGTTTCAATAGACCTCAAATTGAAACTTGGGAATGCGCATGAATTTCGGTAGTATGCGCGCAAAACATTCACAGCGGAATCTGCGATGAGACATTTGAAAACCACTACGCACCCAGACATCGAGCATCTCGATGACAAAATCATCTTCCAACGCAATGCGGCGCGCGCCATTGTATTAGACGGTGAAGATGTCCTGCTTCTTTACACAGAGCGTTATCACGATTACACGCTGCCTGGCGGTGGCATCGATGACGGTGAGGATGTGATTGCAGGTTTGGTACGTGAGCTGGAAGAAGAAACCGGTGCGAAGAACATTCACAGCATCAAGCCTTTCGGTATCTTCGAAGAATTTCGTCCATGGTACAAAGACGATGCGGATGTGATGCACATGACGTCATACTGCTACACGTGCAAGATTGACCGTGAATTGGGTGAAACGTCTTATGAAGATTACGAAGTGAAAAATGGCATGCGCCCAGTTTGGATGAATGTACACGACGCGATCGCGCATAATGAAAAGACGATAGCAGAAAGCCCGAAGAAAGGCATGAGCATCGAACGTGAAACCTTCTTGCTCCAGTTGATCTCGAAAGAGCTTCTATAGTTCACACTTATTCGGCGACAGGTCTCTTCACTCTTCTCAAATTTCCGGTCTTCGTTTACGAAACGGCTTTCTAACGTTTCAATTTGTAAACATCAGCCAATAAAAAAGTCCGAGCTCCCCCCCCGGAACCCGGACTTATTCCAGACGCGCAAGCGAAGCGTCATCTCGATATTCTGTTTTTTTGTATCAATCTGTGAAAACAATAGCTGTTTTATATTTGTTGTGTAAATAATTAATAGGTCTAACTATTGGTTTTCACTTTGTTTGCACGCGTAATGTGATGGATATCTAGGCAATATACAAGTGCAAGTTGGTAAATTATCAGCAAACCACTGCTCTTTCTTATCTTTGAGATACATTACCGTAACTTTTATGCACGCGTTTGCATCGAGATCACGAGTTTGTAAATTGGCGGAATAGGATCTTGTGTTTTTACGTGCTTCTGACATTGGTAGCTTTTAGTGAGAATGTTCACAATTCCACGAGTGGCGGTAATCGACTAAGGTCTATAAGCGGTTCGGTGTAGGTCGAGGAATGATTCGCAAACAAAAGTAGCGGCTGGAAAGAATCGGTGCGCAGTTTCTGAATACTGACCAAACGTTCCAGCGCGTAAAAGCGATTGACGTATTGCTGAGTCTCTTTCGGCAATGTGAGTGCTTTGAAATCTCGACTGCCAGCCTTCTTTATCGCTCTAGCGACACGGCCTTCGCCTGCGTTATAAGCTGCAAGGGTTAGCGCGATATCTTGATCAAATTTGTTATACAAAAACGCCAAATACGCCAATGCGGCTTTCGTGCTGGCTTTGGTATCAAAACGCTCATCCTGACTATTCGTTACTTGCAAACCAAAGCGTGTTGCCGTGGCAGGGATTAACTGCCAGAGGCCCGCAGCATTGGCGTGCGAGACGGCTTTGGGGTTGTAGGAGGATTCCAGCATCGGCACCAGCACAAAGTTTGCGGGCAGAGATTTTTGCTTAAGCTGCTTAAAAATATGATCGAGTAGCGGGCTAACGGAATCGAGACGTTGGTTAATTTGTGTTTGGTAAGGAGCAAGTACTTGGAATTGTTGCTCGATGGTTTTGTTGTGCGGCTTGGCCAAAGTCAATGGAGACAAGAAGGTCCAGCAAAAAACAAAAAAGCCTACAGTCATCGACCGGGATGGCGGAAGACTCTGTAGGCAAAGCGAGAATCGTTGTTTAGAACGAACGCTCTTCATAAGTGTGTTGCACAGGTTGTTTGAGTTGACTGACTAACTCTTGGAACGCTGCAGAGCTTTGGCCATTGCTCTGATTGTCCTGTTGGCATTGTTTCACCAAGGATCCCAACAGCGTCCATTGTTTTCTCGCTTGCGTACCAATCTTGGCGGGCAAGGCATTGAAAATACGATTCACACCGCTCTCATTACAAGGCAATCCGAGTTTGCGCATTAACTGGCTTCTTTCACTTGCAGAACGGCCAAGCTGATTCAAAATCGGCATTTGTTTTTGAATATTCTCGTTTAGCGCCTCACCATCGAACTTCAAATACAGTGCTTTTTGCTGCTGAATCAGCCCCGATAGTTGCTGGTAGAGTTTGACGTCTTCAGCGATAGAGCGAACAAACTTCTGAATGTGCTGCGATGCCGTCGTTGCCATGCATGACTCCTAGTGCGTTGCGTTACTCGTGACCAGTGTGAAATTGCATTACTGCTTTGGATAATGCTTGGGTATCTAGATTCAGTTCACCACGTGCCAACGCATTGCGAATTTGCTCAACCTTTGCCATGTCTACGTCTGGCAGGGATTTCATTTCTGCTTGAGCGCGATCGATCGCAGCTGTGTTCGCTTGAAATGCCGGCTCGTTAATTTTGCTCGGTGCAATGGTGTCGACTGGCTTTTTACTCGCCTGCTGGAATTTAGTTTGTGGGACATGACCGCCCGCGACCTTGTCGATTTTCATGCTGTTGTCCTCAATCATCATGTTCTAAATCGAATAGGCGACTAGGGTGTGATGAACATTAAATATTTATTTTTTGTACTCGAAGTTCACCTGCGCTGACGAGTGCCTAAATCGAAAAATGATAACCTGAGTCCAAAATCAAAACTGGGTATGCACCTGATTGAGCCCCGTTACGACAGCGCGTATCACTTTGCCAGAACTGGTGTTTTCTACCTCAATCTGCTGCCCCTTCTTTCCTTGTTCTAAAGCGACACCCTTGGTGCTGGCACTAAATCCATCTTTGCTGGCGATGATGATCACTTCGTTGCCTTTCTCGATCAATGGCGGCGAACTTAAGTTGGTTGGGTCAATGATTTGACCTGCTCGAATGCGGCGGGTGCTCTCAAGGCCAATGGCTTGGTTTGTTTTCGTGTAGAAATCGTCTTGGCGTGAAATCGTGCGTGTTTCTGATTTTAAGTTTGAGGCTGAGAGGGTTTCGTTGCGGTCAATTGTGCTGGTGGCGACAAGAACAGAAAGCGTCACCGCTGATTTGATTGTGACATTGATGCGCCATGGAGAGCTCACCGCTTCACAACTGACAGCACGCTTTAAATTGCCAACAGGCAACGGGCGGTTATCGCGTCCTATGATTGCCAAAGGGGCGTCACAAACCGGTAGATGATTGGCAGAGCCTGGCACCCATATTTGATAATCGAGTTGGTAGTTTCCCCATTGACGTGAGTATGCTAATTGCGCCACTTCTTGCTCAAACTGCTCGCCGACAATGGCTTTTAACTCGTCTGCGGTTAGGTTTTTCTCATTCGCTAAAGCATTGACTGAGCTTGCACTCAAAGCCAAACCGCAAAGCAGCATGATTGAGGAAAATCGACCTTTCCCCTTGGTTTGAATGGTTTCCGTAAACCGGAAGCGAGGCTTCCTTCCTTGTTTGTAATTCATTGATATATATAACTAAATTTTATGGCATGCATCTTGTTTTGATCTTGGCGTATTCGAGCCGACTTTAAGGAAAGATGCATGGCGATCACATTCGAAAATGCGTTAGGTGTACATCCAGAGGCACTCAATTTTCGCGTTCAGCGTACCAAAGTCCTCGCCAGTAACCTAGCAAATGTTGATACCCCAGGGTACTTGGCAAAGGACCTAAGTTTCACCACCGTGATGAACCAAATGTCAGCGGGCAGTGTGAACAAACCGGTGCCGAAGTTTCAGGTTGAGGCGCAATATTCGGTGCCTTACCAAAACAGCAAAGACGGCAACACTGTGGAACTGGGCGTTGAACAAGCCAAGTTCACGCAAAACAACATGGACTTTCAAACCAGCCTGACGTTTCTCAACATGAAATTCAGTGGCTTGGCGAAAGTGATTGAGGGACGTTAAACATGTCATTTACTGATATCTATTCGATCACTGGCTCGGCGATGACGGCACAAACCGTTCGCCTGAACACGGTAGCCAGTAACCTTGCCAACGCCGACGCGGTGTCTGCCAATCCGGATGATGCCTACAAAGCACTCAAACCTGTGTTCGCCACTGTGTATCAAAAAACGCAGATGGCGACAGAAAACGGTGTTTATCCGAATGCGGAAGTGCGCATTGTAGATGTGGTGCAGAACGCGGGTCAGGCAGAAAAACGTTTCGAACCTAACAACCCGTTAGCGAACGATGAAGGCTACGTGTACTACCCAGACATTGATGTGGTGTCAGAGATGGCCGACATGATGTCCGCAACGCGCAGCTTTGAAACTAACGTGGAAGTGCTGACGAATGTGAAAAGCATGCAGCAAGGTCTGCTTCGACTAGGGCAGGGCAATTAATGAGTCTCGCACAATATACTGCGCTCTCTTCTGACGCTCCAGTCGCAACTACCGCTAGTGGTGATACCGGCGGCATTTCTGCGAACCCATCGGATATGAACAGCGCAACGTCACTGCAAAACGAGTTTATCTCGCTCATGGTGGCGCAAATTCAAAACCAAGACCCGCTGAACCCGCTTGATGGCACTGAGTATGTCAGCCAGTTAGCGCAATTTTCGCAAGTTCAAAGTACTGAAAACATGTCGATGCTGATGCAAAACAGCATGGTATTGCTCGACAACATGCAGGTGCTTTCAACGGCTGGTTTGGTTGGTCAAACCGTGTACGTCTCTTCGAATGAATTTGAACTTGGTGAAGGCGTGCAAAGTGGCAAGGTCGAGCTAGAACATGGTTCGAACCAAGTGACATTAGTCGTCAAAGATGAGTTCGGCCAATCAACCAAAGTGCCTTTAGGTGCACACGGTGCGGGAGACGTTGAGTTCTCGATCAACCCCGAAGAGCTTGGTTTGAAACCGGGTAAATACACCGTTGCGGTGGAAGTTCAAGAAGGGCAAAAAAGTCCAAATGTTTTGCTGGCAGGCACGGTTGAGCAGGTACGTATTCCTAGCTCAGGTGGCGCAGCACTGGTCAATGTTCAAGGCGTTGGCAACGTTCCTTTCTATCAAATCACTCAGTTTGGTGCTTAACCAAATAAGGAAATCAGAGGTTATTTATGAGTTTTAACATCGCACTTAGTGGTCTGGACGCGACCAACACAGAGTTAAACACCATCAGCCACAACATTGCTAACGCATCAACGTACGGCTTTAAAGGCGGCCGCACAGAATTTGCCGCGGTTTACAACGGCATGCAACCGGGCGGCGTAGAAGTGGCGTCGATTTCTCAGAACTTCGATAAGAATGGTTCGGTGACGGGCACAGGCCGTGCAATGGACTTGGCGATCAATGGCAGCGGCTTCTTCGTGACGAAAGATCACATGGGGCAGATGCTTTACACTCGCGCAGGTGTGTTTGGCACTGATAAGAACAACTTTGTGACCGCAAACAACGGTGCCAAGTTGCAAGGTTACAGCGTAGACAACAATGCGAACCTTCAAACTGGCTCTGTTGGTGACATCAAAGTTTCTACCTCTTCACTTAACGCAAAAGCGACCGATAATCTGGACTTTGTGGCGAACTTCGACGCAAGCGCAACGGCAGTCGATCAAGCCATTTACCCATTCGATTCTTCCGATCCAAACTCATTCAATTCTTCTTACACCACTAAGGTGTACGACTCACTTGGTAATTCGCACACGGTCACTCAGTACTTCACGAAGACATCAGATAACGAATGGCAAGTGAACGTGGAAGTCGACGGTGCACCAACGACGCCAGCAACGGCTCAAACGGTTCAATTCAATACTGACGGCACGCTAGCTTCGCCAACGGGTTCTTTTAACGTTGCATTCCCAGCAGCGGGCGCAAACGCAATGAGCATTGATATCAGCTTGAACGGTAGCACTCAGTTTGGCGCTGCGTTTGGCGTGAGCACTAACAACCCGAACGGTTACACCTCAGGTGAGCTTGCGGGCGTTCGAGTGGAAGACAACGGCATGGTTTACGCGACTTACACCAATGGCCAGTCTCAGCTGCAAGGTCAGGTTGTGCTTGCGGATTTCGCTAACACGCAAGGTCTATCGAAAGTGAGCGGCACGGCTTGGACACAAAGCTTTAGCTCAGGCGCGCCAATCATGGGTGTTCCGGGTACAGGAACATTGGGTGACTTAACACCGGGTGCGCTAGAAGGCTCTAACGTTGACTTAACCAGTGAGCTAGTTGCGCTTATGACGGCGCAGCGTAACTACCAAGCGAACGCCAAAACCATTTCGACCAACGACAAGCTGACTCAAGCTCTGTTCAACGCGGTGTAATGGGAGAGTCGCATGGATAGCTTGTTATTTACTGCCACGTCGGGTGCGAGTCGAGTTCTTAAGGCTCAGCACGTACGTTCGAACAACTTATCGAACGCTGACACCGCAGGTTTCCGTGCCGATATGGAACGCGTTCGCAGCGTTGAGCTACAAGGTGCAGGCTTTGATGGTCGCACCATGGTGGTGACTAACTCAGCCGCAACGCGTTTTGATTCTGGCGACATCATGAAAACCGGTCGTCCTCTGGACGTGGCGATCATGGGCGAAGGCTACCTGACCGTCGAAACGCCAATTGGCAATGAAGCTTACACCCGAGCGGGCAACATCAAAGTCGATACCTTTGGCGCAATGAGCATCAATGGCTTCCCAGTTGTCGGTGAAAACGGACCCATCGTTGTACCTGATTTTCAGAAGATTGAAATCAGTGAACGTGGCCGTGTTTCTGTGATTCCTCCGGGTGGTGGTGCAGAAGTGGAAGTGGGCACTTTGAAAATGGTGAAACCACCAATCAACCAACTGCAAAAAGAGAGCGACAGCTTACTACACAGCGTAGATGGTGTGCCTTTCCCAGCGGATGAAACCGTGCAGCTATCTCCAGAGCACATTGAGGGCAGTAACGTTTCTGCCATTGATGAACTGCTGAGTGTGATGTCGCTAACACGTAACTTCGAAATGCAAGTTCGCATGATGAAAACCGCAGAAACCTTGGCGCAAGCCGGAAACAAATTGATGGCGGCGAGATAACCCTCTCACCAAGAGATTCTCGTCCAAAGGAGATAACCAATGCATTCAGCATTATGGGTAAGTAAAACGGGCATGGCAGCTCAAGATACCAAAATGACTGCCATCTCTAACAACCTAGCGAACGTTAACACGGTCGGCTTTAAGCGTGACCGCGTGGTGTTTGAAGACTTGTTTTACAGTATTCAGCGTCAGCCGGGCGCGCAAGTCGACCAAGTGAATGAACTGCCAAGCGGTGTTCAGCTTGGTTCCGGTGTTCGCGTTGTGGGTACGCAGAAAGTCTTCACTCAAGGCAACACACAAAATACCACTCAAGAGTTGGATTTAGCGGTGATGGGGCAAGGCTTCTTCCAAATCGAAAACTCTGACGGTCAGATCATGTACACCCGTAATGGTCAGTTCCACATCAACTCAGAGGGTTTGATGGTCAACAGCCAAGGTTTGCCACTAGAGCCGCAAATTCAAATCCCAGACAACGCGATTTCGTTCTCTGTGGGTGTGGATGGCACGGTAACAACCACATCGGCTGACGACCCAACACCGCAGCAATTGGGGCAAATCACGCTGGCGAAGTTCATCAACCCAGCTGGTTTAGAAGCCGTTGGCGGTAACTTGTTCCGTGAGACAGAAGCAAGTGGCCCTGCGGATGAATTGATTGCAGGTGAAGACGGAGCAGGCAGCATCAAACAGGGCGCTTTAGAAGGCTCAAACGTGCAGGTAGTGGAAGAGATGGTCGACATGATCACCACTCAACGCGCGTACGAGATGAACGCCAAAGTGGTTTCTGCCGCAGACGACATGCTGAAGTTTGTCGCGCAATCGATGTAAGTAAGAAATTGGTGATGATGAAGGAAAAAGCAATGAAATGGCTTTCGAAGAGTTGGGCAGTTGCCGTCGTGTTGCTGGTGGGATGTGCAGGGCGTCAGGAGTTTATTCCACCTGAGCCAAACACAGAGGAATACGCGCCGCCAGTGCTGGATTACACCTTGCCAGAAGCCAAATCCGGCAGCCTTTATCGTCACCAATACACTATGACGTTATTCCAAGACCGTCGCGCTTACCGAGTGGGCGATGTCTTGACTGTGCAGCTTTCTGAAGAGACCGAGTCGAGCAAGAAAGCGGGCACTCAGTTTGGTAAAAGCTCTACCGTTGACTTTGCTACGCCAACTATTGGCACCAAAACCATCGATGAGTTGGGCGTGAGTATTGATGGCAGTCGTAATTTCGATGGCAGCGCATCTAGCTCGCAAGGCAACAAGTTACAAGGCGCGATCACCGTGACTGTGCATGAGGTACTGCCAAATGGTGTACTTCGCATTAGCGGTGAAAAGTGGCTCCGACTCAACCAAGGCGACGAGTTTATTCGCCTAACAGGTATTGTGCGTGTTGATGATATCAACCGCAGCAACCAAGTGTCTTCTCAACGTATTGCGGATGCTCGCATTACCTACGCTGGTCGTGGCGCATTAGCCGACAGCAACGCAGCCGGGTGGCTGACTCAGTTCTTCAACAGCCCATGGGTACCATTCTAATGAAGCCAATCAACGCATTCTTTACTTCTTTCCTATTGGCTCTGACCTTGGGACTTCCTGCCACTTCACAAGCCGAAGTGGAAATTCCGATCATGGACTTGGTGGATGTACAGGGCATCCGAGAAAACCAATTAGTCGGTTACGGTTTAGTGGTGGGCTTGGCCGGTCAAGGCGACCGTAACCAAGTGAAATTCACCGCTCAATCGATTACCAACATGCTGCGCCAATTTGGTGTTCAAATTGACGACAGCATGAATCCGAAATTACGTAACGTGGCGTCAGTGAGCGTTACCGCATCCGTTGACCCAATGGCGGGACCGGGTCAAACACTGGACGTAGTAGTTTCCTCTATCGGTGATGCGAAAAGTTTGCGCGGCGGTACGTTACTGCTTACGCCGTTGCGCGGTATCGATGGTGAAGTGTATGCCATTGCTCAAGGTAGCGTGGTTGTTGGCGGTCTGTCAGCCGAAGGCAGAAGCGGCTCTAAGGTAGAAGTAAACACACCAACCGCAGGTCGCATTCCAAACGGAGCAACGCTAGAGCGAGAAATCGAAACCGACTTTAACCAACGCGATGAAATTACTCTGAACTTGCGTAAACCAAGCTTCACAACGGCGAAAAACATCGCCCGTGAAATCAACAATACTTTTGGTCCAAACGTAGCGAAAGCGATCAACAAAGCGCGAGTAGAAATGCGTGCACCAATGGACACCCAACAGCGTGTCACCATGATGTCGATGTTGGAAGAAATGAGCGTAGAAGAAGGCCGTAAACCAGCTCGAATCGTCTTCAACTCACGTACGGGTACGGTGGTGATTGGTAAGAACGTTAAGGTTGGTGAAGCGGCAGTAAGCCACGGCAACTTGACTGTTCGAATCTCTGAATCTCAACAAGTCAGCCAACCGAACGCGTTTGCTGATGGTGAAACCAAAGTCGTGGATCAAACCCAAATCGAAGTAAACGAAGAGCAAGCGCAAATGGTGATTTGGCCTCCGGGTACGGAACTGAACACCATCGTCAATGCTGTAAACAGTTTAGGCGCAACGCCAACGGATCTGATGTCGATTCTGCAAGCATTGAACGAAGCGGGCGCGCTGAATGCTGAGCTAGTGGTGATTTAAGGAGTTAGCGATGAAGTTAGATACGAGCGGCGATCAAGCACAACTCAATACCATGCTGTATCACGACAACAGCGCCCTAGCGAGCATCAAGAAAAGCCGCGATCAAGAAGGCGCTCTTGAAGTGGTTGCGGGTCAATTCGAGGCGATGTTCCTACAAATGGTGCTACGCCAAATGCGAAGCAGCAGTGATGTATTGGCCGACAAAGACAGCCCGTTTGCTAGCCAACAACAAGGCGTGTTTCGCGATATGTACGATGGACAATTGGCGATGGAGTTGGCGAAACAACAGAACTCCGGTATCGCCAATATGTTGATCCAGCAACTTAGCCCTTCAATGCGAGAAGTGGCGTTCGACCAATCACGAAATGTCTCTCCGGCGAACGATGGAAAAGTGGTCAGCCTTGAACGCGCATCACAACTTGAAAACGATGAAATCGCGATGAAGAGCGATGCAGTTAATCCCACGCTGCAAGCGGTCGCCTCTGTTAAACAAGTGCTCGGTGAAGCCGGAATGACGACCGCATTTACTCAGCCGCTGATCAGGAAAATGGAGCTGTAAATGAACCTTGTTAATATCGCCCTTTCAGGCTTAAACGCGAACCGTGTGGCGTTGGATGTGACCGCGCAAAACGTGGCAAACATCAATACGCCCGGATACAGCCGCCAACAAGCGCTAACCGCATCCGTAGGCGACGGTAAGTACAACAAGCTAAGCCCAGGCATGGGTGTTGAAGTGACGAGCATTCGTCGTGTCACAGACCAGTTCTTGGTGAAGCAAACGTGGTCCACCAACAGTTTAGCGGCTTATTCGGCAGGTTATACCACCGCTATGAGCCAGCTTGAGAACACGCTTGGCGCGGATGGATTTAGTGTTTCTGCGGGGTTAGATTCCCTTAATGCTGCGCTTAATGATGCCACAGTAAAACCAGAATCAATCCCATACCGTCAGCAGATCATTAATGAATCAGAAGCGTTGGCGCGTCGTTTCAATACGTTAACTGAGTCCCTTCACAATCAGCATAAAGACATGAGTGATCAGCGCACTGCGGCGTTGAACCATGCCAATAGCTTGATGGCGAACATTGCGGATGTGAACAAGCAGATTGTCGAAATGCAAGGCACAGGCGGTAACCCAGCACAGTTGATGGACACTCGCGATGTGCTGATTGGCGAGCTTTCTCAAATCGTTGAAATCAAAACTACCGATCAACCAGACGGCAGCATGCAGGTGACACTCGCTTCTGGTCAGCCTTTGGTTATGGGTTCGGATTATGGTCAGCTGACAGCGAAGCCAGACCCAAGCGACCCATATCTTGCGGATTTGAGTGTCGATTTCGCCTCGCAAAGCTTTGTCATTGACCACTCGGTAGGCGGTAAGTTGGGTGCGATTAACGATTATCAAACCGATGTGCTTAAGTCAAACCAAGTCGCTTTGGATGACATGGCAAAAGCATTGGCGGATGAATACAACGCTGTGCTGGCGACAGGGCAAGATCTCAACGGTAATCCGGGCAAGCCATTGTTTAGTTACGATCCGGCAAACCCAGCAGCAAGCCTAACCATTACTGATATCAGTGCGGAGGAATTAGCGTTCTCCAGCGATGGCACTCCGGGCAATGCAGATGTGTTGAATGACTTGATTCAACTGAGTAATAAGCCGGTTTCAGTCACTGGCTATGGCTCGCTGAGCTTAAACGATGCGTTCACCGCAATGGTTGGTGAAACGGCGATCAAAGCACGCCAAGCGGAAGCGGATTATGAAGCTAAAGCGGCAATGAACAAACAAGCGCATGCCGCGCGCGACAACGTCAGTGCGGTGAACAGCGATGAAGAAGCGGCGAATCTGATGACATTTGCTAACGCACACAACGCCAACATGAAAGTCATTAGCACCGCTAACCAGCTTTTCGACTCTGTATTGCAGTTATTCTAAAAGGAACCCGAGATGCGAATCAGTGACAGTCAATTTAGCCAAATGATGCTGCAAAGCCTGCAAACCAACAACGCAGGTTTGGGGCATGTTCTTCAACAAATGGCCACGGGTGACCGACTAACCAAGCTTTCTGACGATCCTATGGCGTCGATAAAGCTGCTGAACCTTGAACGTGAAAACAGCGCGATCGGCCAGTACCAGAGTAATATCGCCAATCTGAAAACCACACTTTCTGCTCAAGAAACCCATTTGGATTCGGTCAACGAGAGCTTGAAGAGTGTGCGTGATTTGGTGCTTTGGGGCGCGAACGGTACATTAACCGATGAAGATCGTAGTGGCATGATCATCGAGCTTAAAAGCTACCGTGATTCGATTGAATCCTCATTCAACGCGCAAGATGAAGAAGGCCACTACCTGTTTTCTGGCACTCAGACGGACACGCCGGCGGTGAGCAATGTAGGCGGTGCGTACCAAGTTGATGGCAACAGCGATAAGCGTGTGGTCACCGTCGCGAAGGGCGTGACCATGGATTCTAACATGACGGCAAAAGAGATTCTGGAACTTGGTGGTGGCGATAACGTATTGAACCAAATCGATGCTTTGATTGCAGAATTTGAGAACCCGAGTCCGAATTTTCAAGCGGAAGTAGACGCTAGCTTATCTGCCATTGATGATACCTTGGCGAACGTACTGGGGGCGATGACAGAAATTGGTGGTCGCCATAACAACCTCGACCTAATGGACAGCGCGCACGGCGAAAACAAGTTGTTCGTTGATAAGGTGACCAGTGACTTATCGGCATTGGATTACGGTGAGGCGTCAGTACGTTTGAGCAACTACATGGCGGCGTTACAAGCAACGCAAGCTAGCTACGTGAAGATCAACGATCTCAACCTGTTTGCTCGTATTTAAGGAAGTTTTATATGGTGATGAGCACAGTAGAGGTAAGACCCCATAGCATACGCTTAGGTGGGCAAGAACAAGCCTCTATCATGCCAACCCGCTCAGCGGATTCGAGCAGTGCGATTAAACCGCGTCCTACGCAAGTTCAGGCTGACACCGCGTCAGCCTATTCCGTTTCTGGCATTCAGCTTACTCAAGGTCAGCAACAAGCAACTGCAGTGCAAATCGCTTCTAAATCGTTGCAAGTGATCGGTAAAGAGCTGACTCAAATCAAGCGAGGTTTGACCCAAGCTGTCAACCAAGGCGTGCAGAATGTTCCCGGTCTACAAGAAGGGTTAGTACGTTCTAAAGCGTCGATTCAGCAAGTGGTTGAACAGGCACGCTTTGACAGTCAGAAAGTGATTGATAACGAACTGCGCCTCAAACTGGATAAAGCGGATATTCGCCGTTTCTCCATCCCCGGTTTGAACGTGCAACGTTTGAGTGAGAAAGCCGAGCAAATCCGCTTAGACTTTCCGCAAGGCCAATCGGTGATGATCCAATTTGATGGTCAAGCCGATGGTGCGCGCACCGTGAAAATGCTCGACCGCAGTTTGATTGCGATGGGCATGCGAGCGTCACTGGCAGAAGACGGCACCATTTTGTTTGAAGCGCGCGATACGGCATATCAACAAATGCAGCAAAAGGTGCTAGTGACGGGTGAAGGTCATCGTTTTCCTGCAGGGCAAGCGAATGTTCTGAACCTAAAATCAGAACCGGATGGCATCGCTGAGTTGAGCTTTGATTTAGGCTCTCGTGATGGCATTAAGCAAACCATCGCCAAAGTGAATCAGCACATAAGGCAGGTGCAAACCAGCTTGGAAGAAGCCAAAGCGTTTCACGGTGAGTTGAACTCGCAAATGCGTACTGTGCAGAGCCAATCCAAGCAGTTAAGTGCTGCTGGTGTCAATGCGAAACTCGATGGCTTTATGGCTACTTCTGGTCAGTTTAGCTCGACATTCCAAGCACTGAATGCACAAGCGAATGTTCGTCGTCATACTGTTGTGGCGCTGTTGAAATAACTCTTTATTTGAAATAGACCCAGTTGAAATAGCGCGTTAAGAACACTCCAAGATTCCCTTCTCAATTCATCGGTGGTTGCGTAACCCAGAAAAGAGTTGGGAATCACCTTTCTAGTTCGCGATTAAAAGAGAGATTCCAGACACTTCGTTCCTCAGTTCTGGAATGACGATCTTTGGATATTGAGTTCTATGAACTTCGTCAGTCACGCATTCCGCCTTAGAATTCGTCAACCGCTCAATACTCTTCTGGGTCATTCTCGAGAGCGACGAAGGAGCGACGTCGGGAATCTCTTTCTAAGCTCAAACCCTATTCCGCGTGCTCGGCAGGCTCTGCGACCGAGCGATGGAGTTTTTGAAATAACCATCCTAATCCAATCAGTGATGCCCCTAGGCCCAAGAAACTGATCGCACGCCAGAAGCCATCCAATGAGCGAACATCCCACAAGAACACCTTAAGTGCGACGCACGCCAACACGGCTAAACCAATGCGCTGAATCGTCATTGCTTTGCGTGTTGCGCCAACCCAAGTCAGCAAGCCTCCGACAATCAAACCAGCAATCGAGTAAGTAAACAGCTCTGCCATGCCAGTTGGCTGAGCTAGCGTCATAGAGATAGGTTGCCAGAACTGGCGAATCGACATACCTAGCCAAACGGCCGCTAAGATAAGACCAAAGCTGGCAACAACAGGACGTGGGATCTGCAATGTGTTCCAACGCTTATAAGTGGTTACTAGCAAGACAACCGCAGGCAGCAGCCAGCCAAGAGACAGCATGTTGAACACAGGCATGGATTCCGCGGAAACATTATTGACCACCAACGGCGATTCAAGGCTATTGAGCAGCATCATCAGCACAACAAAAGCGCCCCAAAGTAGATAGCTGTATGCTTGATAAACGCGTTCTAGTTGCTGAGCAAACTGGCTGCGATAGCTGTAAACCAACCCCATCACTAATGCTTGGTTAGCAAACACAATCGCCGAAGTGAAATCGATGTAGCCAAGGTAGCCGTATTGTCCCGTCAGCCAGTAGTTGGTTTGGGTGAACACCGCCATCAAGAACACGTGTAAAAACGCCCCTTCAAACCAATTGGCGAGTTCTGTATCTGAGCGATGTAACACAGTGCGAGCGTAAGCAAGAATCGCTAACGACGGCAGGTAACTGATCAGCACCCAAGCCCAGTGTCCCGCATTAACAGGCTGCCACTCTGGAATAAACGGAAACAGCGTTAGACGTACGACTAAGATGCCCATGGCGACTTTGACTGCCCAACTCGCTGGGCGGAAAACATTGGCTTGAGTCTGCAACGCCATAACCGCCACTTGAATCGAAATAGCTGTCGTGAGCCATGTGTCATTCAGCCAAACGAAAGCCGTTCCGGCAATAATGGCATGCATGATTGCAGAGCATTCCAGTGCCAACGCTTTGAACCTTTGTCCAAGTAAGGCGTAGTAAACCGCAACTGCAGCGGTGAAGAGTGTCCAACCTAAAACATGACGGCTCATGAACTCGTAGTTGTAGAGCAGGGTAATCAAAGTCATTGCAGGGGTGAGCACAAGGAAGAGGATGCCCGTTAGTTGAGAGCGATCTCCTCCGAGTGTCTGGAATAATGTTCTCAGTGCAATCAAAACAATACTAATGCCGAGCGCGAGCAGTACTGGCGTTTGTCCTTCAGCCATGTAGATAGATTCAAGCGCAATAGAAAGCAGCATGATTGCGGTAGAAGGAACCAATATCGATGGTAAATAGACTCTTAATGACCAAGTTTTACGAATGGCGGGTAGCCAAATCATGGCAGTAAAGAAGGCATAGAAGTAAATCATCTCAGCGGTATCAACGCTAGACATGCGAGCTAATGCCGACAGCACTAATAATGTCATCGCGAGAGCAATACCTGTCGGTGGATGTGTCCATCTGCCTTGGCAATGACGGTAACGCGGTTTGAGCATCCAACCCATTCTTGGCACCGCAAACAGCAGGTATAAACTGAGTGATAGGAAGATCGCAAGCCATGAGAAAAGTTGCTCTATCGGCATGCTCTCAATCAGTAACAGCATCCACAAAATATGCGGCACGGTAATCGATGGTGAAATCCAAGCGTGTCGGATCTTTTGCATCAGTAGTGTTGCGGCAACTGAAATTGCAGTGATGTAGCCCGCGAGTAAGTAATAGTTGGGCTCTGCACCGCCAATCCAAAGTGGTGCTGAGTAACCACCGATTAAGCCGAGCACGGCCATCAAAGGCCCTTGGCGCAGAGAAAGCGCTAAGCTCGAAAATGCCGCGCCCGCCAAGATAACCAGTGATGCACCGGGTGATAAGAGTTGATAGAAGACAAACGCAAAAATCACCGTGCAGTAGATGCCAGTTAACCCTGTCCCGGTAATGGCAGCAGGGACGTAGGTAAAGCCTTTCGCTCGTTCTGCTCGGTCTGGGGATTTTTGTTCACGGCGGTGGAACCATTCACCTGCTATCACGGTAGCAAGAGAGATGGAGAATGCGATGGTCACGCGCATGATTGGAGAGAACTCAATGTGGCTGCCAATCACTTGTACGAGGTAACCGCCACCAATCAACATGGCGAGCGCACCAACCCAAACCAACCAGTTTTCTTGGATGTTGGTCAGCAGTTTATTGGTTTGTTTCTCGAACACGGACTCACTGCTCTGCGCCAGCTCACCGATATGGACTTCATCGGCTGAAGGGAGGCTCGGTTCAACAATTGGCTGTGGCGCTTGTTTCGCTGCTAGAGGCGCAACTTCCGACTCAGACTCCGGTGCTGGTGCTGGTTTATTAGGTTGTGTAGCGTGTTCAGTTGGCGTTGGAACATGTTGTGACTGAGGATCATCGTGTTGCTCAGGTTTAAAAGTCGGCGATGCGCCTTTCTCAAACCAACGCGCACGAAGCTCTGCCAGCTCTTTATGAAGCTGAGACACTTCGTCCTCTAGCCTCGATATTCGACTGACAGCTTTCAACGTGATGAGCATGGCGAAAATCGCCAAGATAACCGCTAATGAGATAAACAACTGCTGCACTCCCTATCCGTTGTTTGAGAATCCTTAACTTTGAGCAACTTAGCTAAGCTTAGTTCACTGTGTGACAAGCTAACGGGATATACAACACTGAACAAGAAATTTGAGAGAAAGTCGCATATTTGAACGAAAACTGGCGGAGCATCCACACTAAACTAATCTTTTTTATAGAGTTAATCGGTTTTGGGTGAAAGCTCACCAGAACAATAACAAATTAGGTGATGATAAATGCAAGTGGGCAACGAAGCGCTGGTGCTGTCGGCGGTTGGGGTAATAGGTTTAGGTTGTCAGTGGTTAGCGTGGCGAATGCGCTTGCCTGCCATTCTCTTCTTACTGTTAGCGGGCATCATTGTTGGCCCGATCCTGCAATGGCTCAACCCAGACGAGATTCTTGGGGACTTACTTTTCCCCTTAGTTTCCCTCGCGGTGGCAGTGATTCTGTTTGAGGGCAGCTTAACCCTGAATTTTAAAGAGATTCGCGGCGTAAGTGGCTCTGTTTGGAGCATCGTCTCTGTCGGTGCAATCATTTCTTGGGTGGCCACCAGTGTGGCAACGCACTACTTTCTTAATTTTACTTGGGAGCTCTCAATCTTGTTCGCCAGTTTAACCGTGGTTACTGGTCCAACGGTGATTGTGCCGTTGCTGCGAACCGTGCGGCCAACCTCAAAACTGGCCAATATTCTGCGTTGGGAAGGCATACTCATTGACCCGTTAGGTACGCTGTTTGTGGTGATGGTGTACGAGTTTATTGTTTCGCACAATGCGGTTAATAGCGTTGAAGTGTTTGCTACTATCATTGCGGTAGGTTTGATTATTGGTGCTTTGTCTGGTGCTGCTGTGGCCACCATTTTGCGTAGAGCTTGGTTGCCGGAGTACCTTCAGCCGTTTGCGGTATTGATGGTGGTACTCGGTGTGTTCTCGATATCTAATCAGATGGAATCGGAAGCGGGCCTACTGACGGTCACCGTGATGGGGATGTGGTTAGCGAACGCTAAGGGCATCAACATTCAGCAGATCCTCCACTTCAAAGAGCACTTAACCATCTTGTTGATCACTGGATTGTTCATCTTCCTAGCGGCACGCATCAGTCTGGATGATTTCGCTGCGCTTGGTAGCGGTGCGGTGTTGCTGTTTGTTTTCATGCAGTTGGTTTCACGTCCACTTTCAATTTTCGTTTCAACCATTCGTAGTAACTTAACCTTCAAAGATAAGCTGTTCCTCTCATGGGTTGCGCCGCGCGGTATCGTGGCCGCGTCCATCTCGTCTCTGTTTGCTATCAAGCTAACAGAATACGGTATTTCAGAAGCTATGCTGTTGGTGCCAATGACCTTCATGGTGATCATCGGCACGGTAGTGCTGCAAAGTGCGACGGCTCGGCCTGTTGCGAAAGCGTTGGGAGTTGCTGAGCCGGCGCCAAGAGGCTTCCTATTGATTGGCGCAAACCGAGTGGCGCAAGAGATAGGTAAAGCGCTGGCGAGATACGATCGCAAAGTTCTGCTCACCGATTCGAACTGGGACTACATTAGCCAAGTTCGCATGTTGGGCTTGGACCATTACTACGGCAATCCGATTTCTAGCCACGCCGATGACAACTTGAACCTAATTGGTATCGGTCAAGTGGTGGCACTGACGCCAGACCAACATTTCAACATCATGGCTTGTATGCAGTTTGTCGGCGAGTTTGGCGAAGATAAAGTACATTGTCTGCAGAAAAACAAAACCAACGGCAGTGAAAAACACTCGGTTGCGGAAGAGTATCACGGCAAACTGCTGATGGGTGGCAATGTTAGTTACGCCCAAATGGCCAGTTTGTTGAGCCAAGGTGCAGAAATCAAACACACCAAGCTAAGTGAGAGTTTTACCTACCAAGATTACCTTGAGCACCACAAAGACAATCTGGTGATTCCGCTTTTCCATGTTGAAGAGAAAGGCAGAATTCAATTCTGTGATGATCCAGACCAGTTCACGCCACCTATAACCAGCACGGTGGTGGCGCTTATTCAATCGGTCGAGACTCAATAGCTCAAACGAAGTGTAGAACTGCCACTCTTGGTACATCGGAGTGGCAACATTGTTAATCGTTACCCAAGCTTAATAGAGCAGTGAGGCGCAGTGTTTTAAACGCAGTGCTTCGATATGCTTTCTTAGTCATAAAGCGAGAGCACACAAGGCTCGATTCGGTAAATAAATTGTTCAATTTCCGAATTTTCGCATTGACGGCAATGACAAGGATCGCAATACTGCGCGACTGTTTTACTTTAGGGTGACATTATGGCTCCGCAATCTAATCGCAAAGACTTACATCTAGACGCTGTTTTACATCATGACATGAACATGAAAAGCAAAACGGCGGGCTTTGAGTCTGTCGAATTCGAGCATTGCGCATTGCCTGAATGTGACTTTAACGCCATCGATCTTTCGAGTGAGTTCCTTGGTCACTCATTGGCACTGCCATTTTTGATCAGTTCAATGACTGGCGGCGCAAAAGATGCAGAGATCATCAACTGCCGTTTGGCAGAAGCGGCGAGTGAAATGGGCATTGCGATGGGGGTTGGCTCGCAGCGAGTGAGTCTAGAAGACAGCCTTCACTCAGGTTTGGGCAAAACCATTCGTGATCTCGCTAAAGGCGTGCCTTTGTATTCCAACTTGGGTGCCGCTCAATTGAGGGACAAACAGCGATTCGATAATGCTCAGCGTGCGGTGGATTTTATCCAAGCAGACGCTTTATTCGTGCATCTCAACCCGATGCAAGAAGCCTTTCAGCAGAATGGTGATCATGATTGGATTGGTGTACTTAAATCGATTGAGCAACTAAAACAGCGCGTCGATGTACCGATGATCATCAAAGAGGTCGGCTTTGGCATCAGTGGCGTGGTGGCTAAACAACTCGTCGAAGCGGGCGTGGATGCGATTGATGTCGCGGGCGCTGGTGGTACAAGTTGGTCTGCAGTTGAGGGTTACTGTCAGACAGACAATAAAATGCAGCGCGCAGCTGAATTGTTCCGTGATTGGGGCATTCCAACGGCTAAGTGCTTAGAGCAAATTCGCGGCCAATACCCTGACTTACCTTTAATTGCATCTGGTGGCGTGTATAACGGCTTAGAAGCTGCGAAAGCGGTACATCTTGGCGCCAATCTTGTTGGACAAGCCGGAGCGGTGCTAAAAGCCGCAACAATCAGCACAGAATCTATCGTCGAGCACTTTGAACAAATGGCATTAGAGCTGCGTTTAGCGTGCTTTGGTACAGGTTCTGCGAATCTTCGAGCACTGACTCAAGCTCGTCGTCTTTAAACTTCATTACTCACATTCACTGACTTATCGATGCAGTTAGATTGTATTTGCTGAATTTTGCCTCCTTTACGGAGCGAGAGTCGACAAATTGTCGTTGGCTTAACACGAGCAGTGATATTTTGGGTATAGTTCATTCATCAATTGAAAGTGGAACCTGAATTTATGAAAAAACTGGTAATGCTACTGCTAGCGGCAACAGCGCTAACAGCATGTTCTGACGAAGTAGGTACAGAAGCTTGGTGTAAAGACATGCGTGAAAAGCCAAAGACAGAATGGACAACAGACAACGCAGTTGATTTCGCGAAGCATTGTGTTCTGCAAGATGGCATCGGTAGCGAACAGTGGTGTGAAGACCTAAAAGAAAAACCAAAAGGTGAATGGACGGCAAACGAAGCAACAGGCTTTGCTAAGCACTGCGTGTTCTAAATCTCTCCGCACATCAATTCTTTAATAGAAAGTAACAATGGAATCCATCGTATTGAATTAATACGGTGGATTTTTTGTATCCAATAAAAGAAAGCCCTTGTGCGGATTTTCCTCACTCTGTATCAAGTTAATCATCGAAAACCGCGTTTTACCCTAGCACAAGGCATTTAAGCTGCATCTAAGCTCGTTAAACTTTAATGGTTGGCAATTTCATATCGCATCGCCGTATGAAGTTGAATATAAGAACAATTTAAGGACGAGCATCTATGCAGTTATTGACGGGTAAACTGAGCCACTTCTCCAATCCCTTATCGCGCTCTAGTCTTACGTATTCTGACGAACAAAGAGAGATTCTTAATCTAGAAGACGCACGACTAGCGATCGACAGTATTTCTCAATGGCCGGGTTATGTGGCCACGCCCTTACATTCATTAAACTCAGTTGCGGATCAGATCGGGGTTTCGTGCTTTTGGTATAAGGATGAATCACAAAGATTTGGTCTTAAAAGTTTTAAAGCATTAGGCGGTGCGTATGCCGTAGCTCGTCAATTACAAGATGTGATTATGCAGCGTTATGGTAAGAAGCCGACGATACAAGCGTTGCTACAAGGTGAGTGGAAGTCTGAAGCTGCCGAAATCGTGGTGAGCTGCGCCACCGATGGAAATCATGGACGCTCTGTCGCATGGGGAGCGCAAATGTTTGGCTGCGGGTGCGTCATTTATATTCACAAAGATGTTTCCGAGGGTCGTAAACAGGCCATGGAAGCCTTCGGTGCACAAGTTGTTAGAATTTCCGGTAACTATGATGAATCGGTACGTTTGGCTGATAGTGAAGCCAAAGTTCATGATCGTGTGATTGTCTCTGACACTTCTTATGAAGGTTACATGGAGATCCCTAAAGATGTCGCGCTTGGCTACACTGTGATGCTGTCTGAAATTGTCGAGCAACTTGATGGGGATATTCCAACTCATGTGTTCGTGCAAGGTGGCGTCGGCGGGTTAGCCTCTGCGGTTTGCGGATACTTCTGGGATCTTTGGGGAGCGCACCGCCCAAGGTTTATTATTGTCGAACCGGAGCAAGCCAATTGCCTGCAGAAAAGCGCGCAAGCTGGTAACCCTGTAGTGGTTGAAGGCGATTTAGAGACCTTGATGGCCGGTTTGGCTTGTGGCGAAGTCTCTACCTTAGCGTGGAGTATTCTTCATAATGGTGCCGATGACTTTATGACGTTGAGTGAAGATGCCATTCCTCAGGCTATGCGATTTTTGGCCCATGGAGAGAATCGTATCGAAGCAGGGGAGTCTGCGGTTCCGGGGTTTGCGGCAGCAGTAATCGCTCGTCAAGATGGTGGCTATTCACAAGCACTTGGTTTGGGGGCAGAAAGTAAAGTACTAGTGATAGGTACAGAGGGGGCAACGGACCCTGAACTCTACCAACAGTTGGTGAAATGAGCCCCGAGTTTGTTTCAAACCATCTGATGGGTGAAATCATTATACGGCGCTTGCAAGGAAGCGCCGTTTTTATATCCATCATTGACTGCTTTTTCTGCTCTTGTCATTGGTCATCAATTGGGATTGTAAGCCCCACTTTCACGTTATCCATCACCACGTTGGTTTGAAAGCTTTTGATGTTGGCATTGTCGAAAAATGCTTCTCGTGTAAATTTGTCATAACCTTCCATGTCTGCCGCAGTGACAATAAGAATAAAGTCTGAACTTCCAGTCACATAGTAACACTGTTGTACCGAACGATTTGCGGTCATCTCTTTCTTAAAATTGTGCATCAAGTCGACTCTTTCTCTTTCCAACGTCACTTGCACAACAAAAGTCATGGTTTGGCCTACAGCCTTGGGGTTAACAACAGAGATATCGGCTTGTATTACCCCTTGAGCTCTCATGCGCTTTAATCGACGCTGAACCGCTGCTGGCGATAGCCCAACCTGATCAGCAATAGTGTCTGATGTCGCTCTATTTGAATGCTGGACAATGTCGAGAATTTTTCGGTCGAAACTATCGACGGAAAGTGGTGGCGTTGACGTCATGACGATCGATTCCTTTCTGCCTGTAATGGATGGAAGCCATATGGTGAGCTAATCATGCTCTGGCTCCGAATTGTGACCTCACTCATGAGCGAATGTCTTGTTTTTACTAATTAAAGGAAAACCACTATAGCTCACCAAAAATGCAGGAAATCCGCACAATATGGGAGTCATTCGATGAAATTCCTTGTTGTCGCCAAGGCATTATTAATCTTGTAAACAAAATGTAAAGCAATAATAAATCAAAACGAAAGGCGAATTGGCAGTACCAAAACGTCAAGTTTCAGCAAGATATTGATGGATAGGATGCGAGCATGGAAGTGGGATCAGTAGCGCTACAGAATGAACTGGATAATCTTGCGAGTGCAGGTCGTGTGGGTGTTATTTCGCTGGCGACAGACTTTAATATCGAGAACGATTTACGCCAACTATTCCCACAAGATGTCGCTTCATTTACCAGTCGGGTGCGCAACTACAATCCGCTAACCATAGAGAATCTGCGTCGTATGGAGCCTGGAATCCAAGAGGTGGCGGATACGATTCTTCCTGGGACAGCGCTAGATGTGGTTATCTATGCGTGTACATCGGGCACTATTGCGATCGGAGAACAGCGCATCATCGACCTTATTCAGGCACATCACCCTGATGCAAAAGTGACAAACCCAGTCACTGCAGCTCTCGCTGCGTTTGAACGATTGAACATAAAGCGCGTCTCCATTGTTACGCCCTATACGCAAGCAGTAAACCAAGACGTGGCCGCCTTTTTCTCTACGGTAGGTCTCGAAGTACTGAACATCGTAGGCTTTGATTTTGAAGATGACACCGCGATGACGTTCATCTCGCCAAATGATATTGCTCATGCGGCAATACAAGCTTGTCATCCCGATGCTGACGCCGTTTTCATTTCTTGTACCGCGCTGCGAGCGACCACGGTTATTCACGATATTGAAGCTGCAATAAACAAGCCAGTGTTATCCAGTAATCAAGTACTGGCTTGGCACGCTTTGGCACTTCTTAACTACCCCAAGCACATCGAAGGCTTTGGTCTCCTTTTAGAGCAGCACTTGCCACTCAACCTTTAATTACTTCGCTTTTAAAACTGATTTTAAGGGATTTTCTGTTATGCATTCATCTACGCCTATCGACCCTAACCAGCTCTCCTCTGAATTGATTCAGAACATGATGGAGTGGCGTCAACATCTACATCGATTCCCTGAATGCGGGTTTGATGTCGATATGACCGCAGACTTTATCGCAAACAAGTTACAAAGCTTTGGTATTGAAGTTGTGCGGAATATAGGAAAAACCGGCTTAGTTGGGATACTGCGCAACGGACAAAGTGAGGCCAGCATTGGTCTTCGAGCCGATATGGATGCGCTTCATGTACATGAGAAAAATACCTTTTCTTACTGCTCTCAGCATGATGGGAAGATGCACGCCTGTGGCCACGATGGACATTCTGCCATGCTGCTTGGTGCCGCTTGCTATCTTGCCGAATACGGTGAATTTGACGGGACCGTTTACTTCATATTTCAACCCGATGAAGAGCATGGAAAAGGGGCGCAAGCCATGATTGACGATGGGTTGTTTGAGCGATTCTCCATCGATGAAGTCTATGGCCTTCACAACTTTCCGGGACTAGCGGAAGGGAAGTTGATGGTCAGGCCCGGTTCATTGATGGCGAGTGAGACAAGCTTTGAAATTGTGATTAAAGGTGTCGGTGGGCATGCCGCTCTACCACACCAAGGGATAGATCCTCTTGTGGTCGGTGCACAGGTTATTTTGGGGCTGCAAACCATTGTTTCGCGAAGCTTAAGCGCAATTCATGACTCTGCGGTGGTATCCGCAACGGAATTTATCACCGACGGCACGGTGAATGTTATCCCTACAACGGTGACCATTAAAGGAGACTGTCGCTGCTTTACCGAGCGCAGCCTAGATACTATCCGAACGCGCATGGAACAAATTGTGGCAGGGCTTTGCCAAGCGGCAGGTGCGGATTACACGTTTGAATTCATCAATACATTTTATCCGACCATCAACAGCCATGAACAAACCGCTTATGCAGTGTCGACTGCGCAGCAAGTGTTGGGAATTGACAACGTTGATGGCGACTGTGACCCGATAACCATCTCGGAAGACTTCTCCAGCATGTTACGTGTTAAGCCGGGCTGTTATGTGTTGCTCGGTAATGGCGTTGATTCTGTTGGTGGATGTGCATTGCACAACCCTAAATACGATTTTAACGATCGGATTTTGAAATTCGGTACGAGTTACTGGATTCAATTGGTTAGAAATCGATTGAACCCATCGTAAGGAGAATGACTGGCGGAGGTTTTGAAAAGTGGTCGTCCTCTGTGAGTTCAAGATAAGCGCGAAAATGAGGGGTTTCATTTTGCGTATCACTTGGAAGGAAAAGGAAGAAAAGGATGAAAAAATTAAGCGCGGCAATTTTAAGCTTAGGTGTTGTGTTTGGTGTTCATGCCGAAACATGGAAGTTTGCTTCAGAAGAGGACAAAACTGACGTTCAAGATATTTACGCTCAGAAGTTTGCCGAGGTGATCAAGAAAGAGTCGGATGGTGACATTCGTGTTCGTATTTATTACTACGGGCAGTTGGGTACGGAAAACGACATAGTCGAGCTTGCCGCGAAAGGTACCATCCAGTTTGTTTCAGTTGGGGCTGGGCATTTGGGGTCTTACGTGCCTGAAGTACAAGCTGTGAGCTTACCCTATGTGCTGGGGACGGATGAGAAAATCACGCATCAAGTCTTAACGGAAAGCCCGACGATTTATAACCAACTTGCTCCTAAGTTTGAGAGTGTGAACCTAAAATTGCTGTCCATGATGTCTGAAGGCGAGATGGTTTGGGGAGGCAACAAACCGATCCGTACGCCAGAGGATTTTGCCAATCAGAAGATCCGAACGTTCACTTCAACCATTCCTGTTGAAACCTATAAAGCCTTTGGAGCAACCCCAACGCCACTGTCTTGGGGAGAAGTTTATGGCTCTCTTCAACTGAAAACGATTGATAGCATGGTCAACCCAATCTACTTCATATACAACGCGAAATGGCATGAAGTTCAGGACTATTTGATGTTCCCAGGGCAGCAGCCTTATGTGAGTACCGTATCGACCAACAGCAAGTGGTACAACGGCTTGTCTAAGGAGAAGCAAGCCATGGTTGATAAAGCGATCAAAGCCGCAGATCAGGCTGCCTACGATTACCAAATTCGCATCAACAAAGAAAACATGGAGAAGATCCTTAAAGAGCGCCCAGATCTTGAAGTGGTGATTCTATCTGAAGAAGAAAGAGAGCGCTTTAAAGTGCTGAGTGAGCAGCTTCATGATACCTATTTTGATGTTGTCGCGAATGCTTATCCGACAGACCAGCAGGCTGAAGCTCGCCAAGGAGCAAAAGTCATTCTTGAAAATATCTTAGATGAAGTGCGTGTGGCATCTAAAACGCAATAACGCTTTATAAGGTAACGGTTATCCGTTTGAGTAAGTGAAACGGATAACCCTCTTTTCTGCCTATCAATCAGGGTAGAAAGGGTGGTAATGCTCAAGGACGTATGGAGCTCAGCGAGCGATGAAAGATCTGTTACATAAAATGAGTGTTGTGACGGAAAAGCTGGAACGCTTTCTTATCATGATAGCCATTCTTGCCATGATGGCGAATTCTACGGCTAATGCGATTGGCCGTTATGCTTTTAATAAAAGTCTATTTTTTTCTGAAGAGCTCAATCAGTTTTTGATTGTGACGGTGACCTTTGTGGGTTTCGCTTACGCGGTAAGGCAAGGTCGCAACATACGAATGACAGCAGTCTATGACTCGCTAAGTTTTCGTGCTCAAAAAATCCTCACCACAATGATCGCGTTGTGCACTGCGCTTCTTATGTTCTATCTAGCGTACCAAGGTTTGCTCTATGTTGAAGAGCTTAAATCTATCAACCGACTTAGTCCTGCATTGCAGTTTCCAGTTTATTGGGTGTACTCAATCATTCCTATCGGATTTGCGATTGCCGGTTTGCAATATTCAATGAGTTTTATCATGAACTTGCTACACCAAGAGATCTACGTGTCCTTCGATGTTATTGAAACGAAAAATAAAACCAAAGGTGAATTCGAATGAGTAGCGTGACACAGTTTATCTCTGACATCATTGCTGGAGAGCCGGATATTTATGTCATGACCTTCACCTTAGTCACGGTGATGGTTATCCTGCTGTTTCTCAGTTTTCCTATGATCGTTCCTCTAGCAGTGGGAGCTTTAATTGGTCTCATCCACTTTTCTCAGGTGGAACCCGGTGTCGTCATTCAGCAGATGGTTACTGGCATTTCGCCAAACGCTTTGATTGCGGTTCCGATGTTCATCTTGGCTGCGGACATCATGACCAGAGGGCACACTGCATACAATTTGCTGGGATTAATTCAGGCTTTTGTTGGGCATCTGCGCGGCGGTCTTCCGATCACAACTTGCATTAGTTGTACCTTGTTTGGCTCAGTCTCAGGCTCGACTCAAGCTACCGTTGTATCTGTTGGACAAATCATGCGACCTAAGCTGTTGCAAGCAGGGTACAAAGACAGCTTCGTGATGGCGCTGATCATCAATGCAAGCGACATTGCGTTCTTAATCCCACCAAGTATTGGTCTGATCCTTTATGGCACCCTCGCCAATGCCAGTGTTGGTGAATTGTTTATCGCCGGTATTGGCCCGGGGTTAGTTTTGGCAGGGCTGTTTTCACTGTATAGCTATGCCTACAGCGTACAACACAGTGACAGCCTTACCTTGGTAGAGAAAGCCAGCAAAGCGGAAAAGCTGCTCGCGATTAAACAAGCGATTTTGCCTCTTGGTTTCCCTGCGTTGATTATTGGCGGTATCTATTCTGGTATTGTCACGCCAACAGAAGCCGCCTCGTTTGCGGTGCTGTATGCCATTATTGTTGAATGCCTTTTATACCGAAAACTGGGCGTCAAAGACATTTGTGATGCGGCTTTAAATACAGGGCTGATTACTGCGGTTGTGTTTGTTTTGGTTGGTATTGGGCAAGCTTTTTCATGGTACATCTCATTCGAACAAATACCTCAAGAATTACTTGCACCTCTTGAACTGGACAATGCGTCACCAGAATACATCCTGTTTATCATCGCGTTAACTTTCTTTGTGGGCTGTATGTTTGTCGATTCGCTTGTGGTGTTACTGATACTCACACCGATATTTATGCCTATCGTCAATGCCGCAGGAATCGACCCCATTTTGGTGGGTGTTATGGTGACGCTACAAATGGCAATTGGCTCCGCTACCCCTCCTTTCGGTTGCGATATCTTTACCGCCATTGCCATCTTTGAAAAGCCGTATATGGAAGTCATACGTGGCACGTTACCTTTCTTTCTCATCCTAATCTTGATGTCTGCGTTGCTGATTTTCTTCCCTGAGATCGCCTTGTTACCAAGAGACATTTTGTTTAACTAACGCCGTGTTTAGCGCACTAAAAAGGATTAAAAGTGAGTACATTACCTTTAATTGCACCACCAAGGGGCTTTGAAAAAGCGGAATTTGAACAGCGTACTTATGAGTTGCAAAAGCGCATGAGAGAGCAGCAAATTGACGCCGCTTTCTTTACAACGGAACCGGAATTTCGCTATTTCAGTGGTTTTAAATCTCAGTTTTGGGAGAGCCCTACGCGACCATGGTTTCTCGTTGTCCCGAGTACTGGTAAACCTATTGCCGTGGTTCCGGAGATCGGCGCGTCAGGCCTTGAAGATAGATGGATAGATGATGTAAGAACCTGGCCGTCGCCTCGACCAGAAGATGATGGCATTTCTCTATTGGCAGCGACGTTAGCAGAGGTGAGTACGTGCTCACGTAACATTGGCGCAATGATTGGTCCAGAAACGCACTTGCGTATGCCTGCTCAAAACTTTCAATTGCTACAAAGTAAGTTAAGTCAACATGATGTTGTTGATGTCTCTTTGATTGTTCGTGATATTCGCAGCATTAAATCGAAAGCTGAAATCGACAAGATTCGTTTTGCTTGTCAGGTGACTGCTGCGGGGTTTGAGTTTTTGAAGCATCGTCTCGCAATAGGAATGACCGAGCGTGAAGCGTGTAAAGCAATGCATATAGAAATGCTGCGGTTGGGAGCTGACAGTTGCCCTTATTTAATATCTGGATCGGGAACTGGCGGCTATGACAGCATCATTATGGGGCCGAGTGATAGGGTGCTAACGGAGGGAGACTTACTGATTATTGATACCGGTGCAAACTATGATGGGTATTTCAGTGACTTCGACAGAAACTATGCCTTTGGTCAAATGGATGAAGAGACTCAGCTGGCGTACGATTCGGTCTATCAAGCTACCGAAGCGGGGCTAAAAATAGCAGAGCCGGGGCGAACCACAGGTGATATTTGGCAAGCAATGTGGTCTGTGCTCGAGAAAAACGGTGCATTAGGTAATGATGTCGGACGCATGGGGCATGGGCTTGGAATGCAACTGACAGAATGGCCTTCTCATGTTCCAGACGGTGACGTCATATTGAAACCGGGTATGGTACTCACACTGGAGCCGGGAATGGCGTTTGCTCTGGGGAAAATGATGGTTCATGAAGAAAACATCGTCATAACCGAGCGTGGTTGTGAACTACTTCATGATAGAACATGGAAGAATTTGCCAGTGATACGTTAAAGAGCAAGGCTGACCAAAGCTGAGCATTACGCTCGGCTTTCTTGTATCTGTCTGTTGACTCTCAATTTTTCGTTCCATTTTTGCAAACCTGATTTACTTATCTTTATTTCGTCTTATTGGACTGGCATGGTTGTCGTCATTCCAATAAGAGAAGGACTAAAAAATGGAAGTACTCAAAGGCTCATGTCTATGTGGCAAGGTAAAACTCGAAGTGGCGGATGAATTCAAATACATGGGCAATTGTCATTGCTCTGAATGCTGCAAATTTACCGGATCCGATTACTCGTCAGCGGGTGGCATTGCATTGGATAAACTGATTGTGATTGAGGGCGCGGAACACATCCAAACCTATCAGAAGAGCGCCAATACCGAACTCTCATTCTGCCGTCACTGCGGCTCTAGCCTTTACTCGAAGAAGAACAACGGTTTAGTGAATATTCGTCTAGGCATCCTTGATGATACCCCTTGTGACAAACCCAGCTTTCATATTTTTGTGGGCTCTAAAGCACCGTGGAATGAGATTACTGATGACCTTAAGCAATTTGAAGCTGCGCCCAAGCTATAAGTTGGTTTAAGGCCGAGCGCTGCGCTAAATTAAAAAGCCTTTAACGTAGAGAGATAGAGCCATTCAAGAGAGTGGCTCTTTTCTTTTTTAAGGCCAACAACATCTTGTCTCTCTTTGTTGGTCAATTTGCAGTCAGATTTTTTGTAACTGTTTTATCTATAAGTAAATCCGAGTGAAAGTGCGTCTTACATCTAATTTTGAAGGCGAGTGCTTATGATAGGCTCACGTCAATTGAGCAGCATACTCATTGCTATGAAGCACCTTTTTCTCTCTTCATTTAAAAGTGCTGCTCCCAACATCAATTTATCTCGATAAATTAGGACCCAACGATGGCGAAAGCATTAAAAATCGAATCAGGTCGTTACTTAAATATGGATCATGTAGTGACGTTCTCATTAGCGAATGAAACCATTGAAGTTACCTCGACCATTCAAGCGTTTACGTCGATTCATATTGGTATAAAAGGTAAGACAGATTACGCCGATTGCTTTGTCTCAATTCAAGATTTTCATCGAATTAAGCGAGAGCTTTGTGACTATATGGGAATCGACGAACCAACGCTAATAGTTGACTAATCACTCAAAAATTACAACAAAATGACACGTACAGTATGTAATGCTGCAACTTTTAGTCTAACTTTTAACCATCACTGGCTAGGTGAGCAATAACACGGCGGCGAATATCGTCCGTTAACTAAATACAATAAGGGACATTATGTCTGATAAATATATCTCAATGATCCAGGAGTTTTTTCAGGTCTTTGAAGCTTTGAATCAACATGTCTTTGATTCCTTCGGTGAAATGGCAACGTGGGAAACACAGTTAGTAAGGCTTGATATTGACCAAGGTGATAAGGAGCAGTCGTATGACGTGGCGCAGATTGCGAGCATGCTTAACTTCTCCGAAGACACTGTACAATCATTCCTAGTGGTCTACAGCTTCTTGAGCAATAACCTTTATGATCTCATTGGCAATCGCGAATACGAAGATTGGGGAACAGATGGCAATAGCCTTCAAGTGGAATATTCCGATCTCACCATCGAATCGTTTGATGCTAACCAAATTGCACCACTTATGGAGCGTCGTGTTTACTTCGAATGGACATTTGAAGCGCTACAGCGCACCTACGATGACATGATGGCAATCAGTCACGGCAGGATTGCTTGATACGTATAACGTCTTATTAAACATCAAAGCCGCTTTCTAGAGCGGCTTTGTTTTGTGGGGCTGTAAAGCGATTCTGTTTCCTCTTCTTACAACTCTTAAATTAAAATCTCTCGGCTAATCACGTATTGTGATGATTAGCGATTCACTTGTTAGAAGAACAAATATGAAAAAAACAATCTCAACAATGGTTTTGGCAATGGCGTTGGCCGGCTGTGATGACGCAAGCAAAGCCATTGACCAAGCACAAGAAGCCGCAAATAAAGCGATTGATACGGTCCAAGAGCAGATGGAATCGGTAGAAGACGCATTCAACCTTGATCAATTTGGTGACGCTGCTGAATCAGCAGAGGAGTTAGCGGCATCGGTTGAAGAAGCAATGAATGTGGATTTCAGTGATCCGCAGGCCTTAATTGAAGCCAAAGAACACATTGCCAATGCGTACGCTTGTTTGGTGGAGGCGTCTTCTGAATCGACAGTGGATAAGGTGATGGACAAAGTAATGTCATCCATTGGCAGCGAAGAAACCAAATCTCTGATTGAAGAAGGCATTGAGAAAGCACAAGCAGCAAAAAAGTGCGTGATGTAATCGCTCTCGGCGAATCAAACTGATGAAAAAGGGGATGGTGATATCCCCTTTGTTGTTTCTACGCCGTGCTAACTCTACTCGCTTTTCAGCTCTTGCTGGACGTAATCCATACAAAGCTGCTGAGCTTCCGGTTTGATACTGCTTTGCTCGTTCTTTCCTAGGCTTTAGTCCGCTACTTGAGCGAGTTATGGTGCATAAATTGTTCGTCGATGCCTTTGAGTTTCATTTCATCCATGATGAAGTTCACGGTGTTCAACAAACGCTGTTCGCCTTTAGGGATAAGGTAACCAAACTGACCTTTGGTGAACGGGTCTTCGCAGCGAGCCGCTTCTAAACGCTCGTCCGTGACTTGATAGAACAGGCCTTCAGGCGTTTCGGTAACCATCACATCGACTTTACCTGTTGCGACGGCTTTCGGTACGTCTAAGTTGTTTTCGAAACGAGTAAAGCTGGCCTTTTGTAAATTAGCATCGGCGAAGGCTTCGTTTGTGCCGCCAATGTTCACGCCTACACGCACAGAGGCTTGGTTTACTTTGTCTATTGTGTTGTATTGCTCGATTTTCCCTTTGGCGACTAAGAAGCACTTACCAAATGTCATGTAGCCTTGTGTTTGCTCTGCATTCAGTTGGCGTTGCATCTTGCGAGTAATGCCTCCCATGGCGATGTCGTACTTGTCTTGGTTTAGATCGGTAAGCAGCGCTTTCCAACTGGTACGAACGATTTCTAGCTCTACGCCTAGTTCTGCTGCTACGTGCTTAGCGACATCAATATCATAGCCAGAGTAGGTCTTGCCATCGTAGTAAGAAAACGGCTTGTAGTCGCCCGTGGTTCCGACACGTAACGTGCCTGATTTTTGAATATCTTCCAGCTTATCGGCTTGAGCCACGCCGGAAAGCGTCAGTGCTACGGAAGCAAGTAAAAGAGTTGTTTTATTCATAATCATTCTTTTGATGTGTTGTGTTTGTGTGCATGACTCAAAGTAACAGGAAGTGTCAGTAAAACAGATCAAACCAATTGGAAAAAACACGATATTGAAGAAAAACTTTCCAACATTAAATGTGATTGCATTTGCGAGTTTATACGTATGAAAAGCAAACTTTTTCTGATGAATGGCAGAGTGTTATGAATCGAGTTCACCCTAAAAAGCTACTGCAAAGCAAATGGACAGCAGCAGAGCCAGTAAACAAAGAAAAGCATTTCATCATTTCAGAAATGGAGTTTGATGAAGAAGGCAACGTAGTGAGGTGCGTTATTGAAGCGGTCATGACGAAGCGAGAACGAGAGTTGGATTGGCACGACTTAAAAGACTCACAAAAATGGCGTCAAGGGTGGAAGTAACCTTGGCGCAAAGACCAAAAACGAGATGGTGATAGAAAAGTCACCAAAATCAATAGGCTCGCGGTAGAGACTTTGCTATTAATTGATGAAGGTTTTTATTTATGTTCTAAGGGAACGCCATGATCGATTTCGAAAACTCATCGATATTCAAACTCAAGCCGATTGAAACTTCAAAGGTACGAGAGGACTTCCATAAATTCTTAATTGATGGGGAGAGCATTTTTGCAGGTTTCAAAACGGTGCGTGACCAAGTCGTGTTCACCAACAAGCGCGTTATTGCGGCCAATGTGCAAGGGATTACGGGATCAAAAGTCGACTACACTTCTTTGCCATACAGCAAGATCAATGCGTTCTCGATTGAAACATCTGGTACGCTTGATCTGGATTGTGAGATTGAACTATTCCTAAGTGAAGTAGGTCGAGTGCGCTTTGAGATCAGAGGTTCATTCGACTTGGTTTCTTTCAACAAAATGATCAGTGAGCATGTTCTCGCCTAGGCATTCTTGCAGGGACTAAAGACAGACCAAAGACAAGGAGTCAGTATGGCAGTGCGAAGTGATTTGAAAGAGAAGAAGAGTGAAGGGAATTCAACACCGACTCAACATCTTCTGGCTATATTGGGATTTACGGCCGGTGTGATCTTTTATCTGATGATTCGTTAATCTGAGCTTCGTTACTTAACGCTTCAGAATTCAATCACCACCTTCAAAGGGAGCCCTCACGGCTTCCTTTTTCATTCCCCTCATTTGGTTTAGACCTTTACAGAGATAAATCGTCGCTTAAGGTCACTTAATGATATGAGTGTGCTTGCGTAATGGTTTGTCGCACGATATTTTCACCTTCTGTTAGGTAAAAGTAGCATTTCCATCGTTTAGGGATGTTTGCTATTACCGAGCAATTTGATGTTTGAATGGCGATATGAGGTGAGTTATCGATACCCAAATTTATGATGTATTCTGCTCTGAGGATGCGCAAGGTAATCCTTGTGGCGTAGTGCTTTTATCTGAGTGGTTGAGTGACTCAGAGATGTTGGAGATAACTCAAAGTATCGCCCAACCTATCACCTCATTCCTTTGCTGTGTCGATGGGCGTTGGTGGATTCGTTGGTTTTCTTTGGCCAGTGAAATCAACTTGTGTGGTCATGGCAGTATGGGCGCTGGCGCGGCGTTGATTGCTCATCTAAACCAACGCTCTGTTAAGTTGCACAGTAATTATGGGGACATCACCATTGCTAAGCATGGTACTCAGTACCAAATGGCTTTGCCTGCATGGGATGCCAGTCCTGTTCCTGCCAGTTTAGATTTACAGTTATTAAACTTAGAGCAATCTGGTGTGCAAGTGTTAGATGTTGTCACTACCCGAGATCTTGTGGTGGTGTTAGCGTCTGAGCAGCAAGTGAAACAGTACCAGCCGGATTTTGATCGCCTATGCCAAATCCGAGACTTTCATGCTGTGATGGTCACCGCTCAAAGTGGGCCTAACGATTATGTTTTGCGTTACTTTGCGCCAAAAATCGGCATCAATGAGGATATCGCAACAGGGTCAGCACAGTGCTCACTCGCTCCCTATTGGTTTAAGAAGTTGGATGTAGATAACCTCAATGCGAGTCAACTTTCCTCAAAAGGCGGCTTTTTCCAAGTCGCGAAACTCAGCTCTGACACGTTAGTGATATCTGCATCAGCGCGATTAAGAGAGCAGTAAAGCTAACGAGGTACTCCAAGAAGAACCACAAAAGCGCAATGATCTCATTGTCGCCAAATGACAAGACAAGGCGCTTTCTTTTCTTTACCTTCCAACCAAACTCAATGTGGTAAGGAGAAAGATGATGGTGGGTTCATTCAAGGGCGTTCCGTTAGTCAGGGCAACGTGTATCCATGGCTTAGGTGAGCTTTTCAAAGAGCTTGATATTGATACTCATCAATTGATTCAATTAACCGGAGCCCCAGATGATGTTCAAAAAAGAGAGTTCGAGTTCCTACCTGAAACGACATTAAAAAATCTCATTTTGATATTTGGAGAGTCTTGCTCGACAGAAGATTTTATCCTTACGATTTGGACTAAGTGCCGAGAGCTCTATATACCAAAGATATTGGAGAACTTACATCTCGTACCAAGCATGACAGTGGCTGATGCCATTGAGGTCTTCTGTCTATTCATCCGACAATACTCCAACAATGCTCAATTCTGTCTTGAGAGATACCATCACCATACTTGGTTTGCGCGGTACAAAGAGGGGGAAAACGAGCCGTGGTATAAGTATGCGGAGGTATTCAGTATCATTTTTATGGATGAATTGGTCGCCGCACTTTCAAACTCTCGTCAAAAAACCATGAATGTGAGTTTGAAAAGCACTGAGATGGAGCCGTTTTTCACCTGTCCGCAGCTCCTACATATTCAGTTTTATACCAATCGTGCTGCAACCGGTATTCAGCTTGATGGTGCGATCCTGAACAAAGCGATTTTTATGCCCAAAAAACAAAGACGGGAGAGGGCAGCTACGCTTTGTGAGGTCCCAGAGTCTTTTCTATCTTCGTTTCGATTTGCAATTCAGCCTTATATCTCTGGTGGCCGACTTTCTATTCTCGATGCGGAACGTATTCTGGGGGTTCCGAAACGGACCCTACAACGGCGCTTGCACAAGGAAGGGGTAACCTATAGTCACATTGTTGAAGAGTTGCTAATAGAGAGAAGTCTGCAATTATTGAGAGACTCTCGCCTGTCTATTACGGCTATCGCATCTTCTTTGGGCTATACCGATACAGCAAACTTTACTCGATTTATTCGTAGAAGAGTAGGCATGACCCCTTCAGCCTATCGAAAGCTTAACTCTTCGGCGTCAGACATAGTAATAACCTGAGATGCTGCGTTTCATCACTGCCACAACTTGTTCCATTTGATGGCACAGGATGACAAGTTATATTTCTCTCGATCAATAAGATGAAGGGCATTGAAACTAAAGAGAGAGAAACGAATATGTCCCATCGATTCCACGAATACCGTTCACCACTTTCCCAGTCCTTAGAGCACGCGGTTGAATATTTAGAATCACTAAATGAACGACCAGTAGACAAGTGCGTGACGTCTCAGGAGTTGAGAAAGGCCATTGGGGGAACACTTCCAACGACACCAACAGATCCATCCACTGTGATTAACGAGATGGTCAAAAATGTTGATGCAGGCCTTATCGCAACAGGTGGTCCGCGTTTCTTTGGTTATGCTATTGGCAGCTCTTTTCCTGCTTCTTTGGCGGCAGATTGGTTGGTGAGTGCGTGGGACCAAAACGTCCCGTACTACGTTGCTAGCCCTGCGCTATCAGTGGTTGAAGAGACCGCCGCTGAGTGGATGACTCAACTGCTTGGTTTGGCTCCCAACTGTGGCATTGGTTTTACCTCTGGCGCGCAGGAGGCAATTTACACCAGTCTTATCACAGCCCGTAATGCGCTCTTGCAACGTGCTGGTTGGGATGTTGCCAACCAAGGCATGTACGGTGCACCACGTATTAATGTGGTTGTCAGTGACCAAATCCACTCAACGATTAAGCGAGCGCTTTCGATGATTGGCATTGGTTTGGAAAACATTGTTAAGGTGCCGACCGACGACAACTTACGCATTATTCCAGATAATCTAATGGAAACGATCACTGCACTGGAAGGCCCAACGTTAGTTTGTGCGCAAGCAGGTTGTATCGACTCTGGTGCTTTCGACCCTTTCCACGCTTTGGCTGATGCCGTCGCTGCTCATGGTAATGCGTGGCTGCATGTTGATGGTGCGATTGGTCTATGGGCAGCAGCAAGTGCCAAACATCGTTACCTGCTTGATGGTATTGAGCGGGTAGATTCGATTGATACCGATGGCCATAAATGGTTCAACATGCCATACGACTCAGGCATGGTCATCGTAAAAGATGCAGGCTTGCTTTCTCAAGCCATGGGGGGGAGCAATATGGGCGACTACCTCAATGATGCAATGGACAAGCCTGATCGTAATGCGATCAACTTTGGTATTGGTGCTTCGCGACGAGCGCGCGGCGTGCCTGTGTACGCTGCGTTTAAGTCGCTAGGTAAGCAAGGCATTGAAGAGCACGTTGATCGTTGTACTTTGCTGGCACAACACATGGCAGAAAGACTTTCAACGGTAGATGGCATTACTATTTTGAATGATGTGGTGTCTAATCGCTTCTCAGCGCAATTTGGTGAAGGGGATGAGGCATATCGGAATGAACTGACGGCGCGTGTGGTTCATCGACTGCAGCAAGAAGGAACGCTTTACCCTTCTACTTCGGGTTACAAAGGACTGAAAACTATGTTGTTCTCAGTACTAAGTTGTCATACCTGCTTGGAAGATATTGAACTATCAGCTGAGAAGATCATTGAAGCTTATCTGACTGAAAATGAGCTAATGAACGCTGAATAAAGCCGGTGGCTTTGCCTCCTAAATGAAAACCCAGCCTCGACGCTGGGTTTTTTATTTCTGGTCGATTTCTTTAGGCATGCAATGACAATTAATCACTCTTTGCTTTCCTTATTCTTTTTGAATCACTTCTCCGATTCAATAAGGATTCAGATATGAAATCAAAACCACTCGCTCTTCTCTTTGGATTATTCATTTCCTTTGGGTTAGCGATTCTTAATGGCTGCTCAAGTGCGACGCCCTTAGATAGCTACCTCATCAGTGCCTCGGGGTTAGATACAGCCTTCTTAATAAGTAAAAAGGCTAGCTTGTTAGGGGAGATGGAGTACTCCAAAGCAGACACCAAAAGTAATGCTGCGCTTAACCAAACCCAAACCAGTATCAAAGTATTTAAAGATGACCAAAACACACTAACACTGGCCCAAGTAAAGAGCTGCAACAATTGCAATTATCAGCTAGAACGTAGACAGCAAGGTGTATTGTTTCCCATTGGTGGTGAAAACCAACACACTTACATCGGTAGAAAGAAGTTAGAAGACTTGTACTCGGAGCATCCGGTTTATGTGGACAAGATTCGTTCTTTTATCACAGCTAACCCATGGCTAGAAGCGCATGAAGAAGCGTGTCTTGACGTGCTAGCTATCTACTCAAAAACCAGTCGTATCGAGGTTGGAACCATCACCAGTTGTGCAACGCCGCTAAAAAGTCATTCGATTAAAAATGTGCAAATGGTGCCTCTAAGCTAGCGTTTCTGCTGGGTGGTCAAAAGTGCAATCGCATCATGCTTGAAGTTACACCAGAAAGAAAAAATACAGGAAGCAGACGAACGCCAGTAGCGTCGCTGAAAGTACAGGATAGATGATGTAAGAATCATGGTTGCTGGTACGCTGGTAGCAGAACGAAACCAGCAAGATATTATAAACCACGAGCAGTAGGCTAATCATGGTGCCGCTGTTGAGGTTGAGACTTGATAGTTGAGTGAGAAAAAATGTCAGCAACAGGTAGTCGAAAATGATCAGCCAGAGAAAGGCTTTTTTGAGCGAGTCATTTTTTGATTTATTGGGCGCAGGTACGGACATATCGAACTCAACTACACAAATTTCAGCAATATTATCGTTGGGGAAAAGGTCACGCAGAGGGTAGAAACTGGTGACCTTTTAGGGGGTTATAGGTCTTGAATCTGAGGTTTAGTATCGTCAGGTTCGACCGAGTAACGAATCACTTCTTGCCTAATCACTGGCTGGTTAAACTCTGCTTGTTGTTTGGCTTTTTGTAGCTCACTGCCTTCTTGATTGCCGAAGAAGGTTTCCAAAACTTGTGCTGCTGGTGTGGTCAGAATGAATAACTCAATTCGGCGGTTCTCGCTAGAGTCGGGTTCTTCTGGGTTAAGCAAGGCACGATCTGACATTCCAGTCACTTGCATAACGCGATCGTCTGGCATGCCACCTTCCACCAAGGTATTTCTAGCGACATCGGCACGGGAGGCGGATAGCGCCCAGTTCGATTGTCGACCAAAACGCTTTTTGAACGGTGTCGAATCGGTATGGCCACTGATGATCAATGGGTTGCTGATGCGTTCGAAAACGGGAGCAAGCGCAAGTAACAAATCCTCAAAGAAAGGGGTTAATTCTGCGCCGCCACGGCTGAACATGTGTTGCTTGTAGTCATCCTGAAGCACAATGCGCAGACCTTGCGGGGTAATGGTGACATTAACGTTACCCTGCGCGCTGATTTGCCCGACGACCTCATCAATCACTTTGGCCAGCAGAGCGAGTTGCTCTTGGGTATCGAAATTGCCTGGGATAAGCGAGTCAATCTCTGGGCCATCGCCGTCACCTTGGAAGAAAGAGCTGACGACGTGGTTAGAGTTGTGCTTACTTGGCACAGAAGAGTCCTGTGCCAAGTCGATGGGAGAGATACTTTGTGAGGTATCGAAAGGGTTACCGTAGCTCTTATCAAAAACGCTCGAACTATGAAGGTGCGCCACAATGGCTTTGCGCTCTTCCTTGTCGACCACTTGCATGACCCAAAGGACAAGAAACAGCGCCATCAACGCGATCATGAAGTCGGCAAACGCGACCTTCCACGCGCCACCATGAAACTCGTCATGGTTATGTGCTTTCGCGCGTTTGAACACCACATGCTCTTGTTTTTGCATTATCCCTCCTGTTCAGCTAGCCACTTCTCCATTTGGTTGAAAGTTGGTTTGATGTCTAACTGAATGTGTTTACGGCCAGCGTCGATAGCGAGCAATGTTGGTTTCTTCGCTACGTAAGCAACCAAAGTGGCGCGTACACACTCGAAAGCCGTCATGTTTCGTCTAACTCGTTGAGCCATGGCGTTACTGAGTGGATCTAAACAACAGTAACAACCGAAAATACCAATGAATGTACCAACGAGGGCGGCGGCAACGTGATAACCAATCAGTGCAATTGAGCCGTCAATGGCTTGCATGGTGATGATGATGCCACCGACTGCCGCAAGAATACCGAACCCAGGAAGAGCCTCTGCCGTGCGCTGCATAGAGCGTGAAGGCAAAAGCATCTCGGTTTGAATCGCTTCGATTTCTTGTTCTAACAGTCCCTCTAATTCATGAGGCGACATTTGTCCCATTGCCATTAAACGTAAATTGTCGGTAATGAAAGAAATTAGACGATGATCGTTACTGACTTTTGGATAAGCGAGGAAAATAGAGCTCTGCTCTGGTGATTCAATGTGCGAATCGAGAAACTTAAAACCGCGGCTGCGTGCGGTTTCGAGTAGGTTATTAAGCAGCGCCATTAGCTCCATGTAGTACTCATACTCTTGACGCGGGCCAGAGATGGTCGCACGTACTTGCTGACGCATTTCTTTTAACACTTGTGGCGGGTTGCCAATGATCAGTGAACCTGCTGCCGCACCGATGATGATCAAGAACTCGGCTGGCTGCCAGATAGCGCCGAGTTTACCGCCTGCCCACATGTATCCGCCGAAGACACACATCAGTACAGTAATGGCTCCAAAAAACTTTTGCATCTTGTGACTCCTAAGAGGACATTAATTGATTGAGTTGTTTAAGCGCTTGTTTGTGCAACTGACAGATGCGAGGTGGTGTCAGATCGAGCACGAGCGCGATTTCATGGAGGTTGAGTTCATGCTGATAGAACAAGGTGAGCAACAGTTGGTCACGTTTCGACATTTTGCCCAGCGCAGTGTCTAAGCTGCGGCGAATGTGCTCATGTTCCATGCCGTCATATTGGCCGCCAAAGTGGCTGTCTCCGCCAGTTTCCATCAATTGGTCGAGGCTTTGCATTTCGCCCGCGAGTGCGGCGTTTTGGCGGTTATAGTAGTCTTGCTCATCAGTACCTAGCGCTTTGATGATTTCAGCATCGGTGGGCATTCTGCCCAGCGCCCGAGTAAGATCTCGTGTCACATCGTTAAGCTCATGCGCCTGTTGGCGGGTTTTGCGTGAGCGCCAATCCAAACGACGAAGCTCGTCCAAAATCGCGCCACGAACACGACAAACGGCAAAAGCGGGGAAGTGTGGATCATCCACATCCCCATAACGACGCCCAGCTTCGACAAGCGCAATCAAGCCGATTTGCTGCATGTCTTCAATGCTGCAGTGCGAGGTCGCATGAACGCGCAGTTGATTTACTACGCGCTTAACCATGACTTGGTGACGTTGCAGCAGTGCATTTTCATCAATCGGGCGCGACGGCGTATTCACTTCCTCCGTCGCGGTATAACTTTCCTGTAAGTTCATCTCCAACATGGCTGTGCTCCGTTATTGCACAACGTACTTGGTTAGCAGAACATCATCGATATCACGAACGATGTCGGTTTTTGCGAACGCAAGCAGCAGAGTCTCTTTGACTTCGCTTTGTAGGATATCAATGGCACCCGCCTGCTGAAGCTCATCAAAGGTTTTGTCGCTAAACAGTTTTAGCAGTGAGTTTTGAACCATCGGCATGTAAGCATCAATGTCCTTAATGCGCTCTGGGCGGCGTGTTTCCACCGCAAGTTCCAGCATCACAAAATGAGTTTGTTTCTTGCCTTTGATGGTCAGCACCACTTTATCTAATGGATGAAAGCTTGGGCCTTTTGTTGTTGGTTGCTCAGAAGTTAGGAATGCCAGCGGTGAGTCCTCCAGGAAGGCACTAACGCTGGATTCTGATGAAGAAGACTCCGAACTTTTGTTGAGGTACCAAATACCGCCGACCACAGTGGCAGCGGAAACGAGGGCACTGGTGATGATCATGGTGATAAACAGGGCGATCATTTGTTGTTTGGTCATAACCTTTTTCCTCGATGATTCATTAGGCTTGAGTGTTCAGCCAATGCTCTGAATAGTTTGTTGTTGTATTAGATTGAAAGGCGTTGGTTTCACGCGCGGCGAAGACGGTTGCTTCTTCTTGAGAGCCATCATGAGAATGTCGCTCTTGACCTTGATCTGAGCCGACGTTGACGTCTACGTGAACGAAGTTCTGTTCTTGCAGTTCAGTGCGAAGGCGCTCAGATACCTGCATTAAGGCTTCACGAGTTGCGGCAGTATTGGCGTTAATCTGCACGCTCAAGCGGTCACCTTCCACGCGTACCAATAAATCCAATTTGCCTAACTCTGGTGGGTCGAGACGGATTTTAGCTTCTTGTAGGTTTTGCTGAGCTTGTAATGTCACGCGATCTTGCAGCACTTGCATCATCTGCTCGCCCCATCTACCAGAGCTGGTATCCACGCGAACCGCCGCCCACTCCGCACGTTGAGCTTGAGTTGCTGTAAGCGGTGAGGTTGGAATTGAATGTTGCACGTTTGGTGTCTGCGATTGCGTGTTGGCTGCGAATGCTTGCCCATGAGCAGGTTGATTCAGTAACGTTTGCAAATCAGAAGCAGAAACTTTAAGTGAATTTACCGCGCTCGCTTGCACACCACGTTGGTTCTCTTGCGCGGGGGCTGTAAGCATTGGGTTGGCTTGAGCGCCCATGTTTGCACTTTGCGATGTGTTATTTGCTGACACTTGTGCAAGCTGGTTGGTATCGCCTTGCTTAGTGGCCGCCTTACTGATTCCCTGCATGAGAGCTTGCGCTTGGGTGGCCAGATTCACCTCTGATGAAGCATTACCTAGTAACGTTTCGTCAGAGGTGTCTTCTGTGTGGAGCTCTGGTGAGCTGGCGTCAGGTCGCATCACTTCCGCCGGTGAGGCTTGCGTATTTAAGCGAAATCCGGCAACGGTGATAGGCGCGTTGGTTTGGCCCTGCTGAGTGACCGCGGCTGAATTTGCTGGTGAAACGCCTTGCTCTGAACGAGCGTGAGAGATCTTCCCAGCGGCTGTCGATTGAGAAGGTGAACTCGCAGGTATTGAGTTAGTGACCATCATTGCGTTAGCTCCATCGTCATCGCAAGTTGATATGCCATGGCTCGTTCTTGTTGGTCGTTCACCATGTTCATCTCCTGCTGTAGTTCGCTGGTGGCTTTCTCAAGCGCAGCAAACGCAGTAGCATGCACCGCTTTTGCTCGCTGAATTTCCGGTGCGAGTTTCGGATCTTTCAAGAAAGGTTTATGGCTGATAAGCAGTTCTCGCAACTGTAAGTCGTAGCGTTTGAGTGCTTGCCAATCGGCCGTTTTAGTGGCGATTTGGATCAGTTTTGATAAGTGGCGAAATCGCTCCGGCGACACTTTATGCTTGCTGTCCAAAGTTCATCCATCCTTCTCGAATGTTACCCATTACGCGCTCTACGTTGTCTAAACGTGTCGCATCGTTCTGTACGCTGGTGTAATACAATTCGACTTGGCAGAAGTCGTAGAGCTGACGTAAGTTCTCAGCGATCTCACCGCCATTCTCTTCATCCAATGCGCTGCTTAATCCGATAAGGATGTTCATGCACTTGTTAATGCCAATTCCTTTCTCAGCAAGACGATTGGCAGCCAAATGGCCGCGGACACGTTCAATTTCATCGAGCAACCCGTCGATCAGCATGACAACGAGTTGGTGTGGGTTGGCGGATGCTGCTTGAGCATCCAGATCGACCTGTTGGTATGAGTCGTAGCCGGAATCCATTAGCATAAGTACTTCTCCTAAAGCCTTAACCAAACATCGACATGGTTTGGTTCATTTGCGTCATTAAGGTGTTCATTTGAGTGAATTGTTTTAGATAGCGGTTGTAAGACATCTCGTACTTGCGTTCTAAGGTTGTCTGCTTATCTTCAATTCGGTCCAGATTGGCTTGTAGTGCGTCTTTACGAGAATTGAATGTGCCAGACGAGAACTTCAAAAACGGCTCTGCCATGTCATCGAGCGAGTCGAGCAGGGCGCCATCGCCGTTAAACATTGATTCGAGTGCAGCGCTATTGTTCTTTTGTGCTTCTGTAAATTCGTCTTGGTCGACTTTCATTTTGCCGTCGCGATCAAGAGTGATGCCGACTTCGCTCAAACGCATTCCGCCATGCTCGCCGCGCACCAAGCTGGTTAATTGGCTTTCGATAGAGCGCAAGGTAGGGTCACTGGCCAGTACGCCACGTGATTTATCTTCTCCACCAATTTGGGTGTATTCATCGATGGTAGAAACCAGAGCGTTGTAAGCTTCAACAAACTTATCAAGTTGTTCTTTAGTGCCTTCGCTGTCTGCGCCTACGTCCATTGAAATAGAGGCTTCTCCTGAGGTTTGCGCTTTGGTGACCGTGATGTCGACACCATCGATCACACCTTCAAAGGTATTGCTTGAGTTAGTCAGTTGCAGCCCTGTACCTTCCGCGCCAAGCCAGATAACAGCATCTTGTGGTTTACTGATTTCTGTTGTGTTGGTGAATGCATCTTCAAACCAAGCTTGTCCTGTTCCCGTCGCACTGACATTGATGGTGTTTGCTACGCCTGTCTCGGTACTGGAGAGCATGAAGTGTGTTTGGCCATTTGAACGCACAAGCGTGGCATTCACGCCTGGGTTATCAGGGTTGTTGTTGTTGATTGCGCTGACTAGGTCCGTCACGGTCGCTTTGCCATCGCCGTCAGTATCCACCGTCGACATATCTAAAGTCATGGTTTCACCATTGATGGTGAACTCTAACGTACCGGTAGTTGGGACCTCGGTAGTGGCCTCCAAGTCTGCAGGCATACCCGTAGAAATCTGATGTGAAGTGGCGACTTGCTCAACGAAAATCTGGTAGTTACCGACTAATGCGTTGGCATCGGCACTTGCGGTGAAAAAGCCGTCTTGAGAGGTCGTTGCGGTATTTTTGATGATACTGCTTGTGCTGCTGTTCATCTCATTAACCGCAGTTCGGAAGTCACGCAATGCACTTTCCACTTTGCCTAGAGCGGTAAGTTGCGCTTGGTATCGATCGGCCTGCATTTGGTAACGTTGCTGAAATGGCTGAACGTCTAACGTGGCGAACTGGGTTGCCATGGTAATTGGATCTAACGAACTCATGAGGTCGCTCCCTCTCTCATCTGTATTTGGCTTTTCTATGCCAGTAATAAATACTCAATCGCAAGATGTGTGCCTGATATCTATGCCTATATAAAACAGTATCTTACGTTCAATTTTGTGTGTTGGGAGGAAGCGGCTTTTCCACCTTGCTGGTTCCGCTTTCCCCTTGATAGCTAAAGGGGTTCCCAAATAAAAAAGGCGACCAAAAGTGGTGAAAGATTTAATGCAATGGAGGGAAGAAAAGAGAGGTATGTAGCGATACGCATCATGCGAAAGTTTAGGCGTTTACTGCTAAGGGATTCAGATTTTTCTGATCCTGTTTGAATGCAAAGGTTTGCTATCTTATGCCCCTGCAATTTTTGTGGTTGCTAGCGGCTGGCTATCCTCCCTAATTCGACTAAAAAAAGAACGACAATAATGAATGACTTTGTTTTACGACTGATGAAGTGTGCCCGTGCATATGAGGCTTTCATTGGCACCAAACTGCGCAGTAAACAGAACATTAATGCCGAGGAACTGGCGAACATTCGTGTAGAGGCGCTCTCTCGATTTCCAGAGCTCAAAGCGTATGAGCCACATCGAGGTGTGGAATCTGCCGAGCTGGAGCTGTTCAACAAAGTTCTACATAACACCATGCTGAAAGCAGGCTTTCGCATTCCTTCTAGCCACACCAACGAAGCCACTTCTATCTATATCCGTCGCTAGAACGCTTTTCCAAGCGCTTTTTTCAGACAAAGAAAAGCCTCCCAGATACGAGGGAGGCTTTGAGCTTTCAGACGAACTAAATTTTGCGCGTTGTTAGGGAATAGAAAGGTTCTATTAACGCAGTAGCGACATTGCCATGCCTGGCAGCTGGTTAGTTTGAGAAAGAACCGTTGTACCAGCTTGCATTAGCATTTGGTTCTTCGTCATGTTTGAAGATTCAACAGCAAAGTCTGCGTCAGTGATACGGCCTTTCGCAGCAGATGTGTTTTCAACCATGTTGCCTAGGTTTGTCATTGTGTGCTCAAGACGGTTGATGTTCGCACCCAGTGCTGAACGTGCAGTACCGATTTGACCTAGAAGACCTGCATCACCCGTTGCGCCTGTTAGTGCTGTCATTGCAGTTTGCGCGTTTGCTTCAGATGTTAGGTCACCCACAGCTAGTGCACCAGATGTACCGATTGACGCGTTGATTGCTTGCACTTCCGCAGAAACGTCTACTGCTAGTTGTTCACCCGCTTGAGTACCAATTTGGAAGTTAACCGCTGCCGCACCAAATGTGCCAGCATCTTGTAGAAGCTTGTTACCACCAAAACTTGTTGAATCCATAATGTTCGCAAGCTCTTCACCTAGCTGCTGGTACTCAGCGTTTAGTGCAGTACGGTCGTTTGCTGATACTGAACCGTTCGAAGCTTGTGTTGCTAGGTCGTTCATGCGGTATACGATGTTTGTCATTTCATCCATCGCGCCTTCCGCTGTTTGCATCATTGAGATGCCGTCTTGCGAGTTACGCATTGCAACGCTCATGCCGCGAGTTTGAGACTCAAGACGGGTAGCAATTTGTAGACCTGCTGCATCGTCTGCTGCTGAGTTGATACGGTAACCCGTGCTCAAACGTTCCATTGACGTGTTCAGAAGGTTACTTGTATTGTTCAGCGTGTTCTGAGTTACAAGCGATGCGAAGTTAGTATGCATAGATAAAGCCATCTTGGTCTCCTTAGTTTTTCACTATTCTTTCAGGCTTCGGGATTCTCCCTTGCTCACTAACTAGAGGCGGTCGGTTGGTTTTAATGATTAATTGGAAATTTAAAAATTTTGCCAAAATCGCCAATTTTGATGATTTTTGGTGATATCTATTCCAGAAAATTCGCATTTTAAGGCTGTTTAGACATGAAAAAGGGCGAGTTCTGATAGCTGAACTCGCCCTTTTTCTTTAGCTCAGTTTATTCATCGGCGAACGATTTAAACGACAATGAAGTGGGAATATCACTGAAATAGCCGAAATAATAACTCGCACCGAGTAAGCGGTAACGATTGAGCTCGTTTTGGCTTGCGACTCTACCTGCCACCCAAGGGAATTGATTACGACGCAGGAAGCGTGCGATGGGAAGGAACGCATGCTGATCTTGCTTGTTTTCCATCGTGACGGATAGCTTGATCAGGTCGGGTTCAAACTCGGCAATGCGTTCAAAGTGTGTTTGGCTGGTCGCAATTTCAAACCACAGGGCATACGCGTTGTCTTTCAGTTGTTCAACTAAAGCAGCGACGCGTTCATGCAGGCACAGAGTTTCATCGGCTTGCAAAGCGGGCACGACATGTTGAAATGCAGCCTTGTGGAATTGAATCATCTGATTCAAAAAGTGACGGCCTGCTTGCCATAGTAAAGCGTCGACCCGAATAGGCACCACGACATTGCTGATAAGGTCCGGATGAAAGGTATCGAGCTGGAACTGAGTTTGGCGCAGGGCTAGATACAAGCTGTATAAATCTAAGCAATATTGCATTTGCTCAGACAATTCAAACTGATAAACACTCTGCTCGCCACGTACTCCAAAGCGCAAGGTAAGGTGCTGGTATTCCACCTCACCGGTTTTTGTTTTACGGATCGCCTGACAGGCGTGTTGAATGTCATTGTGTTTGAGCGCATCAAACACCAGTTGATCGTCGTCCGTGACAATGTGTTGCAGTGCGAGATCGCACAAGTAGTCATACATCGCTTTATTTGAGATGAGATTAACCAAGGTTTCCTACCACGTTGATCTGTTTATTTTCTGGAATTTCATTGTAAGACAGTACCGCCAATCCTTGGGTAAAGGTACGTGCGTAACGTGCCAGCAATGGACGTAGTTGAGGCATGACCAATAAGATTGGTGGCAGCCCTTGCTGCTTCAATTGCTGACGAATCAAAGGCAAGTTCTGTTGGAACTGGCTAAGAATGTTTGGCTCAATCGGGAAGCTATCGAGCATGACGGTGCCTGCTGCTTGTGCTTGTTGCAATGACGTCATCAGCATCTGTTCAAGTTCATCAGACAAGGCGTAGACGTTCAGTTCGTTCTTCTGGCCCGCAACTAAGTTAACCAAGGTTCGCTTAAGTGCGCAGCGTACATCTGCCGCGAGTAAAATCGGATCTTTAGTGTTTTCCGAAGATTCCAGCATGGTGTTGGCGATGGTGCGAATGTCTTTTAGCGGAACTTGGTCGAGCAGAAGCTGACGGTAAACCTTAAGCTGCTGTGCTGGCGTTAGTGCAGCGGCTAAGGCTTCGGCCAATTTTGGCGCTTGCGCCGTAAGACGTTGAGTCATGGCTTCAACATCGTCATGAGTAAACAGTTCAGCCAAGTTAGTTTTCATGATTTTGCTGATGTGTGTGGCGATAACCGTGCCATCGTCAACCACTTGGTAGCCCATGTTCAGCGCTTTCGCTTTGTCTTGATGTTCAATCCAAACCGCAGGCAGTTGGTAGGCTGGGTCACTGCCAAGAATGCCATCCACTTCGCCATAGGTTTCACCCACGGCAATTGCCATCAAACGTTCTGGCTCGATAAAACCTTGTTCAATTACTTCGCCGTTCAAAGCAATGGTGTATTGGTTCGGCTTTAAACTTAAGTTGTCACGGATACGTACTTCCGGCAGTAGAAAACCCACTTGCTCAGAGAGATTGCGGCGAACACCACGAATACGCTGCGCTAGAGGTGCGCCTTGCTCTTTGTTAACCAAGTGAACCAATCGGTAGCCCAACGCAAGAGACAGAGTGTGGACATGAGGAATATCGTCCCAAGTAAGTGCGGTTTCTTCTTCCTGCATGGCATGAGAGAGGGCTTCTACTTGGTCGATTTGCGTATCTTGCACCGGCTTTTTGCTTTGTCGCCAGCCCGCGAATGCTAGCACCGCGGCAAAGGTGAAGAACGCAAGGTGAGGCATTCCTGGAACCATACCAATGATCGCCATGATAGCGGCAACGGTATACAAGGTCGCTGGTGTCGCAAGCAGCTGCTTGTGCATGGTTTCCGACATGCCGTTATCACTGTCGTTAATACGCGTCACGATAATGGCTGCAGCGGTAGCAAGTAACAGTGATGGAATTTGAGCAACAAGGCCGTCACCGATAGTCAGTAGGGCGTAAGTCTTGAAGGCTTCTGACGCTGGCAATCCGTGCTCGAACACACCAATACTGATACCACCAATGATGTTGATGAACAGGATCAGCAAGCCAGCAACCGCATCACCACGAACAAACTTGGACGCACCATCCATGGAACCGTGGAAGTCCGCTTCGTTCGCCACTTCTTTGCGGCGTTGACGCGCGGTTTCTTGGTCGATCAAGCCAGCGTTTAAGTCGGCATCGATGGCCATTTGTTTGCCCGGTAGTGCATCCAAGGTAAAGCGTGCCGACACTTCAGAAATACGTTCGCCACCTTTGGTGATCACGACAAAGTTAATGATCATCAAGATGATGAACACCACCATACCGACCACGTAGTTACCGCCGATCACCACTTCACCGAAGGCTTGAATCACCTTACCAGCAGCATCGCTGCCGTTGTGACCTTCAAGTAATACGATACGCGTTGAAGCAACGTTTAGAGTGAGGCGAAGTAAGGTTGCGACCAACAAAATGGTTGGGAAAATCGAAAAGTCGAGCGGTCGCTTCGCTGTGGTGCTGACCAGCAATACCAAGATCGCTAACACGATATTGAAGGTGAACAGCGCGTCCAATAGCAATGGTGGCAAAGGCAAGATGACCATTGCCAATACCATCAACAAGACGATTGGAATACCAATGTAGCCTTTAGTGGAAGTTTGAAGGTGTTTTAACCGGTTAAACATACTCTGGTGTCCTTGGGTAAACGCGGGTTAATCAGTGTTGCAAATGCTTTGGAATTGAAAAATGAGGCAAAGGCGTCGGTTCCTTTCCGCCCCCTTTACGAAAGGCTTTCAACTGCAAAACGTAAGTTAAAATATGAGCCACCGCGATATAGAGTTGGCTTGGTATGGCTTGCTCAATGGCCGTGGTGTGATAAATCGAACGAGTCAGCGGCGGCGAGTTGATGATCTCGACTTTATTCTCGCGGGCGATGCGTTGAATGTGCATGGCGGTTTCATCGACGCCTTTTGCCACCACAAATGGTGCATCAGATAACGAAGGTTCGTATTTCAATGCCACGGCGTAGTGAGTCGGGTTGGTGATCACCACATCTGCGGTGGGCACCATCTTGTCGATTTTACGGCGAGCAAATTGCTGCTGGATTTGGCGAATGCGTTGCTTAACTTCTGGTCGACCTTCGTTGTTCTTGAACTCTTCTTTCAGCTCCTGTTTGGTCATGCGCAGCTCTTTGAGGTGCTCCCAGCGCTGGTAAGGAATATCAAGCACCCCAAACAGTAACAGAGCGAATCCCATCAGCAGCAGACCTTCAAACAAAATCGACATGATCAGTGAGAAGCCTTGGCTAAGTGGTAAGTTTTGCATGCCAAGCAGTGGCTGAAGGTGGTTGTCTAGGTAGCCATAAAGAATGCCGAAGATGACTAACACCTTGACGGTGGATTTAACCAGCTCCACCACTGAGCGAGTGGAGAAAATACGTTTGATACCCGAAATAGGATTGAGCTTACTCAGTTTCGGTAACACGTTCGCCGGACGGAACATCCAGCCTCCTAACACCATGCTGCTGCCAAAGGTGACAATGATGATAACGGTGAAGAGAGGCAAGAGCATCTCAATGATCACCGCCAAGCTCTGACCAAGATGCTCCACCAATTGTTTTGGGTTTTCTAAGTCAGCTTTGGTTAGGGTCATGTTGTAACGGAATACACCAGACATGCTTTCCCAAATACTGTTGAGCTGGGAATAAAAAAACATCGCAACGGCTAAGAAGATAACTGCGGTAGTGAACTCTTTTGCGCGCGGAATTTGTCCTTCCTGACGGGCTTTTTTGACCTTCTGGGGGGAGGCTTTCTCGGTTTTGTCTTGAGACGACTGTTCGCTCATGCGCCCCCCAACATAAAGTTATTCAAGAAACGAATGGTGTCGTGGACTAACGCGGTATAGCGACTAGGCACCCCAGAAACAGAGATCAACACGCTGAACAAACCTAACAGCATGGTCATCGGGAAGCCTAATGCATATACGTTTAGAGAGGGGGCGGCTCGGTTCATCACACCAAAGCTGATGTTGGCGAGCAGCATGGAAACGATCGCTGGTAACGCTAAGGCAAGTGCAGAAGCAAACATCCACCCAAAGATATTCACGACACCTTGCAAAGACAGGGCGGTGATACCCGAGCCTACAGGCCAAATGACAAAGCTTTGAATGACGATATCAATAACCAGTAAATGCCCTTCAAGAGCAAGGAAAAGCAAAGTCGAAAAGATGAGGAACATGCGGCCTAGAATCGCCACAGACAAGCCATTAACCGGATCGTTCATCATCGCCATACCCAAGCCCATTTGTAACGAGATAGTCTGGCCGAGCATGGTGAATACATTGAACAACATGTGCAGGATTAAGCCGAACATCAGTCCCCAAATCGCCTGTTCAAAGGCTAAGAAAAGCGAGGTCATCGAGAACAGTTCGACTTCTGGCATCGGTGGCATCAGTGGTGCGGTGATCACCACAATCGAGAGCGCAAGTAAACTGCGAACCCAGACTGGAATCAGTGCGTCACCAAAAAACGGCATGGAAATGAATACGGCACCGACGCGAAAAAATGGCCACCACAGCTGGCCTAGAATCACGGACAGTTCCGCAAACGTGATCGCCATTAGCCGATCATCCCCGGAATGTTGTGGAACAAGAAATCAAACAGCTCCATGATTTTTCGCAGCATCCAGTGGCCTGCGAAAATCACCATTAGCAGCGTGACCAACAAACGTGGCAGGAAGCTCAGGGTTTGCTCGTTGATTTGCGTGGCAGCCTGAAATACCGCAATGCACAGACCAACAATCAAACCCGGTACGACCAAAACGGCCACCATCAAGATGATCAGCCAGACGGCGTCAGAAAATAGGGTAACGGTGAGTTCCGGTGTCATGATGCGCTCCCACTATCCAAAGCTGGCGGATAGTGTGCCGACCGTCATTGCCCAGCCGTCGACCAGCACAAACACGACGAGCTTGAATGGCAACGAAATGATCAGGGGGGACAGCATCATCATACCCATTGCCATCAACACGCTGGCGACGACAAGGTCGATGATTAGGAACGGTATAAACAACATGAAGCCGATTTGAAACGCGGTTTTCAGCTCACTGATGACAAAAGCGGGCAAAACGACAGCAAACGAAATGTCTTCCACGTTTTGGTCGATGGGCTCGTTGGCAATACGCAACATTTGCTCCAGCGAGCTTTGGTGGGTTTGTGCCAACATAAAGTTTCGCACTGGCTTTTCGGCCACCGAAAACGCCTGCATCAAGGTGATCTCGCCGTTGTCATAAGGCTTAAAAGCATTGTCGTGAATATCGGTCCAGACAGGGCGCATAATAAGTAACGTCAATGCTAGGGCAATGCCGACCAAAACACGGTTTGGCGGGCTTTGCTGTAGACCTAATGCCTGACGCAGAATCGCCAACACCACGATAATGCGTGTAAAGCTGGTGGCCATCAAGATGAAGGCTGGCAAGAAACTGAGAGCTGTCATGAGCAACAGGATTTGTAGCTTAACGCTGTACTCTTGCTGTGTGTCCCCGTCGGAAACGGACAAGATGGTTAAGCCATTGTCGGCAGCCATGGTTGGCAGTGCAAACAGCAGTAAACACAGTAATGCAATCGCCATTAACGGCAACCGACGCTGACTGTCACTCAGAAGATTCATCGCACAACCCACCTGAATTTATCGACCTACGCCGCTAAGCGCAGAGTCATGCACATCGATAAGGCGTAGGCCATATTTGTCGTTAATAACCACAACTTCTGCCTGCCCCATCAGAGAGCCGTTTACTTTCACATCAAGTGGTTCGCCATTGAGCTTGTCCAGTTCAATCACTGTGCCTTCACCGGCTTTCATCAGGTCGCCCAAAGGAATCTCTTTGCTTGCGACTTCTAGCGTGACTGTTACTGGGATGCTTTTGAAGAAACTTAGGTCGCGCTCTGCAACAGGCTCGGGAGCGAATGCCTGTTCAGTTTCAAAATCTTCCAATTGAAAATCGTCAAAGTTTAAATCATCGGCGTCGAATGCTTGGTTGTCTTGCGCGTCGCTCATCGCTGCGATTCCTTATCTGGGTTAAAAATCAGTACAAGCTGGCCGTCTTGTTCCGCAACACGGCCAGAGAAAAGAGTTTGGTTACCAATGCTTACTGGCACGGTGTTGAGAAGCTCGATGGGCAATATATCGTCCGGTTGCAATCCGACCACATCACTCAGTGCCATGGTTTTCTTGCTCAATACGACATTGAGACGCACCGGTGTTGATTCCAGAGAGCGACAAAACGGCTGATACAAGTCCGTATCGTTATGGAGGGCTAGCTGCTCGATCAAAGTTTGAATCATGGTGCTATCGAGCTTGAGGTGAATAGCACCTTGGAAATCTTCAAACGCGATAGAAAGCTCAGCATGCAGTCCGATACCTCGTGGTGTCTCGTACTCGCAGTGTTGCCACATTTCTTGCGGTGCGAGCCAGTTGATGATGATTCGGCTAATGCGCTCTTGAAGGCGTAAGTCACTCGCCGTCAAAGAAGTGGAAGTACGCTCGGTTGCGGCGCCGTAAAAGCGATCGGCCAGTTTGATTAATGCTTGCGCGTCTCCGTGGATATACACCATGCCACCATCTTGGTGTTGATAGGTTGAGGTTTGGTCTTTATCCAATAAAGTTGGTGAGAATCTGTGTAGTTCTACGGCAACTAAATTCGCTTCAATTTTGTTGGTGCTGAGCCAATTTTGTAATTCATTGGTTAGGCCCGAACAAGACTCTGAGATCAAACTTTCGAGCTTCTCACGAATGATATGAATAGGTTTGCCTAGCAACTCTACATCAAGCAATTTGATGTCGGAAATAGGCTCATTAACTCTGCTTTCCATTTATATTTTACCGTGCGTTAACAAACTAAACTGTTTTAACTTAATAGCGGACAGTCTACACAGACTTTTTTAAGAACCTTTAGTTTCAACTTTAAAGATTGTGACTTTAGTTCACATGTTGATTTGAATCTAACTATAGGTACTTTTAATGAAAATTAAAAAGAGTTAGCTTTGACTTATAAAAGAGTTAATAAAAAATATAACAATTATTAGCTAAGTTGTTGTTAATTCGATCAGTTAATGCTGATGGAGAGAACAGCAGTCTTTGCAATTTGAGCCTTGTAACTCATTGTTTTGTTGGTCTAAAAAAGTCTATTTATGAATGCTTGCTTGAGCTTTGTGACGGAGTTATGACCACTTTTAATATTTCAGAATAGGGAATTTATATGATTACCTATGCCAAATTTTATAATCCAATGGCATATTTAATTAAACCTTCTATGTCAGGGAATTGTGATAAATACCTACAAAGAAGCCGTTTGATAATATTTTCTAAAGTATTCCTGTTAGCTGGTTTAACTTCACCTAGTTTTGCATCGGCAGGTGAGGAAATCACCGTTCCAATGGATCTTTCTACTTGGCTATATAAAGGAAATAAATTTGAATGCAACTTAATGCACTCAAATATTCCTGAGGGGAAGTTTTATTTCCGCGCGGAACCAAATAACCGAGTTTCTTTTATTGCCAACGTTCATAATAACAACAATAAATGGAACGGCGCTGTATTGCTTAGTGAGAGTGCACCGTGGGAAGGAGAGCTTTTAAGAAAAGAAGAGGCTTCGCTTGCGTTTACCTCGGCAACTAACCAGTTCGCTTTCTCGCATGGTATAGAGTCTCTACTTGCATCCATTTCTTCCGGAAGTTGGGTTACACTGTCACTTAGTGGGAGTGAAGGTTCCGCTCTCAGCAGTATCACTCTGCCAACCATTCAAATACAAAATGCATTGACCTCATTCAATCAATGTCGAGATCAACTGCCAAAGTTATCTTACTCCCAGGCTCGTGATGTGAATTTACCATTTCAGTTTGGTCAAAAAACATTAAGCCGCAGCCAACAAAGTACCTTGGCAGCACTCTACAGTTACATTTCTGTCGATGATCGCGTCACCAAAATTCTTGTCGATGGCCATACCGATAATGTTGGCTCTCAATTGGCGAATTTAAATGTATCTCGCCAGCGAGCTGAGCAAGTCGCAGAGGCTTTGGTTCAACAAGGTGTTGACCGTTCGTTGATTGAAGTTCGTGCTCATGGCTCGCGATACCCAATTGCCAGTAATAACACCCAAGCAGGGCAAGCCAAAAACCGTCGAGTGACACTGCGCTTGGTTCGAGATAACGAGCGTGTGATTACTAAAAATGACTTGGCCAGACACACGTCAGGCAAAAGCAACCCAGAAGTAAAACAACAACCCCAACAAGAGAAGGTAAAGGTTCAATGATGACGAAAATGGATATTTTGTTGGTTGAGCCAAATGAACACCTCGCTCAACCAGTGCTGGATGTACTTGGGAATGCTGGTTATTCCGCAAGACACAGTCGTACTGGTCGCAGCGCGCTATTGGAAGAGCGAGCTTGCATTACGTTGGTCAGCTCAAACTTACCGGACATGTGTGTACGTGAGTTTGTCGCGTGTCATCAAAAGCAGCGTAGTGCTGGTGTGGTGATTGCGATTGTTGATCAAGAGCAGGGCATTTTGGCGGCGGAAACAATGAAGTCTGGGGCGACGGATTACTTACTTCGTCCCTTTGAAACGAATCAATTGCTGAACTTACTCAAGCGAGTGGAGGCTTTGGGCAAACCACTGGCGAACATTGTGGCTGAATCATGGCGCAGTAAACAAGTGCTTCAACTCGCACATCGCGCTGCCTGCACCAATGCCAGCGTGCTTATTACTGGTGAATCGGGTACGGGTAAGGAAGTGCTGGCACGTTACGTTCATGAGCAATCTCCTCGTGATGACGGTCCGTTTGTCGCAGTGAACTGTGCTGCGATTCCAGAATCTATGTTGGAAGCAGTACTGTTTGGCCACGTGAAAGGGGCATTTACTGGTGCCACCAATTCGCAAAGCGGTAAGTTTGAAGAGGCCAATGGTGGCACGATTCTACTGGATGAAATTGGTGAGATGTCACCAGCGGTGCAGGCGAAGTTATTACGTGTGCTTCAAGAGCGAGAAGTGGAACGTGTTGGCAGTCATAAAGCGATTCAGTTGGATATCCGAGTGATCGCTGCAACCAACAAAGACCTGCGCGAAGAAGTGCAAAAAGGCACATTTCGTGAAGATCTTTACTACCGCCTAGATGTGCTGCCATTGCATTGGCCACCTCTGCGAGAGCGCAAAGAAGACATTTTGCCGATCAGCCAGTTCTTTATTGGAAAATACCAAGACGGCAGCCGCTGCCATCTGTCTCAAGATGCCATTTCTGCCCTGAGCCAATATCACTGGCCGGGCAATATTCGCGAACTCGAAAACGTGATTCAACGTGCACTTGTCATGCGTCATGGGGATTACATCACCGCGCATGATCTGATGCTGCCAATCGAATTGCTGACGCCTGTGCCTTCCGCTGAACCGGCTTCAAGCTTTGGCCACGTTGAGGCGAAGAAGCAAGCTGAGTTCCAGTTTATTCTCGACAAATTACGTCAGTTTGGTGGAAACCGAACCAAAACGGCCAACGCTTTGGGAGTGTCTACTCGAGCGTTACGTTACAAGCTCGCCGCCATGCGCGAACACGGTATTGATTTACAGTCGGCGCTTGGCTCGGCTGCCTAAAAGGAGAAAAGTAGATGGCAAGTCAACCAACTAATGCAGTCTCAGCAGAGCAATTAATGCTGTCTAAAATGGAGGCAATGCGAACGCAAGTTCAGCCGCCAGAATTTGTTGTGAGTGCAAACCCGTTAGATCAACAATCTTTGAACGCCCCATTGTCTTTCTCACAAGCGATGACCAATGTGCTGGATACGGTCAATCAGCATCAATCGGTAGCGAGTCAAAAAATGACCGCCGTCGAAACGGGCGCAAGCGATGATTTGGTGGGCGCGATGATCGCCAGCCAAAAAGCGAGCCTTTCATTCAATGCTTTGATGCAAGTGCGCAACAAAGTGGTCATGTCCTTTGAAGATATCATGAAGATGCCGGTGTAACCCATGTCAGAACTTTCCACTCAAGTGGCCGGTAATTCTGCAATGCATGCCGGTACAACTCAGACTCCTTCCTCAAATCGAGGGATGGATGACGTAACCAATAAAATCAAGCAACTGTGGTCGAGCAGCCAGCGTAACCTCGTATTATCCGCGGTGTTAGCGGCCATTGTTGCGGCCATCATCGTGGTGGCGCTTTGGAGCTCTTCGCAAAGCTTCCGTCCGTTATACAGCCAACAAGAGCGTTTTGATATCGGCGAAATTGTGTCGGTATTAGAAAGCGAAGGTATTAGCTACCGCATGCAGGAGCAAAACGGCCAAGTATTGGTTCCAGAAGGTGAAGTTGCCCGCATCCGCATGCTGCTTGCTTCGAAAGGGGTGAAAGCGAAATTGCCAACGGGTCTGGACTCATTAAAAGAAGACAGCTCGCTAGGTACCAGCCAGTTTATGGAAACGGCACGTTATCGTCACGGTTTAGAAGGTGAGTTAGTGCGCACTATCATGTCGCTAAATCCAGTGGCGAATGCACGTGTCCATCTTGCGATTCCTCGTCAAACCTTGTTTGTGCGCCAAAACTCGGAAAATCCATCGGCTTCTGTGATGTTAGAGCTTAAGCCGGGCGAAGATCTAAAGCCTGAGCAGGTCGAAGCTATCATCAACCTGGTGGTGGGTAGCGTGACAGCAATGAAGCCTGAATTTGTCTCGGTCATTGACCAATACGGTCGACTATTGAGTGCGGATGTGGCTTCTGCTGAAGCGGGCAAAGTGAACGCGAAATACCTTGAATACCAAAAGAGCGTTGAGAAGCAAATCATCCAGCGCGCGGCTGACATGCTGACGCCAATTGTAGGGCCAAGTAACTTCCGCGTACAAGTTGCGGCGGATATGAACTTTAGCCAAGTCGAAGAGACACAAGAGATCCTCGACAACGCCCCAGTCGTTCGTAATGAACACACTATTCAAAACAACTCCGTTGACCAAATCGCGTTAGGCATTCCAGGCTCGTTAAGCAATCAGCCTCCCGTAACTGGTGAAACGCCAACCAACGATAGCCAGAACACCAATGCACGTTCAGAAGTGAATCGCCAATATGCGGTAGGCAGCAGTGTGCGCCGAACTCAGTACCAACAAGGTCAAGTTGAAAAGCTCAGCGTGTCAGTTTTGCTTAACTCGCAAGCCGCACCAGATGGTGTCGCGTGGAGTGAAGCGGATAAATCGCAAATCTCAACCATGATCATGGACGCTGTGGGTATCTCGAATGCGCGTGGCGACAGCTTGAGTTTGATGAGCTTTAACTTCACCCCAATTGAGATCGACGCGCCGCCAGCATTGCCTTGGTGGCAAGACCCAACGGTACAGCAACCATTGCGTTACGTGATTGGCGGTGTGTTAGGTCTAGCGATGATCTTCTTTGTGCTTCGCCCGTTGATCATGCATTTAACGGGAGCGGATAAGCCTGCTCAAGAACTTGAATTTGCTGAGCCACAAGAAGAACCGCAATACGATAACCTCCAGACTCGTGAAGAGCGTGAGCGTGAAGAAGCGCTCAACCGCAAACTGTCGGAGAAAGGTATTGCCGTATCGTCCGGCTTGGATGTGAACAGCGACATGCTGCCGCCAGCGGGTTCTACACTAGAGATTCAATTGAAACACCTACAGCTTATTGCCAACGAAGAGCCAGAGCGTGTAGCCGAAATTCTGAAACAATGGGTAAACATCAATGAACACAGCACAGTCGACGTCAAAGCAGACGCTTAGTTATGTAGAACAAACCGCGCTTGTGCTGTTGGGCATGGGTGAAGATGCAGCCGCTAAAGTGTTGCAGCATTTTAGCCGTGATGAAACCCAGCGAGTGACACGTGCAATGGCGAAGTTGAATGGCATCAAAAGTGATTCTGCCCGCAATGTGATTCAACATTTCTTTGAAGATTTCCGTGAACACAGTGGTATTCGCGGCGCATCAAAAGAGTACTTGTCGAATACTTTACGTAAAGCCTTGGGTAATGATCTGGCTAAGGGCTTACTCAACAACCTGTATGGCGATGAAATTCGCAATAACATGCAGCGTTTGCAGTGGGTAGAAGCAGAAACTCTGGCTCGTTTCATCGTCAATGAACACCCTCAGATGCAAGCGATCTTCTTGGCGTACTTGCCTGCGGACAGCTCTTCTGCGGTCTTGAAGCACTTGCCTCAGGATTATCATGATGAAATCTTGTTCCGCATCGCTCAATTGCAAGATATTGATCATCAAGTTGCGAACGATCTGCATGAGTTGGTGGAGCGCTGTATCGATAAAGTGTCTGCAAGCCAAAGCACACCGCTATCGGGCGTAAAACAAGCGGCGGATATCATTAACCGATTTGAAGGTGACCGCGCATCCCTGATGGAAATGCTCAAATTGCATGACGAGAACGTGGTCAACGAAATCGAAGAGAACATGTTCGACTTTATGGTGCTCGGTCGTCAGCGCGAGGAAACCATGGACGCGTTGGTTCAGCAAATTCCACTAGAGCTGTGGGCTGTGGCATTGAAAGGTGCAGAGATTACCTTACAGCAAGCCATCAAACGCTCTATGCCACAACGTATGGTCAAAGCGTTGGAAGATGACATGGAGCTGCGTGGTGCTGTGGTACTGAGCCGAGTGCAGCGCGCTCGCCAAGATATTATGCAGTTGGTACGAGAGCTTGATGAAGCGGGCGAAATCCAACTGGTTCTCTACGAAGAACCAACGGTGGAGTAAGGCGATGAGCGAAAGAAGATCAAATGCCATGCGTTTACCACCAAGCGGCTACCGTTTACATCGTTTTCCGCCTTTGGCTCAGCCAGTGAACATTGAAGATGACTTCGCCCTAGACGAGCAAGGTTGGCAAGATACGCAAGCGGATGTTCAACAGCAGCTTGAGGCTGGCTTCCAGCAAGGTCTACAACAAGGTCATGATGAAGGGCTTCGCCAAGGGATTGAGCAAGGCAAACAACAAGGATTGCTAGAAGGGCAGAAAGAAGGTTTCCAGAAGGGGTTTATCTCTGGAGAGCAGTCCGGAAAACAGGGCTTTGTGGAAGCGGCTAAACCAGTCAATGAGCTGTTCCATGCCTTATCTCGTTGGCAGAATGAAAAAGAGCAACAACAGCGTCATATGATCTGCGAATTGGTGCAGAAAGTCGCACAGCAAGTGATTCGTGCGGAGCTCACCTTGATGCCGCAACAGATTCTGGCTCTGGTCGATGAAACCTTGTCAGCCATGCCGGGCAAAGCAGAGAGCGTGATTGTTCATCTCAACCCGCAGGATTTGGAGCGCATTACACAAATTAACGCGGATTTACCGACGGCTTGGAAACTGGTCGCTAATGCAGAGCTACCTGTTGGTGGATGCCAACTTGTGACAGAGGATGCAGAGGCGGATGCGAGCTGCGATTCACGCCTGCAGGCCTGTATGGATAACGTGAAGCAACACTTACTTGATGAAGTCTCGATGCCACAGGTAGACACTGAGCATGAGTAACACGTTGAGCCACGAGCTGTTAAACGAACGATTGAGTGATGCATTAGCGTCACTCGATTCGATTCCTGTCGCGCGAGTGACGGGACGTTTGATCAAAGTGAACGGCTTAATGCTGCAAGCCGTGGGGTGCCGGTTCAAACTTGAACAACGCTGTCTGGTTGAAACCGCTGAGGGCGACATGATCGAGGCACAAGTGGTTGGCTTTGATCATACCGTGGCTTACTTAATGCCAATTCGCCGCTTAGGTGGCTTGTTCGCTGGCGCCAAGGTGATCCCCCTTGACGGCGACAGTACGGTCCAGCTCAGTTCACAATGGCTAGGACGTGTAGTGAATGGGCTTGGCGAACCTTTTGATGATGGTGCGCCGCTAAAGGGGGGAGATCGTGTTTCACTTGAACCTAAACCGATCAACCCGCTTAAGCGTCGTCCTGTTGATACGCCTTTAGATGTTGGGGTTCGCGCCATCAATGGTTTGCTCACCGTAGGCAAAGGTCAGCGTATCGGTTTAATGGCAGGCAGTGGTGTCGGTAAAAGTGTCTTGATGGGTATGATTACTCAAAACACCGAGGCCGATGTGATTGTGGTGGGCTTAATTGGCGAACGTGGCCGAGAGGTGCGTGAGTTTGTTGAACGAAACCTCACTCCAGAAGCGCGTAAAAAAGCCATTATCGTTGCCGCGCCAGCCGACGAATCTCCGCTAATGCGACTGCGTGCGACACTACTTTGCCATCGTGTGGCGGAGTATTTTCGCGACCAAGGCAAAGACGTGTTACTGCTGATGGATTCATTGACACGTTACGCCATGGCACAACGTGAAATTGCCCTTTCTTTGGGTGAACCACCTGCCTCACGTGGTTATCCACCTTCGGTATTCAGCGTGTTACCTCAGCTCCTCGAACGAGCAGGGAACAGCGAAAACCCTAACGGAAGTTTGACTGCGATTTATACCGTTCTTGCTGAAGGGGACGACCAACAAGATCCTGTTGTGGATTCGGCTCGAGCGATCCTTGATGGGCATGTAGTGCTGTCTCGTCAATTGGCTGAGCAAGGCCACTATCCTGCGATTGATATCAATGCGTCTATCAGTCGCTGCATGAATGCTTGCACTCATGAGGCGCACAGTACTATTGCGAATAACTTCCGTCAGCTTTACTCCAACTACTTGCAAGTGAAAGAGTTATTACCACTGGGAGGATACCAACCCGGACAAGATCCAGAGTTGGATCAGTCGGTTTCTATGTATCCGCATTTACGTGCTTATTTACAACAGTCAGCCAATGAAGCGGTGGACTATCCAACCAGTTTGACTGCGTTAGCGCAGATGTTTCAAAGTGAACAGCAGTAGCAGTTTGATAAGCGGATTAAGGAATTAGATGGAATCGAAACTTAAGGCAGTAGGCAAGCTGCAACTGATGGAAGAAAAGCAGCGTGACAGAGTGGGACAGCAGCTTGATGTTATGCGTCAGCGTCACTCTCATCTTACGATGCAGTTAGCGCAGCTTTCTGCCTTGAAAAACCATGCCGGACAATCCGCATTAACGACTCCTGTGCTCAATAGCGCGGCTTTGATGAACCTCAACCGCGTAGACCAAATGCTTCAAAAGATGCTGCGTCACCACGAACACGAACAAGCGGTGATGCAGGCGGAATGCGCGTCGGTGCAAAAACACCTTGAGTACAAACATGCTCGAGTTCAAGGCTTGGAGAAGGTGCTGGAACGTTGGCGTGCTAAACAAAACTACGAAAAAGCCAAGAAAGAACAAAAGCTGATTGAAGATATCATCAACTCTCGATTAAAGCGCAAAGTCTTGTAGTGCGCTTAGCTCTGATTGAGGTGCTGGCTTTACTTCAAATAGCTCGTCTAAACATTTGCTCAAAGGCATAGGTTTCGCGACGCCATAACCTTGCGCAAAGTCGATGCCCAAGTTTCTTAATATTGCTATGTGTGCAGTGCTCTCGACAAATTCTGCCACCGTCTCTAAATGCATGTCTTTTGCGACCGTAACAATGGAGCTGACGATCAAACGGTCCGTCTCACTCTGCGTGATCTCACGAACAAACGCCCCTTCAATTTTAAGAATATCCAATGGCAATCTGCGCAAGTACGCGAAGCTAGCGTAGCCTGTTCCAAAGTCGTCTATCGCAATCTTACAGCCGTGATCTCGTAAGTGGCTCAAGTTTGCAATGGCTTGTTGCTCATTGATGAGTGCGGATGATTCGGTGATCTCAAAGCAAATCTTGTTCAGCGGAATCGAAAAGCTTTGTGCACTTTCAATGATGCGCACTGCAAGGTTCTCGGCACTGAGTGTTTTGGCGGTCAAGTTGATGGCGCAGTGGCCAATGTTATTCCAATTCTTCACCTTGTCACTCAGCATTCGGAAGGTATTGAGAATGACCCAGTGATCGAGCTTGATCTCTAAACCAAATTGATTAATCAATGGGAAAAATGCCGAAGGTGGCAGTACTTTTCCATCCTGCTCTTTAAGACGAAGGAGTACTTCAAAGCTGTGTTTTGACGGTTCCGATTCAGAAAGCTTCATGTATGGTTGGCAGAACAACTCAAATTGTTCGCGCTTAAACACTTGTTGAATGTGGTTCAGTTTGTCCACGCGATCCATTTCGAAAGATTGGATGTTAATCCAATGGATGCTGCTATCACTTTGAGGCGGTTGATCGCACAGAATCGACACCACTTTCTCAATGTCCTGATCTTGGCTGACGAGCGTGCAGAAAATGGTTGGGGAGACTAGTGCAACCGATGTACCTCGCCAATAAAATTGGAAGCTTTCTAAGTAGTCCGCGACCTCGTTAAGGTCCTCTTCTGCGGTATCTGAGTAATGGGTAAAGCTCAGTAGACCCGTTGAGAAAGGTGGCCGATAACAACGATTTATGCTGTTGTTCCGTGAGTACAAAAACTCACTGAGTTGCATGATAAGCTGAGATTTTCCCTCATGGCCCAAATCAGTCAACATCGATAATGTGGGCGTTAAGTCAAGATAGATGAGTAAAGAACGAGATTGGTGACTGATGTCTTCTTTCAGCTGAGCAATGTTCGATAGTCCAGAATATGGGTCGATACGCTCGGAGCGGATCTGCTTTTGTGTCATCTCAAACAGTTTTACCGAGTAGCCGCCCAGTAAATACGCCAAGGTGGTAAGCACAGTAATGATGATCAATAAGCCGTAGAACTGTTTGTCTCCAATTAATGCTTGGTTGTAGTGGCTGATACCGTCATTGATTATCAACAAGATAAATGGCGAGCCGACAAAGAGTGGCCGAATCAAGCCGTGTTTTGCCAAGCCAACGACGACAAGCAACACGGCGAAGAAGCTGAGCGAATTGAGCATGAAAGAGGTGGAAGAAAGCGCGGCAGCAATGAAAATCGCGATGCAACTCGCGAGCCACGCTAAATAGCCTCGACAACGGCTATTAGAGATTCTTAAACGTTTATCCAAAGCGAGGTAAGACTGGGTATCGGTATCCGTCAACAGGCTCACCAGCACGTATAAAATAGGTGTTACCAACAGTTGAGTTAAGTAATTGCCTAACGTGGCATAAAACAGAAAATCAGGACTTAAAAACTGGCCATCAACGAAGGTATTCACCAACATGATTTTGATGGTATTCGCGAAAGGAAATAAACAGCCCATAATGACAAAAAACAGGCTGATCCGCTGTGCGGCTGGTTGATGTAGCGAGCGATTGTTTAGATAGTGAAATAGGCTTGAAAACGCAAAAGGTAAGATCGGAACGGTGAGAGAATACAACAAGGCATGCTCAGGGCTTCGACCGGTAAAGGCATAGTAGGCGAACAAGCTCAAGACAATTGCAGGCAAGGCTCGCCATTGATAGCGCAAAAAACTCACCACCATAACCGAACTCACCACCGAGATAAGCTGGAATGCATCTTTTTCTATGACAAACATCTGCGAAAGGGCAAATCCGGTAAACACAGAGAAGGTGACACCAAGCGTCAGAAACAGCATCGCTTTAACTTTAATACGGCGATCCGATGCAGCATTATTCATGAGTTTGATCTGAAAGTGGTTGGGTAGCCGATAATAACAGGATTATCGGCATGGAATGAATAGGAAAATCTCGATAAATAGAGTTTTTATTCTAAAAAGTGTAACTAAGGTTAAAGCTACGTGCTACAAGGCTTCTCGGCGTCTTAACCACGTGAGTAAACCGCCTAATGCGAGCCATCCGAACCCGATAGAACCCCCACTGCTGTCATTGCTGCCAAAGTCGTTACTGAGGGTATCTTCTGGGTCAAAACCGGAGTCTCCTTCGCTATGATAACCCTCGGTTGCCGCAAGCGAGGCATCATAAGTTGTTTTTGTTCCAGCGCTGGTTTGTGCTTCGATCCACGGGGTGTAATTCAACACTTCGGTAAATACGCTTGGAATCGCTGGGGATTCACATCTAGAAGAGCCATAACTGACAATACCGATTTGCTGATAGTTACCGTTGTTATCCTGGTAGGTTAATGGTCCGCCCGAATCGCCACTACAAATCCCTGTGTAATCGCGGTCTGGAAAGCCATTCGCACACAAACTTTCTTGTGAGTTGAAGTCGGGCACCAGTGAAATACATTGGCTATCGGTGAGCGGCTGAATTTCTGCCCAGCGAAGGTAATTCGGTCCTGTTTGGTCGTCGGTTGACGTTTGCCCAAGCCCGAAAATCTGGTACACCGACTGGTTACTGTAGTCACCAAAGTCTTGCGGCAAAGTGATAGATTGAACGTTATCAGTGATTGGACGAGTGAGCTCCAAAATGGCGATATCGTTAATCCACAGGTCATTGGGATTGTAGTCTGGATGAATCGTAATCGAACGTACGTCTTTGAACTCTTCCACAAACACATCATTCATGGTTGGGTTCTTCACTAAGACTCGAAGATCATTGATTGTCCAACCATCAGTAAATACGTCCGATTCTACACAGTGTGCAGCGGTCATGATGTAGCGGTCATTGACGATCGTACCACCACAGATGTTGGCAAACTGACGTGAGCCAGTGCGGTGCAATATTAGGCGAGCAAAGAAAGGGAGTTGATTAGCAGAGGCTTGTTGGCCGCCAATAATAAATGTTGTGAAATCAGAGTCGTCACCGTTATTCGCCGTTTCTGCACAAACTGCCAGTGGTCCCATGAGTAAAACACTACTCAGAAAAACATGATACAACCGCATAAAACCGTCCTTGGGTTTGAAAGTACTCTTCTTACTTTATACCAATTCCGGCATTATTCTATTCACCTAGAAAACGAATAAATGTCTTAATGCCTAGCTAATACTCAACAAGTTACACTTTCGTTTGGCTAAATTCTTGTCGTAGCCAAGAACGTAACAAATGAAAGGCTTCATGCTTAAGTTTATGCGGTGGACATATCAAGTAGAATTGTTGGGATGGATTAACGATAGGCTGTCCTAGTTCGACCAACTGGCCGTATTTGATGTCATCTGTTACGAACAATCGATGTGTGACCAGCAAGCCCAGACGGCGAATGGTCGCTTGTACTGCTTGAATGGACATGTCAAAGGTAACCGGTTTTTTTCCTTTTGGCCTTTCTATGCCAGTTTGTTCCTGCCAGATTTGCCAATCGTGCTTGCGGCGGTCATTGGTGACTTCAATAATTGGGTAGGTTGATAACAGCTGTTTGATGTCTTGGCTATTTGGTTGATCTAATAGTTCTGGGCTGCACACCAGGACTAACTCATCGTCGCTCAACTTCTCGCAGTAGTAATCTTGCCACTCTTGAGGGCTACCGTGCACTAAAGCAGCATCAATACCTTCTTGTTCCAAACTGAACTGCCCAATAAGGTTGGATAAGCGAACATCAAGTTGCGGAGCGAAGTCTTGTAAACTCGACATTCTAGGAATCCACCAATGCAGGGCCAGTGAATTGGCCATATTAAAGGTAATCCGTTTTGAATTTTGGTCGTGAAGGAGCGCTTCTGTTGCATCAACGATCTGCTCGAGTGCAGGGGCGACTTTGCGGTAATATTTTTTGCCGTCGTTATTGAGACGAACTTGGCGACCGACTCGATCGAACAGCGGTTTATTCACTTGGCTTTCGAGAGATTTGATGGCTTGACTCACAGCGGAATGGCTTACTGAGAGTAGTTGAGCGGCTTCTGTCATGCTGCCTGTCTCGGCAACCGCGACAAAGGCGTAGATGGACTTCAAAGGGACTAACTTGCGCATGGTATCTTTACTCCTAATGCCTTCTTTTTTCATCTTCAAACAACTTTGTATTGTAAGTTTTACTTACATTAGCGTTTAAAAATACTCGCTATTTCTCGCTTGTGCCTTTTCTTAAAATACTCCGTGAATTAAGGAGTATCCAATGAAAGAAGAAAATAAACCCGTCATCTTTATGTTGATGTCTACATTAAGCTTATCTGTTACAGGACTGTTAGCAAAACAGCTCAGTGACGAATTGTCCGTGACCATGTTCAGTTTTTTACGCTTCTTTACTCCAGCTCTCATTTTATTGGTCATGCTGCGCTTTAGAAATCTCAAATTACCTACCATCGATACCATTAAACCGATTTTGCTTCGTGCTTTTTTCATTGGTATGTGTCAGTTATGTTTTATCGCCTCTCTACAAACGTTGACTCTAGTTGAAGGGGTGGTGCTGTTTGCGACCGGGCCACTGTTTATGCCAATTGTGGAGAGGCTTTTTATGCGTGGACAAATCCGCATGTCGGCGATAGTCGCGCTTGTGATGGCATTTTCTGGTGTTGTTTTGTTGGCAGGAGCGGATGGAGAGTTTACGTGGCGTGTTGACTTATTACTGGGGCTTGCTGGTGGGTTATTGAACTCAGGCTCTCAATTGACATTATACAAAGCAAGTAAGAGCGGTCTATCACCACTAGAAATCAATTTTTGGACCTTTGGTGTTGCAGCTCTACTTATCTTGCCACTCGTGTTGGTCAATGATTCGAGTGTGTTGGCTAACTCATTGTCGATAAACACGTTTGAAACTCCCAATACCGCACTCATATTCTTGATGTCATTGCTGATTATTAATACGCAGGTATTTCGTTCAAAAGCGTATCAGCTGGTAAGTAGTGGATCTCAATTAGCGCCACTTATATTCACCAACCTGCTGTTTACCGCGGTGTGGCAATGGGCGTTCTTTGAAGACCAAATGAGTGATATTCAGGTTATGGGCATCAGTTTAATTGTCCTAGCGACGGTAATGAATACCTGCTGGATTCGGTTCTCGGCACGCCGTATACATTTACTGCGACCTAAAACACCTTAAGGATAGGTTTAGCCTAGCAAGCTGTGACAAATGAAGTGTAAACGTCAGTGCCTGTTTGATTTTTAACTAGATTGAACTAGCGTCAAGAAAGGTGCTGGGAGAGAAAATATGCTGACTTTAAACTATCACGTCGAGATTGCCGCGACGCCTCAGCGCGTATGGAGCGTGCTGACCGATGTCGAATTATACAAACGATGGGCGCAAGCCTTTTCACCTCAATCTCGATTTGATGGTGTATGGGAAGAGGGTTGTGATATTACCTTTTTTGACCCTGATATGGGTGGGACGAGGGCGGTCATTGATACAGTGCAGCCGTTACACAAACTCGAGTTTCATCATGTTGCCATCTTTAATCCAGATAATCGGCAGCAATTGGATGGCGACCTAGCCTCAAAGTGGATCGGATCACGAGAGATCTATCAGATCTACACGTTAGATGATCGCTTATTGTTGAGTATCACCATTTATACTCACAGTGATTTTGTGTCGATGTTCAATCACGGCTGGGAGAAGGCACTGCCTTTAATCAAAACCATCAGCGAAGAGTAAGGTTAGCTTGCCAACTAAGATTGGGCTGACGACAGCTTGCTTGTGGGTATACAATGGCCGTCAATTTGCGCACCAAGAGAGTAGATGATGGAACTTAAGGTTGATACCCACACGCATACGTACGCCAGCGGTCACGCTTATAGTACGTTGATTGAAAACGCGAAATCGGCAAAAGAGAACGGACTCGATATGTTCTGTACGACCGATCACGCTGAGTCAATGCCGGGGGCGCCTCATTACTGGTTCTTCTCTAACCAAAAAATATTGCCTCGTTTTCTTGAAGGCGTTGCGATTATCCGCGGCGTTGAATCCAACATTATGAATACTCAGGGTGACATCGATATTCCAGAAAGCGTTGATCGCAATTTGGATTGGGTGATTGCTAGCTTTCACGAGCCAGTATTTCGCCCAGCGGATAGCGCTACGCATACTGAAGCGCTGTTGAACATCATCAAAAACGGTCGTGTTGATGCGCTAGGTCATTTGGGTAACCCCAACTTTGACTTTGATTTTGAAGCCGTGCTGAAGTGTGCAAAAGAGCACAATGTCGCGATTGAAATCAATAACACCACACTGAAAGGCAACAGCCGAGTGGGCAGTGTAGACCGCTGTCACGAGATTGCACAAATCGGTAAGGATCTCGGTGTCTTCTTCACTACGGGCAGTGATGCGCACTTCTGCCACGATGTGGGTAATTTGAGTTTGGTGGGCGAGTTAATGGATAGAGTTGGTATCGACAGCAGCAAGGTTATTACCCACTCAGCACAACAATTCTTAGCCTTCTTAGAGCTACGTGGCCGCAAGCCAATTGCAGAGTATGACGAGATTCGCAACGCATAAACTTGATTACATTTTTGGTTATGCAAGTGTTAAGGGATTGCTTTACACTGCTCGCATTAAAAAGCCGACTGAGAATTCGGTATTCAATGGAGAAGTGAAGATGTTACGTCCTTTAGTATTGGGGTGTGTAATTGCGTTGGGCTCAACATACGCAATGGCAGAAGCCGTCGATTTAAAACAAAACATGAAGCAGATGAAGATGGAATTCAAGCAGGCGGCAGAAGCGTCTGATGTTGACACCATGAAATCTGCGATTGATAGTTTGCAAGCGATCGTCGAGCAATCTAAGCGTGGTAATTACCCGCCAGAGAAGTTCGATATCTACCTAGAAGGTTTTAACAAGCTGACGGTAACGCTAGACAAGATTGAAGCGGATCTTGATGCGGGCAAGCTAGAAGAAGCGAAAGACCAACTGCGTGAAATCGATAGCCTACGTGAAGAGTATCACGACAAGCGTAACCCAAGCATTTGGAGCAAGCTTTTCGGCTAATCGCTCACTGAGTTATTTGAAAGAATACGATATCAGCCCGCCACTACGGCGGGCTTTTTTGTGCCTTTGACTCTCTATCTCTATTCGATTCTCTATCTTTAAGATTCTGCCGCGAAATACGACCTGAGCTTATCTCTCAGCCAAATATTTGCGGGGCTGTGTTTCATTCGGTTATGTGCAAGCAGTCGGTATTTGATAGGGATATTGGTGAAAGGCGCATCCATTACTTGTAAATCTAGCCGTTCAGCAAATTGATTAGCGATGCTTTTGACGGTTGCCGCTAAGCAATCACTGTTCGAGATCATCGTCATCTGCGATACCAAAGAGTCACACTCTGCCGCGACTTTACGTTCTTCTATCGATTCTTCGGTGAACAAGTCCGCGAGATAGGCGTCTTCTCGACGAAGTTTTAATGTCACGTGCTTTTCGCGATAGAACTGCTCGAGTGACAGCGTTTGCTGAATTCTTGGGTGACCTTTTCTGGCAATCAGGCAGATCTCATCATTTAAAAAGAATTCAGAGAAAAAGGAAGGAGCAGAGTAATGAGCGAAATCGATCGCTAAGTCTGCTTTTTGTTGATTGAGGTTATTGATCAGCTTTGTTTCACTGGACAGCGTCGGGTGCAATTCTATCTCGACGTTACCGAGCGTGTTATCTGCTTCAATCTTAGGAAGCAGCATTAACATCACCGGTTCAGAGGTATAAACCACAAAACGACGGGAGTTCTCCGTGGAGAAGCTTTCTATTCCTTCCAATGCATTTCGGATTTGATTCAGTGCGGGCTCAACTTGGCGGGCTAACTCGTGAGCCTGATGCGTAGGCTCTATGCCTCGTCCTGAGCGAACGAAGAGTTGTGCGCCTAGCTGCTGTTGCAGTCGCTTCAACACGCCACTGACTCCTGGCTGGGTTAAACCCATTGTATTCGCCGCAACCGTGATTGAACGGTGTTGATAAACCGCGATAAACACTCGAAGAAGATTGAGATCGATGTTGGATGGTTGCACAGGCTTTTCTCAATACATAACAAATGGTGATGTTTTAAATAAAGTTTCATGCATGTATTTTGATGTGTCAACGAAATAAAGTGAATGCATATCCAATAACGAGACACCACGAGGCTCACTATGACAAACCGTTTTGCACCCTCAGCGATTTCACTTGCACTGTTCGTTTCTTTTTCTGCAACAGCGGATTACGCCAGCTTAGATACTTACCAAGGTAAGCCAGCAACGGAGCATACTCAGCGCGCAAACGCGATGTTGGCGAAAGATCTACCTTGGCAAGACGTCAGTGCATTTGAACGCACGAAGAAAGGGCTCATTGCCGAGTTTGGCACTCACGAAGCAGGCGAGCTAAAAAATCGCTTTGAATACATGTCAGAGATGAGTGTGGAGCAATTACCAGCGTCGGTGAATCCATCGATTTGGCGTCAAGGCATGTTGAACTACGCCGCTGGTGGTTTGTATCAAGTAACGGATGGGGTGTATCAGATTCGTGGTGCAGACTTGTCTAACATGACTATCTATCGCACTGACAATGGTTATGTGATTCACGATCCTTTGCTGTCAAAAGAAGCGGCAGCCGCGTCATGGGCATTTGCTAAAATGCACCTACCAAAGATCAATGGCGAACATAAAATTACGGGCATGATTTACTCGCACATGCATGCGGATCATTTTGGTGGTTCCCGCGGTATTTTTGAATCGGGAGACTTTGTTGAAGGTGCACCAATCTATGCACCCAATGACTTTATCAAAGAACTCGCGGATGAAAACGTGATTGCGGGCGCTGCAATGGGCCGCCGTGCAAACTACCAATACGGAACCACGTTGGACAACAACACTCAGGGCATCGTCGATAACGCACTTGGTCTCGGCACTTCTCGAGGTGAAGTCACCTTGGTTGCTCCGACACAGGAAATTGAAGAGCGTGAAAAAGTCGTCACCATCGATGGACTAGAGTTCCACGCGATCAATATGCCAGGGGCTGAAGCGCCAGCAGAAATCGTCCTTTATATTCCAGAGTATCGATCACTGAACACCGCGGAACTGACCTATGACGGTATGCACAATATCTATACCTTCCGTGGAGCAAAAGTGCGTGATGCGTTGGTTTGGACTAAGTATCTGACAGAGCTTAAGTTGCGCTACGTTGATAGTGGCTTGGTTGATAACATTCATGCTGCTCACTCTGCACCAGTGTGGAATGATGCCAAGACAGAAACCAACGAAATTTCGGATTACATGACACTCCAACGTGACAACTATGGATTTATCCATAACCAAGCGATGCGTTTAGCAAACCATGGTGTCACTATTCATGATGTTGGGCGTGAGATTGAAAAAATCGTTCCACAATCTCAAAAAGATACTTGGCATACCAACGGCTATCACGGCTCATACAGCCACAATGCTCGCGCAGTAGTGAACTTGTACCTTGGTTACCATGACATGAACCCAGTAAACACCAATCCACTGCAAACTAAAGCGAAGTCGTGTGTTTACGTAGAAGCAGCAGGTGCGGATACCTTATTCAAAGCAGGCCAAACGCACTTTAAAAAGGGTGAGTACCAAGAGGCATCACAACTGTTCAATGATCTGGTTCAGTGTGACCCAAGCAATATCGACTACCGATTTGCATTAGCGGATAGCTTTGAGCAGCAAGGCTACCAGTCTGAAACCATGGCTTGGCGTAACTCTTACCTGCAAGGTGCGGTTGAGCTTCGTACTGGAGACATTCAGCCATCGATTAAACTAGCATCTCCAGATGTTATCGCAAATACCCCAACGGGCATGTTCTTGGATTTCCTTGCGGTTCGACTAAATGCGGAAAAAGCAGAGCAGGCGAGTTTAGACTTTAGCTTTGGTATTCACCACCCAGACTTGAATGAGTCTTACTTTGGCGAAGTGTCTAACTCCAATATGGCGAACATCCAAGTAGATGAGCTGCCAACTACAGATGTCACGTTACAAATCAGCAAGGCGGATATGACGGCGATGGTACTCGGGCAAGCAACGCTGGATGACCTATTGAAGTCTGGTAAGGCGAAGTTAACAGGCAATGCCAAGCTGGTTACTCAACTGGTGAGCACATTGGATGACTTTGATGGGATGTTTGAAATCCTACCAATGCCAGCAAAATAACTCACTTGTTGCGATAGAACCAAGCCTCGGTGTTTTCCACTGAGGCTTTTGGGTTTCTATTCCATAATTATTGGCATAGAAACCTGTGAGGCAGAATCCACTTATTGATTCTCTTTTTGAGCTATCACTCAGAATTGGTTACGCTGTGTGAAATTTGTTAAGTCACCGTTATGCGTAGATTAATTCCTTTTTATCGCTCCATGCTATTTGCTAGTGCTCTAAGTTGGGTGCTAGTGACGCTGATGCCTGTTATCAATGCTCATGGTAACAGCATGGGCGTGTGGGCGACGCTATGTACGCTTAACGGTTTTGAATTGGTTCAGATAGAAGAGGGCGACAACTCTGTCAGCCACAAAGGCAAGCCTTGTCCTTTTAGCCATTTCTCGACTTTTCATCACGATACACTTCCAACGACACCGATACTTTCACGACTGAGCTCGGTGATTTCTGACAGTTACACTTATTTGGCTCTAAGTGTGCGATTTGAAACGCCAGTTCCTCGCGCGCCACCTGTTCCCCTTTTCTCATAACAAAAACAATTACAAGTAAATAAAGCCAACAACACTGCCACTTCGAGCAGTGGTACTCCCGAATCTAAGTCAAATAGCGCCGCATACCTATGAAGTATGCGCTGGATGCGTTTGGCTGAATTTGGGCGTTTAACTATGAAAAAAGGAAAATACATATGTTGAGAAACTCGGCAAAGCCTCAACTCAAGGAAGCCTCGCGCGCAAAATCCATCTACTTTATGACGTGGCGATGGCACTTCTACGCAGGATTATTCGTTATCCCGTTCATGCTCATTCTTTCCCTTACAGGGCTTGTGATGCTGTTTGATGATGAAATCGAACTGGCTCGATACCAGGCGATATTACAAGTTTCGCCACAAGAGCAACCTGTTCCTGTCTCCACCCAATTAGAAACCGTAAAGCAGACCTATCCCGATTTTAATGTCACTCAATTTGTACCTGCTGAAACGGCCGATATCGCCAACCGATTCTCGATTCAAAACCAAGAAGGTAGCTCACTGATTGTTGCAGTAAATCCTTACACAGGAGACGTGCAAGGCACCATTGACCGTAGTGATAGCATCTATGAACTGATGAACAGCATTCACGGCACTTTGCTCATCGGCGACCTAGGCGACCGCTTAATTGAAATTGCCGCAAGTTTGGGCATTTTACTTTTGGTGTCTGGTTTGTACCTTTGGCTGCCAAGAGATAACGCAAGCCGAGCGGGCTTTATGAAAATCCGTGTTGGCAACGGCACTCGTATTTTGATGCGAGATTTACACGCGAACTTAGGTGGCGTGTTGTCGATTGTGTTGCTGTTCTTTTTAATCTCGGGTCTGTCTTGGGCAGGAGTTTGGGGAGCAAAAATGGTGCAGGCGTGGAATACCTTCCCAACTTATTACACATGGGGCGAGAAACCAGAATCGATACTGACACACAAAGATCTAAATCATGGTGCGTCTGAAGAAATGCCATGGAACTTAGAGCTTGCTGCTGTGCCTGAGTCAAAAGATAAGCCCGATCATGATCATGCCAATATGAAGGAAGAGATGGCATACGCAGGCAGCCAAGACGCGCTATCTATTGATGACATCGTCCATAAAGCGGAAATGATGGGCTTTACGGGCTATAAGCTGTTTTTGCCACGCTCTGAAACAGGCGTTTATACCGTTGCGGCTAACTCGATGGGCGGTGATATTTCCGATCCAAGACAAGATCGCACCAGTCACTTGGACCAATATTCCGGTCGCTTGCTGGTGGACGTGACGTGGCAAGATTACAGCCTATTTGCCAAGTTTATGGCGGCAGGTGTGTCATTGCACCAAGGTGATGTCAGTGTGCTTAACAAAGTACTCAACGTGGTGTTCTGTTTGGCGTTCATCTTAATCTCAATCACAGGTGTGGTGATGTGGTGGATTCGTCGCCCTAGCCGCAGTGCAGCATTGGGGGCGCCACCTAAGTTTCAGCAAGATGGCATTTGGAAGCTTGGTTTGGCAACGTTAGTCGTATTGTGTCTGGCGTTCCCGATGGGTGGCTTGGCGATTGTGACGGTTCTCGCACTGGATTGGTTGTTGTTCAACCGAGTCGAGAAGCTGAAAACAGCGTTGAATTAGCAAGACAGAGAAGAGTGGAATAGTAAAAGAGCCAGCTAAGTGCTGGCTCTTTTTATTTCTGGTAAATCTCCAGTGGCAAGCCATCTGGATCTTGGAAGAAGGTAAACGCTTTGCCTGTGAATTCATCAATACGAATTGGCTCAACTTCAACGTCATTCGATTCGAGGTAGGCTTTTACTTGCTCAACATCATCAACCAAAAATGCCAGATGTCTTAACCCTTGTGCTTCAGGAAAGCTCGGTCTCTCCGGTGCGCCTGGAAAACTAAACAGTTCAACTTGGCTGCCGTCAGGTAAGGCGAGGTCAAGCTTGTATGAGTCTCTGGCTTCGCGATAGTTTTCAGCAATGACTTTTAACCCCAATACTTCAGTGTAAAAGTGTTTTGACCTTGGGTAATCACTGCAAATGATCGCAACGTGATGAATGGCCTTAAACATGGTTAGCCCCTTCAAACATGGTTAGCTCAAGCATGGTTAGTATCCTCGGAGACTAAATGCTCCTTAACGAAGTCGATAAACACGCGCAGGCGAGCAGGCATGTACTTGGTTTGTGCATACTGCATCGCGATAGCACCGTGGTAATTACTCTTGATCATCCAATCCGGTAGAACTTCCACCACTTCACCTTGTTCTAACGCGTCTTTAATCACGAAGTCATGAAAGATCCCAATCCCTAAGCCGGACTTAACGCCATTTAAGCGCATTTGTGAATGGTTGACAGCATAACGGCCACTCACTGCAATCGAGTGGAACGCTTCCTCTTTAAAGAACGACCAGATGTTGTCTTTGTCGTTCTCTGCAAGGTAAATACAGTCGTGCTGTTCAAGCTCGGTTGGGTGCGCTGGCATGCCGTGTTTGGCTAGGTAATCTGGAGAAGCGCACAAAACCAAATTGGTCTTGCTGATCTCTTTGAGTACCAGATTCTCATCGGGTTTGTCGGTGAGCTTAAACGCAACATCGATGCCTTGGCGAAACAGATCAATCTCACCATCGGCAGCACGCAGTTTGAGCTGTATATTTGGGTAGCGGTCTAGAAATGGCAGCACAAATGGCTGAAGCACGGAATTAAGAAAGGCCTCGGGAGCCGCCACTGTGAGAGCACCCGTGGGCTCGGCATGATCTTCCGCCGACAGCTCAACCGCTTGCTGAGCCGCGTTCACCATGGCAATGCTTTGGTCGTAAACTTTTTGCCCTGCTTGCGTGATGATCAATTTGCGAGTGGTGCGCTCAAACAATTTTACTGAGAGCGCTTGTTCTAGGCGCGTGATCAGCTTACTAAGTGCTGACGGTGTCACACCGAGTTGTTTGGCGGCAGCAGTAAAGCTACCTTCGTTTACCACTAAGATAAACGAAGCGAGATCAGGGAGTAGGGCGATAAGTTTTGGGTTAACCATAAATAGTCAGTGGTGCGCAAATGAATAGAGATATTGTCTTGCACGACTCCACATGGTTCAAGTGTGCCCGTCTCTCTTTAGCGATATTTTGTCAAAAACGCGTCGAGCGCAGGCAAACCAGATGCTCCAGCATGGTATTGCTGCCAACAGTGATAAATAGCCGTTTCATGGTCTGCAATCAACTCGATCGCTTCTCGCTCAGTGATTGAATATTGCTGTGAAGTTTTCACTTCTTCATACCACTCTCGATACTTGACCTCATAAGGTTCTACCCACTTCAAAAGAGTTGCCACCAACTCTTGCCATGGTAAACCGATCCACTTGGTTGCATCTGCCAAGCCTTTATCCAGCATCTCTTGGTGCCGGTTTTCAATATCCATGTCATTTGCAAGCAAAATAGGTTTGAGCTTTTCTGCGGTGAGTTCTTCTACTTCTATCAAGGTTTGCCAAAGGAGTGGCTGTTCACTACGTGCGTAGTTACTCAGGTAATGGTTGAAAAAAGCAATGCCATAGATTTCGCCATAGTAGGCAGACAGTACGTTCTGAATCATGAAGAGAGTCGGGTGTAAATAGAGAATGGCATATTGTAGATGGTAAGTGAGTTAAGAGTAAATAGTGGTATCAGCGCAATAAATTACTGTTGAGAGAGATTGAACAGCACTTGTGAGAATTTTATGAGATTTCGATGAAGTTGCTGATAGATTTGCTCGTCATTCTTAGAGGCAAGAACGCAAAACGTTCGAAACGTATGCTTAACCTACCCAAGTCACGAACAAAGAAGTAAAGCCGTACACATGGGCTTGGGTAGTTCAAACCTCGTTAAAGGATGGAATCACAATGAAAAAACGTACCCAATTTGGACTCGTCATGACTTCAGTCGCGATGGCACTAGGCTCTGCATCAGTGAACGCGGCGGAATTGGAAATCACCGTGACCAACGCAACCAAAGGTATTTACTTCACACCACTGATTGTTGCGGCTCATGGCTCTGATCTTCAAATGTTCAGAACGGGTGAAGTCGCGACCCCAGAATTAGAAGCAATGGCAGAAGGTGGTGATATCTCTGGCCTTGCAAGCCTCATCGGTAATGCGGGCGGGGTTGTGGTAGAAAACCCAGCAGGCGGTATTTTAAACCCAGGCGTTGCAACCACTTTCACCATGGACAGTGGTGACCATGGTTATCTTTCTCTTAGCGCGATGTTGCTGCCAACCAACGATGGTTTTGTGGGGCTAGACAGCTGGAAAATCCCAACTGAAGCGGGAACATACCGGGCAACACTAAGAAGTTATGATGCCGGTACAGAGGCGAACGATGAACTTGCGTCTAGCATGCCAACCCCACCTTTCATTACCTTTGGCTCTGGCGGCACAGGCGTTGAAGCAACGGTAACTAACGATAAAGTTCACGTGCATCCGGGTAACTTGGGTGACAGCGACCCGACAGGCGGCATCAGTGATCTAGACAGCAGCAGTCATCGTTGGTTGAACCCAGTTGCGACCATCACCATCGTTGTGAAGTAAGGGGGATGTATGAAAGTCAGAATCTTACTCGTAGCAGCTTCAGCCGGTTTGCTCGCCGGTTGTCCAAGCGATGATGATAACGATGTAGTTAAGTCGTATCGCTACACCGTCAGCGTCGCAAATCTAACCGCGAACCAACCTATGTCTCCGCTTGCAGTGCTCACTCATAACGGTGACTACCAACTGTTTGAAATTGGCCAAGCCGCATCCGTCGAACTTGAGCACCTTGCAGAGGGTGGCAGTAACGCAGAGCTAATTAATCTGATGAACAGTAATGATGATGTTTACCAAGGCGTATCAGGTAACGGATTGGTGCTGCCGGGGGCTTCAGATGAAGTCACCATCACTGTTGACCCTAGTCGTTACGGTTACTTGTCTGTGGCGTCTATGTTCGTGAATACCAACGATGCTTTTGTTGGTGAAACAGGGCTGTCGCTAAAATCGTTAGCGGTCGGTGAAAGCTATCAAATGAGCATGAACGTTTGGGATGCCGGTACGGAGCTGAACGATGAGCTTGCCGCAACCATTCCGGGTCCTGCAGGAGGTGGTGAAGGCTTTAATGCTGCTCGTAATGATAACAATGATGTCGTTGCTTTCCATGCTGGTGTTATTAGCCAAGATGACGGATTAGGAAATTCTGCGCTCTCTGCGAACCACCGCTTCTTGAACCCTGGTGCGAAAGTCACCATCACTCGAGTCGAATAAAACAGGCTCCGATGACGTCTCCTTTCCAAAGTGCTTGTACTAAGCGCATCCCTCATGGCGTCATCGGAACCTTTTTTGAAAGGATTTCTGACCTGTTCCGGTCATGTGCAAAGTGAGGATACTTGAAGGCAAGGAAAGGACCATGGAACAACAGGCAATCAATTTAGTCGCGAATATCTTGCTGGTGGAAGATGATGATGATTTGGCGGAACTGGTTCAAATGCATCTCAAGTTTCAAGGGCATCAAGTGTTGAGAGCAACGAATATCGCTGAGGCTAAAGCGCAATATCAACAGCAATCTTTTGATTTATTGATCCTTGATAGGGGTTTGCCAGACGGTGATGGTCTCGACGTCTGCCATTATTTGCGCCAGAAACAAGATTGGAGTCCTGTACTTATGCTGACAGCCAGAGATGGGGAGATGGATAAAGTCGACGGTTTAGAAGCGGGAGTGGATGATTACATTACCAAGCCATTTAGCGTATTAGAGTTCCAAGCGCGAGTTCGCAATGTACTGCGTCGTGTTAGCCATACCACGGAAGTGCAAACAGATAAAAACCTCGTAGAAGATACGATGGATTTTGGTCCGTTAAGAATTATTCCAGAGTTGCATCAAGTCTCTTTGCATGACAAGGACGTGACCCTCACTGCGACCGAGTTTACCTTGCTTCAATTCCTCGCGACGCGTCCAGGTAGAGTCTATAGCAAAGATGAGTTGCTCGACCACGTTTGGAATACCAACCATTCCGGTTATCACCATACCGTGTGTAGCACCATCAACCGCTTACGTAGCAAGTTGTCTTTGTCTGATTCTGATCATCATTTCATCCAGACCGTCTGGGGTGTTGGGTATAAATTTCAACCTAGACAATGACTTGGTGAATTTATTTATTGTCATGTTCTCAATCACGCTCACAACCAATGTTGCTGTTTAGGGAGGCGATAAAATGAGCTTCAAATCTCGCTTAGTGATATTCACAAGCTTATGGTTTTTGTTGGCAGCAATGGTGATAGGCCTCACTTACAATTGGCAGAAAGAGACGATTGAGTTGCGTACCAAGCAGAGCTTGCACAAAGACCTTGCAAGCCATATGCGCGATGATAGCCCGTTGATGATAGGTACCGATTACAACCCCAAAGCGCTTAAATCTATCTTTCATACGCTCATGCTGATCGGTCCTGATTTCGAAATTTACTTTCTTGATAGTCAGGGCAACATCACTACCCATGCAGCGCCAGAAGGGGCAGAGATCATGGGTAAAGTGGATCTCCAGCCCATCAAGCAATTCTTAAATGACGAACCCTTTCCTATTTTGGGTGAAGACCCTCGTAATCGTGGTGAGCACAAAGTGTTTTCCGTTGCCGCGATTGAAGAGCTCGGATCGACCTTGGGTTATCTCTATGTTGTGATTGGCAGCACCAGACATGATGCCATCGCCAACGCACAGGTCGACACACCTTATATTGCGCTAGCGGGGTTAGTTTTGGTGTCGATTTTAGGCTTTGCATTGGGCGCTTATGTTCTGGTAAAGCGCAGCTTGTTGAACCCAATTGAGCGCGTCACTAATCAGCTTCAACAGCAAGCAGAGCATGATTTTCGTCTACAACCCGATTTTACTCGTCAAGTGCCGGAGTTAGTGCCGATCGCGAACTCTTACCAGATGATGGCGAAGCACATTCAGCAGCAGTTTTTACAGTTAGAATATCAATCTTCTCATCGTCGCCAGAGCTTGCTGCAACTTAGCCATGATTTGAAAACACCGCTATCGAGCGTACTTGGGTATTTGGAGACGTGGCGTTTGCAGCATCCGGAGTCTGATCCTCTGATTGACGTGGCTTTTCGAAATTGTGAGAAGCTTTCAACGCAATTGCACTCATTGCTTGATTCGGCGCGCAAAGAAGCGCCAACACCAAACTACGAGTATCGACCTGTCGATCTTGAGGCACTGATGACCGAATGTACCGAGACGATGCAGAGCCAGTTTTCTCGCAAAGAAGTCGTATTGAAAATGGATGTCGACGATAAGATTCAAACCGTAGGTGATAAAGGTTTACTAGAGCGGCTAGTGCTTAATCTGCTAGAAAATGCGCTGCGCCATAGTCCTATGGGTTCGGAGGTTCATTGCCAAGCGCGTTTGAGTGAGGATAAATCGCGTATCCATTTTACCTTTGTTAATCATATCGAGCACGAAGCAGAGAGCGGTTCTTTAGGGATAGGCACTAAGATTGTTCAATCGATATTAATGCTGCATCACAGTTATCTTGAGACCAGCGATACGTCGTGTCTGTACCAACAGAAGTTTACGTTGAGAGCCGTGTGAACGTTTTGTTCTCAGCGTAGTCTCTATGTTGTCCATTCATCAAAAGCACTAAACACACCCTCCTGCTGGGTGTTTTTCTATGCCTCTATTTCAAGGCTTCTGACTTTAGGAAAAACGCCTCGCCAAAATAGCCAATTTAACAACTTAGTATGTTTATCTTGAATAGTTGATTAAATTTTTTTCAAAGACTATATGCAAATCAAATTAAACCAAAAGGTACATGTTGTTACATATTTAACGTGCTAGAAGCGATATTAACCTTGTTGTCTAATTTGTGATTTAAATATTACAAATCATTAATTTGTATTTCTAAGGGAAGTTATAAATTGATTTGTGATTTATATTGGTAATAAGTGTTTTAATGAATATTCTGTTATGTGTTTAGTTGTTTATTTAATGTTGTATAAAATGTTGCTTATATCATCACTCGAGATGAAAAAGTGGAACTAAAGTCACTTAATTGCAGCGAGAACCCATAAACTATAGGTCTATTAGGTAATAATAGTTTAGTAACAGATAGTTACGGATTCATAATTTATAATATGGCTAAACTTCCGACAAGGATCGAAAAGATGAGCGACAAGGAATCTATTCAGACTAATCGCAGCCGCCGCAATTTTTTAAAAGGTGCAACTGGTGCAGTTGTGGCTGGCGTCAGTGCTTCAGCGTTTTCTGGTGCTGTTCAAGCAAAGGAACCGAATATCGACTGGAGCCGTCTAGGTAAAAAGAACGATAAGCGCTTTTGGCGTAAAGTTCAAAAGCAGTTTGTATTGGATAAACGAACGACTTACATGAATATTGGTACGACGGGTTCGATGCCAAAACATGTTCTTGAAGGATACGAAGACAACAACAAAATCGTTGCTAAGTACCCGTGGGATATGAAAGACAAGTTTGGCGCTTGGCCTCATGTTTCTGAAATGGTGACAGACGTTGCACCAGGCTTTGGTGCTAATCCAGACGAAATTATTTTGAGTCGTAACACTACCGACGGTTTATGTTCAATCATCAACGGTCTGCATTTCGAGCCTGGTGATGTAATCTTAACTACTCACCACGAACACGTTGCTGCAACGTCACCAATGAATGTGGCAAAACACCGCTTCGGTGTCGAGGTCGTTGAAATTCAACTTCCTGTTTTCACGGGCACGGAAGAGGTTTCAGAAGAAGATTACATTCAAGCCTTCCGTGAAGCGATTGAAGCGCACCACAATGTTCGCCTCATCGTGTTCTCTCACATTACCTACAAAACAGGTACAACGCTGCCAGCCAAAGCGATTTGTTCTCTAGCAAAACAGCACGGTATCCCAACATTAGTTGATGGTGCGCACACTGTCGGTATGTTCGACTTAGACTTCCACGATATGGATTGTGACTTCTATGCAGGATCTGGCCATAAGTGGCAGTGTGGTCCGGGCGCGACAGGTATCTTGTATGTACGTGATAACGGCAACCGTTTGAATGAGTACTGGAGCGATCGTGAAAATCCACTGTGGTTGATCAATTCTTCTCTTTCTCACGCTGATCATCTAGGCAAGCAATTGCAAATGCAATACATTGGTAACGATAACTACCCAGCAAAACAAGCACTTGCCGATAGCTGTAAGATGTGGGATGAGATTGGCCGTGACCGCATTCAAGAGCGTGTACTAGAGCTGAGCGATCTATGTAAGACGCTGCTTAACGAAGCGTTACCACATGCTCAGATGTATTCGCCAAACGTGGAAGGCTTAACCAGTGGTCTAACAACGTTTAACCCATTAAGCGATGTAACAGATAAAGAGCGATTGACTCTGTTCCGTGACCGTCTTCGTGAAGAATACGGATACATCATCCGTACAACAAACTTCAAGTTGTACAAAGACGACGCTTACGAAACGCAAGCACTGCGCATCTCGACTCATTTATTCCATGATGAGAAAGATGTGGAAGGTCTTGTCGAAGCGATTACGGATCTTTACTACTCGTTCTAACCTTGTTGAACTGTCAAAGCGCCCTTTAATGGGCGCTTTGTAGAAGAGAGGGATATTCACCATGTCAGTGAAAACAATCAAACGAACCATGACGGCACTTGCCATTGGGGTGGCATCATTTATGTCGACTTCTGTCTCGGCTGGCGATCTGCAAGACATCAAAGGTCGAGGTGTGCTACGTCATATCGGTGTACCTTACGCGAACTTCGTTTCGTACATTGACCAAGGCGAAATGCAAACACTGACCGGTCTTGATGTCGATATCATAAAAGGGTTCGCAAAATCTCTCGGCGTTCGCTATCAATACGTACCAGCGCAATGGAACAACGTAGTAGGTAAGCTGACAGGCCAGCAAGTTGAGTACAAAGATGCGCAGCTTGTCGTTGGTGAGAAGATGGCAGTGGAAGGTGACCTGATTGCGAATGGTGTGACTATCCTCGACTGGCGCAAAAACGTGATCGATTTTTCTGATGATTACTTTCCTTCTGCGGTATGGTTGATCGCTCGAACAGATTCAACGTTAACGCCGATCACACCAACAGGCTCCGTGGAACAAGACATTGATAAAGTGAAAGCGCTCATTAACGGACGCGAAGTACTCGCGATGGAGCACTCTTGCCTAGATCCAAACCTTTACAACTTATATGACACCGGTGCGAAGGTGATCCTGCCCGATGGCCAGCGCCGTTTGAATGAGATGGTGCCCGCCATCATGAAGAACGATGCCGAGAGTACGTTGTTAGATGTGGCAGACACATTGATTGCGTTAGAGAAGTGGCCAGGTGAGATCAAAGTCATTGGTCCAATTTCAGAAAACCAAAAAATGGCAGTGGCTTTCCGTAAGGGCTCTCCTGAACTAAAAGCCGCATTTAACCAATATTTGAATTCAATTAAGCAAGATGGGACCTACCAAGCCTTGGTCGAGAAATACTACCCATCTATTTACTATTTCTATAATGACTACTTCTTAGAAGATAGTAAGAAAGATATATGAGAAAGTCTGTAAAAAAAATATCAAGCCAAAGAATCATCACCATTAGTGCGATTTTAGTGTCGCTCTACTTGGCGATGATTATTACGGTAACGAGTTTAGGTCAAAATAAATTAAAAGATTCACAACACCGAGAACTCGACTTAAAGGTGAAAAGTTACGCAGGTACCCTTGATAATTTATTTACGCTTGCCAGCGAAGATGTCGATCATTTATCCACCGATAAAACGGTGCAGACTTTTTTTGCCAACCTTGCTTCCGGGATGTCGATGGAATACGGGTTAGGCGCGAGCTTGATCAATTTGAAGCGTAAGCTCCAAGAGAAAGCAGAAGCGAAAACCGTCAATAATCAAATCATCTATAAAAAGCTGACACTAATCGGGTTAGATGGCTCTACTATTGTGACCACTGGCGAAAAAACCGATCACCGCATAGACACTTCCCGACTGCTTAACGAGCACGATCACCCTGAAGAAGTCAGAGCGATACGAGAGGGCGGCAAAGTCCTTATTCAAGTGGTTAAGCAAGTGATGTTTTCTGGTAAGCCTGTTGGCTACTTGATTGCAGACATCAACAAACAAGTGGTGATTTCCCAACTGACTAATCAGGAACACGAAGACAGCTACAGTCGCATGGTGTTGAAGATCAATGATGTTGAAATGGAAGTGTGGGACTCGATCAGTCGCAAACTCGAACAAGAAAACATCACGGCACCAGAAGCATTAGCTCAAGAGTTAAAGCAAAAAATCTACTTTGAAGTTCCGATCGAACATCATCACTTTAAATTAATGGCGTGGTTTGAGTCATTAAGTGAACGTGACATCTACACCTCTCGTCTGTTCATCAATGGTTTGAGTGTTCTCGCTATCATGATTGTCGTTGGACTACTGTACGCATTCACCCTTAATAACACTCGTGTCGAACTGAAAATCAAACTGGAAGAAGAGAAAAAGCGTAAAGATTTCTTGTCTCAGCAAAACGAGCGTTTAACCAGTGAAATTGAGCGCCGTAAATCGTCCGAGATGGAGCTGGCATATCAAGCCAAACATGATGCACTTACTGGTTTGCCTAACCGTGTTTATGGTTCTGAACGTTTGGATTTAGAGTTGTCACGCGCAGAGCGAATGAAATCAAACGTACTGGTCATGTTTATCGACCTTGACCACTTTAAACAAATCAATGATTCAATGGGGCACTTCGTTGGTGACGAAGTGTTAAAGCTGGCGGCAGAGCGATTGCACAACGCAGTACGTAAAACCGATTTGTTGGCACGTATTGGTGGTGATGAATTCCTGTTGGTTATCCCTGATTTACAAGATGCCGACAGCGCAAAACGTTTTGCAGCTACCGTGCTGTCGGTATTCAATGAACCGTTCGTTTGGCAGAACCACGAGTTCTTCCTATCGGCGAGTGTCGGTATGTCGGTATTCCCTGAAGATGGCGACAATGCAGAGCAGCTACTGGCGTGTGCGGACATGGCGATGTACCGAGTGAAACAAGATGGCCGTAATGCATTCTGCTTCTATGATCACAACATGAACCAAGATTTGCAGCGCTTCCTAGAGCTAGAAAGTCGTCTTCGTCATGCCATTTCTCATGATCTTCTTGAGCTGTATTACCAACCTATTATCGATCTCGATAGCGGCGTCATTGTTGGTGCAGAGGCTCTGATGCGCTGGAACGACGAGAAGTTTGGCTTTGTGAACCCTGAAGAGTTTATCTCCATCGCTGAAAAGAACGGTCTGATTCATCAGCTGGGCGACTTTGCGATTCGTCAAGCTTGCCAACAGGCGGCACAGTGGCAGGACGTTGCTCCTCTGTTTGTGTCGGTAAACTTCTCAAGTGTGCAGTTTAGATACTGCGATCGACTTTTCGAACAGATCAAGCAGCACATAGAAGAGTCGGGCTTGTCACCTGAATTGTTTGATGTAGAGGTGACAGAGAGCTTGTTGTTCAACCACAGTAGCGACCTGATGGAGATGTTAGACAACTTACGAGCACTGGGCGCTAAGCTCACCATTGATGATTTCGGCACGGGTTACTCGGCGTTGAGTTACTTACAGAAGTTCCCGTTTGATCGCCTCAAGATTGATCGCAGCTTCTTGCAGAACATGTTTGAGAATGAATCTGACCGTGAGCTTGTGAACGTGATTATTGCGATGGCGAAAGCGCTGAATCTGAAGATTGTCGCAGAAGGCATCGAAGAACAGCGTCATGTGGATTACCTGAAAAACCTAAACTGTGAGTTCGGGCAAGGTTTCCACTATAGCCGACCATTACCCGCTAAGGACTTTGAAGCGCTTTTAGCTAAGCCAACTTGGCTATAACTCCTTTCATTACAACATCATAGAAAAGCATTAATTGGATTCGTGCCTCGGATTCATTAATGCTTTTCCACCTTGAGGGATAATCGTTTTTCCTTCCTTGAATTACACTACACTTAATTGATAAGTAAGTGCCTGTGATGCCCGTCACATAAAGGCTCAACCTCATTCTAATCGAGTAAAAACTCGACAAAATAAACAGGAAGGAATTGCGAATGTCTTCTGCATTTTACCAACAGATTGAACAGCAAATTGAAGAAGTGAAGGCGGAAGGCCTTTACAAAGCAGAGCGTATCATCACGTCTCAACAGCAAGCAGCGGTTAAAATCTCAACTGGTGAAGAAGTTCTGAACTTCTGTGCGAACAACTACCTTGGTCTTGCTAACCACCCAGCGCTTATCGAAGCGGGTAAAGCGGGTATGGACGAGCACGGTTTTGGTATGGCTTCAGTACGTTTCATCTGTGGTACTCAAGACATCCATAAAGAGCTTGAGCAGAAGCTTTCTAAGTTCCTAGGTAAAGAAGACACGATTCTTTACACATCATGTTTCGACGCAAACGCGGGCCTATTTGAAACTATCCTTGGCAAAGAAGACGCAATCATCTCTGATGCACTAAACCACGCGTCAATCATCGATGGCGTTCGCCTATGTAAAGCGATGCGTTTCCGCTACTCAAACAACAACATGGAAGAGCTAGAGCAACAACTGATTGCTGCGAAAGAAGCAGGCGCTCGCCACATCCTTATCGTAACAGACGGCGTGTTCTCAATGGACGGCGTAGTAGCAAACCTACCAGCTATCTGTGACCTAGCAGAGAAGTACGGCGCATTGACTATGGTTGATGACTCTCATGCTGTTGGCTTCATGGGTAAAACAGGTGCAGGTACGCACGAGCACCACAACGTGGTTGACCGTATCGACATTATCACTGGTACGCTAGGTAAAGCAATGGGCGGCGCTTCAGGCGGTTACACATCTGGTAAAGCGGAAGTCATTGACTGGCTACGTCAGCGTTCTCGTCCATACCTATTCTCTAACTCTGTTGCACCAGCAATCGTAAGCGCTTCTATCCGCGTTCTAGACCTACTAGAAGAGAGCGGTGACCTACGTGACCGCCTATGGGAAAACGCTGCACACTTCCGCACTCGCATGGAAGACGCTGGTTTCACAATGGGTGGTGCTGACCACGCAATCATTCCAATTATGCTTGGCGACGCAAAAGTAGCAGCAGAATTTGCAGAGCGTGCTCTAGAGAAAGGCATCTACGTAATCGGCTTCTCATTCCCTGTTGTACCAAAAGGTCAAGCGCGTATCCGTACTCAAATGTCTGCGGCGCACTCTCGTGAGCAACTAGACCGTGCAATCGACGCGTTCATCCAAGTTGGTAAGGACATGGGCATCATCTAAGTTTCGTTTCCCCTTCCTAGCCTCCTCCTAAAACATAGGAGAGAGATTAGATGGGAAGGAGAAAGAGCTTACGTTTAAAGATAAAAAGGCTTTCCCAACTCTTCTGAGTCGGCTCATGGGTAAAGCCTTTATTCCTTCTTTAAACGCATTAGATGAAAGAATTTTTTGTCACGCATAGAGCGGGGCAATGTTTGGTGAATACTATGAAAATTAAAGCATTATCAAAGCTAAAGCCTGAGCAAGGCATTTGGATGACTGAGGTTGATAAACCGGAAGTTGGCCATAACGACATTCTGATCAAAATTAAGAAAACCGCTATCTGTGGTACAGACGTACACATCTACAACTGGGACGAATGGTCACAAAAGACAATTCCAGTGCCTATGGTTGTCGGTCACGAATACGTGGGTGAAGTGGTTGCGATTGGTCAGGAAGTTCGTGGCTTTGAAATCGGTGACCGCGTATCTGGCGAAGGTCACATCACGTGTGGACACTGTCGTAACTGTCGTGGCGGCCGTACTCACCTATGTCGTAACACGATTGGTGTGGGCGTTAACCGTGAAGGTGCATTCGCTGAATACCTAGTGATCCCAGCGTTCAACGCGTTCAAGATCCCTGAAGGCATCTCTGACGATCTAGCGTCTATCTTTGACCCGTTTGGTAACGCAGTACACACCGCGCTTTCTTTCGACCTAGTAGGCGAAGATGTGCTAATCACTGGTGCTGGCCCAATCGGTATCATGGCTGCTGCAGTTGCGAAGCACGTTGGTGCTCGCCACGTAGTGATCACAGACGTGAACGAATACCGTCTAGAACTTGCACGTAAGATGGGCGTAACACGTGCAGTAAACGTTGCTGAAGAGAAATTGGAAGACGTAATGTCTGAACTAGGCATGACAGAAGGCTTCGACGTTGGTCTAGAAATGTCTGGTAACCCAGCCGCATTCAACTCAATGCTAACCACAATGAACCACGGTGGTCGTATTGCACTACTGGGTATTCCACCATCAGACATGGGTATCGACTGGAACCAAGTTATCTTCAAAGGCTTGGTGATCAAAGGTATCTACGGCCGTGAAATGTTCGAAACTTGGTACAAGATGGCTTCACTAATCCAATCTGGTCTGGACCTATCGCCAATCATCACGCACCACTACAAGATTGATGACTTCCAAGAAGGCTTCGACGTAATGCGCAGCGGTATGTCAGGCAAGGTTATTCTTGATTGGGAATAAGGTCGCGATAAAGCAACCTAAAACCTTTTAATATCAAATTAATAAAAACGCCCCAAGTGAACCTTGGGGCGTTTTTGTTTTATCAAGTTGGTTTGAACGTGTAACTAGAACTCGCTACTGCTTATTTTCTATTAATTCAGCCTTAGCGCTTTATCGCGATGGTTCCGGTTTCAACTACGCGAGATTCCTTCGAAACCATGACTTTTACCGAGTGTTTTTCTGAAGAGAATAGTGTTTTAGCCGAAGTCGTTGGCCGCCCAAGTGCAGGCGCATGCTCTTGCTTTTGATAATGGATTTCCCAATGACGAGCTTGAGTGTTGTAGCGCATAAACGCAAAGCCATTCACACTCTTGATGGTGGTGTTACCTTTTTGGTAGAAGCCGTAGTCGCGAAAACTCATATAGTTGATTAAACCGTTGCGATGGTCTTTCACGTCATTGTATTGCTTATCTTCTTTGCTGCCTTCCACGTGATACACCCTGATTAGATCGTCACTCCAATCATCAACAACAAAAGAGCAGCCGCTGAAGTTTGGTGTGAAAACATACAAATGATCGCGATGAGGGTCAGGGTGTTTAGGTATATCTAGATACTTGCCTTGCGCGACCCAGTAGGCCATCTGTGATGTTTTTTGGTCGGGTTGTTGCCCAGCAAATGTATCAATGACTTCGATAGTGCCTACTGTTCCATGAGCGTGTTTGTATTGCATGCCACTGAAAACAAGCTCACCGCTTTCTTCTACTTCTTTCTTTGTCGCCGGGCTGAGAGATGTCATCTGATGAGCAACGATCTCTGCGCTGACACATTGGTTGTTAAAGCTAGAGCCTAGCAAGTCGGACGGCAGCACACGTGTTCCGGTCGCATCGATCATTTCCTTTCTTGATGTCGGCATCGGTGACAGAATGGCATCAGGAAACTCACGTTCTTCGCCTACGTGAATATGGTTTTTCTGTTCTGTCGCGGCTTCAGTGATATTGGCTTCCTGCTTCTCTTTGTTGCGCTCATCAATGGTTTTATTTTTGTTATTGTTCCATCGCTTATAATCATCTGTTGAATAGGTTAATTCAGCCCTGCGTTCTTGCCGCTGTCGTGCCGCTCGCTGTGCTGTGGTTTCTTGTGTTTCTTCCGAACTAACAGGCGCTGATTGATATCGCATGTAGGCATTCCGATAAAAAATAAATAAAAGAATACCAGCGGTTTTATAAATTTCATGACCCAACTATTTAAATAGTAATTTTTACTAATAAAAAACTCACAATGAATTAATTTTTAATGTTAATTGTGTCTATAAAGTTTTTTTGAATGGTTTAAATCAAATTTAATAATAACTGTAATTGCTATTGGGTTAAGTATTCATCTGGTAAATAAGGGACTGTTAATTAACGTCGGCTTAATTTTTATTTAAGGGGTCTCAGTCAGCCCCTTAAATGCTTTAAGTTACGTGCCTTGCTCAAAACTCTCCATGCCTTATAATCAATGGCTTTCTAAGAAAATAACTAAAAAACTGTAGCTAGGTGACATATATGGATATCAATCAATTAGAAACCCCTTCGTTATTTGTGGATATCGATAAGATGAAGACAAATATTAAGGCAATGCAGCAACGCATAAATGATTTGGGTTTAACTTTACGTCCCCACACTAAAGCACACAAAATTCCGGCGATTGCGCAAATGCAATTAGACGCTGGAGCGCAGGGGATTTGTGTGGCCAAATTAGGTGAAGCAGAAGTGATGGCGCAAGGTGGCATTAAGGATATTCTCATAACCACGCCTATTGCGGGACAAAAGAAAATTCAGCGTTTAATCACTCTGCATCAAGATCATCCTGACGCCCGTTTTATTCAGGTGATTGACGATTATTATCACGTTGTAGAAATTGCAAAAGCCGCATCAGCGGCAAATCTTTGTGTTGAGTTGATGATTGAGGTGGAAAGCGGTCAGCAGCGCTGCGGTGTTCAGGTTGGTGATGATTTAGTGCAGCTTATCCACGCGATTCAAAGTACGGATGGTGTCAGCTATGTCGGCCTCCAAGCTTATAGCGGACACTTACAACATGTTAAGGGCTATTGTTCGCGAAATGAGCAGGCGAGATCGGTTGTGGTGCCTTTGTTTGATTTCATTACATCTACTTTAGAGCCTCAAGGTATGACACCTCAGATAATTAGCGGAGGAGGGACAGGGACATATGCAGCCTATCAGGGGTTAGGCTACAGTGAGATTCAAGCGGGTTCGTACCTTTTTATGGATGCGGCTTACCTTGCTATTGGAGACGAAACTAATGCGACCGAGAATCAGCAGTTTTCTCCTGCACTTAAAGTGCTAAGCACCGTGATTAGTCAGCCAACACCTTCGCGTACCGTGATTGATGCAGGGATGAAATGTCTTTCTATTGATCTTGGCATGCCTATTGTTGAAGGTAGTGAAGGAGTAAGGTATCAAACTGGCGGTGATGAACACGGTATCCTTCATCATGAAGAAGGTTGCGAGATTCTTGAACTTGGACAGCAAGTTATTCTGTTGCCAAGCCACTGTGATACAACATTGAATAACTTCGATACTTTGTATGCCGTGCAAGACGGAAAAGTGGTCTGTCAATGGACAATCGAAGGGCGTGGGCGCTCAGATTAAGAGCACAGTATTCACTTACCGTTGAAAATTACTCAAAACACGACTCAATATAAAAACGGCAGTTTGCACAGAGTGATGTTAGCTCGCATCATTTTGACACTGACTGCTGTTTCATCAAATCACTACAAGCTTACTCTTATTCAATAGCAAGCGGCACATGACATCGTTTAAATTTGTGTAAATTAAGTATTTCAAAGTATCGCAATCCGACTTTTTACCAACTTAAAAAATAGTTATTGATAGATTTAAGCGGATAAGAATATTCTTTTAGTTACATTGCCTGTCAATTTCTCTGGTTTGTGGTCACTTTTGCATCATGACGGTTGATATTTAACCTGTTAATGTATGTGTGTTAGGCATGTTTTGGTGATTTCTTTACCAAAGTTTTTCTAGTTTAGTTAGAGCTAATTATCTGAGGCTTTGCACAAACTCTCAGTGATACTTTAGGTTTTTCTGAATATAAAAATCGAGACTGTGAGTAAGAGAGGAATATTATTCCCCTTTTATTCAGAGTCTAACCGCTGCTTTTCATCTTATAAGGTTCTCCGTACTACGTAATTTATAGCTCCCTAGGACTTACTAGGGAGCTTCTATTCCCTCATGAGACAAAATGCATGAGTGTCAGAACGTATTTTTGGAGAACGTAAATAACGTGACCCTTTATTTGAAAACCACTATGAAAATATTATTCGCAATTGCTCCACTCTTTTTATCAATGTCCGTTGAGGCATCGGTTTATTTTGGCCCTCCCGATGGGGAGAATATTATTGATATAGGTAGTAAAGATGGCTACCTATTTAAGGTCGAAAATGGAATCTATGTACAAGCTCATTCGGAGGAATTCGTTCTCGGAATCGCGACTCTATTTGAAAACTTGAAGCAGACTCGCACAGGGAAAGCCATCATTAACCAAGCCTCTCACTATGTCCCGATTGCGCTGCCAAATAAAGAGCGCGCTTTAGCGTTCCATACTGAAGGTCTAGTTGATGGAACGATAGAAAAGATTAACGTTGTAATAAGGCCTCCTCGGGACGGAAAGCGGTTTGTCACAGAACCTCTAATCGCGTCCTCTGAGTTTGTGAATTATCAATCAAATGGGCTTGGAGTTCCTGCCGTGATTTATTTTGACATCGATAATGCAGTTTTAATCCCCGGTCATTCAACCATTATTGAACCGTCCATAGCTCTGGGACATGAACTTATACACGCTCGTGACTATTTAACCGGAGGTTTACCAACGGGTACGCAACGGATTCGTCATCGTGCTCCTGTCGCTGGAACAACTCATAATGGAGAAGAGTTTACAGAGGGAGAGGTGATTGAATTTAACTTAATGAAACGTGAGATAGAAGCGACAGGACTCGCCTACCAAAAAGGGAGTACAAAGTTAAAAACACTCACGACTTCGCGCCAATCGTCTATCGAAAGAAGAGAAAGCGTGATGAATGTTTGGGAAGAAGCATTAAAGAATAAATCGGTACCTAGGGCTGATTACGCTCGCGTTAAAACCAATATTCAACGTTTAAAATCTGAAGTGCCAGTATCTGAATACCATTTATCTAAAGAGTTTGGGAATCAAGCTCGTGATATGTATTGGCCTGGCTCTATGATTGATTACTCATCAACCCCGACTGATATAACGTTGAAAAGCGTAAAGCAAACTACCTCTGGAGTATTGAGCTCAACAGCACTCAGTACAACAAAAGTAAGTGAGGCACTCCATAGCAGCCCTCAATCTCTTTTACTAATAAGCACAAGCTTAATTGAACGAAAAAATGGTTTCCCAAAACTTGATAAAGTGTTGCGTACCGCTCTTGAATTAGCCATCAAAGCGGATCGCAAAGTTATACTTCTCGAAGGTGATAATTTTTCATCGTTAACAGAGGTAGAAAAGCGCCTCACAGTAGCAACGATTGAAAAAGCCGCGGATAGTATTAAAAAAGGCAATACCCCATCTTCTGTCATTCAAATAAAAGCTGATGAGATTAGTAATAAGGGCAGGGATTGGTTAACTCAAGTGGATCAAGTGGTCTTGATTTCGACCAATGACGATATTTCCGCGTTGACGATGTCCGAAAATATTGCTGGTAGCTCTCAAAAACTATTAGTCAATCGAATTGTGAGATCAGCTCAACCCAATCCGAGTGTGATATACGCGAACCGTTTGCGCTGGTCTAAGCTCGCAGAAAAAGAAAATGTAACGTTAGTGGCAAACTCTGCATTACCTAAGTCAAAGAGGTGTTGGAGCCGATAATGAAGATCAAAAATTTAATATTGCTCATTGGTCTTTGCGTAAGCTTGAATGTCAATGCATTGGAAACTTGTAATCTTGGCTCCGAAAAACTTGAAGAAGAGCACGAGTGGCTGGCTCGGTTGGACTATGAATTTGAGAGTGAACTGACTGATGTTAAAGAAGTTGCAGCATTGGATAAAATTCCAAGTTTAAACCTTCCCATAAGCGAGCAAGGCATGCTTGCTGAACATTGGGCTGGCGTTACAGCGGCCATAGACAGTAAAAATAGTCAGCCCAACAGTGCAAAAAGAATTGCCCAATTGGAGCGTGTTTCTGAGCGTCAAGCTCTGTGGCAGCTAGCTAAAAATGGTGGTAGGGCTTTTTCAAGCGTGTTGGATATTATTTTTTTCGCACCTTGGATTGAAGATTTAACAAGAACCATGTGGGATGACTCTGCCAGTGCTCTGCACCAACTGAGTGTTACTACTGAGCCAATCCCTTTCGTCGGTTTTGCTATCGGCTATTATGATTACCTTTCCACATTGGATAGCCCAGAGAAACGACTCAATCAATGGCTGCAAAATGGGCATTACAGTTACGGGCAAGAGACTGTACTTGAGCGGCTAAATACGACATCTGCAGAGGCTATTGAGCAGCAGCACGAGCAGTTAAAGCTGCATATCGTTGAATTGACCAAAAGGCTTTCTTCTATTCAGTTGCTTCATTTCGACGCAACCTACAGTGCAAAAGTATTGGAGCTGCAGGAAATCATCAATAAGATGTTTTCTGCGATTGACCTCGAATACGCCAATACAATGCTAGAGCTCTATAATCTTCCCCCTCACGTGATTCAAAAATTTGGAGAGCAAGCTTGCGTGAATCAAAAGCAAGAGGTCGTAGAAGAGCTTGCTCGTTTAGGCACTGCTTCTACTGGGGCTCTGGACGATTTAAGAGCATGTAGCTATCGAATGCTAGTGGCAAATCTCGGAAAACTTTATGGTATTGGAAAGTACTCGCATATCGAGAAAACGCGTCAGGAGGTTTTCGAGCATAAACAAAATATCGTTGAAAATGCACAGAGACATATTCTTGACTGGCGAAGAAAAATACTTGAAATTCAAAGCAGTAGTATTGAAAAGCTTGTTCTAGAAACAATCAATAATGACAATATTCGTCTTTATCGACAGTATTTAAATCAGCACGCCCGCCGCATCGCGATAGACAACTTTTCTTTGTCGATTTTACAGCAACGTGCTACCGAAGAGGAACAGCGAACAGGGCGATTTCTTGTTGGGGCAGGAGAGCTGATCTGCGGACTGTACTCTTGCCAGGTTTATGAAGGCAGAGAAGTCTTTTTTGATGAAGACTCTGATCCACTTTTACAAAAGCTGTCTGAGCCCTTGGACAACATCGATTTGAGCAGTTACATCAACGAGCGTGTTAGGCGTGGATGGACAAACGTTGAGCTTGATGAGCCTTATATAAATCTCTGGCAACAGTGGCAAAATAGAGAAGATGTAAGTCTGTCAGCTTTGCCTTATAAAGGTAACCCTTCATTGGAAGTGATTAAAAAAGACATGCCAGAGTTGTTTGAGATTTTAGAGAAGATCCCAAGTCACTTATCAGCGGAACAGGCTAAACCTTTTTTATTTCAATTGATAAGAAATAGGATGTTTAAAGAAGATATCCAAACCGCTTGGACGAAACTTGGCGATTTTATATTTCGATTTCAATATGAACAGCGTCAACATCAATCGCTCAACTTCCTACCTTTGCAGTGGCAGCAAGCCATTTGGCCTTCTCAGCCTCAAGGTGTGTTGTTTAGTGCTTTTTTAGACAAAACATACATGTACTACTCTCGTCAGCCTTGGGCTCAAGCTTTACCGTATTCGGATGAGAAAAATGCTACCTCTAATTGGACGCTATATCAGGGAGAGGCACATCGCTACTATTTGACCCAGTCGGTGCCCGAGGATGTCTATCTCGGAGACCAATATTGGATAGAGGTAAATGAACAACTCAGTCACGTTTTATCATTGCCCGAAATTCGCTGGCGTCCGTTTGAACAGATGATTCTCATGGATATTTGGTCTCAGATTACTGAGATAGAATCTCTAGTCGAGATATCTAAATCTTAATGTAAGGGTGGCTTAATTTTTTAATACAGAGGATTGTTGGCTAAAAATCTAGGAAGTCGCTCTCCATGGTGCAGAGCGACTTCCTTGAACTTATGTCACTAACATAGGGCTGAAATCTGCACCTTTCAGCCACTAGGGTATATACTCTCGGATTTTAGTGGGCTGACTAACGTGAAACATATTATTCGATTGCTAATTGTTGCTGCAACAGCGTTGTTGATGTGGATGGATTTCAAAATCTCAGCGGTAAGTCGAATTGATACACTTATTGATTTCTCTCAATCGATCAGAAATTTCACGTCGATGCCTAGCTATTCTTCTACCACACAGTTTCCTTTCAACGTTCCTAGCTACGTGACAGTGCACATGACTAAAGAGCTCAATGCACTCTCAGACATGGCAAATTATAAAGAAGTGAGCCTCAACCCAACTAACCGTGAAAACCTTGCGAATGAACGGGAGACTTCTGTCTTAGAGAGCGATGAGATATCAAGTGCCTATCGTGTATATCTCGAAAATAGTAATGTTTATCTTACGCGTTATGATCCGATCGTCGTAGAGCCATCATGTGTTCAGTGCCATGGTTCGGTAGATACGGCGATGGCGGAACAAATCGAGATGTATGGTCGTGACGGCGGTTTCAATTACAAAGTTGGGGATATCTATGGGCTAAAGGTCGCTTCAATTGACATCACCTGGTTCTTGCTAAGATACGTTGGTCTGGCCGTATTGTTTGGAGTGCCAGTGGCTATTTTGGTCAGCAGATATAATCGAAAGCTCAATGCTGCAATGAACATCGATGCGCTTTCTGGTGCGTTCAATAAAAACTATTATCTGAAGACCAAACATACTTTTGGTTCGGGCTATTTTCTTCTTGTTGATATTGATGACTTCAAGCAAATCAATGACACCCATGGGCACCAGTATGGCGATATGGTGATCAGTCAAGTTTGTCAGCTCTTAAAATCACACTGTCGAGACTCGGACCAACTGTTCCGTTTTGGTGGTGAGGAGTTTGCTTTGTTTATGCAAGGGGACGCGTCTAAGCTGCGAGTTGAAGATTTCTTAAAAAGTACACTCAATGAAATAAGGCAGACATCGTTTGGCGACGAGCAGGTTAAGCTTCGAGTTACTGTCTCTATTGGAGTTTGCCACAAAGCGGATGAACAGCAGATTGATGATGTGATGTCGAAATCAGATAAGGCGCTATATCAAGTCAAATGCACTGGTAAAGACAACTTCCTCTTTTGTGATGAATGATCGTCGACGAAGCATTGATGGTCTTCTCTATGTGGTAACTAAATAAAGCGCCTAATAAACGATGACAACTTATTTAAAAGTGGATACGGTTTCTTTTAAAAATATCGTTTATTAGGCGAAACTGGTTGATTGGTAACAGCGTTCATTTGGCTGTTTGAAAAATCAATAAATTATTGAAATAGATGAGCTTTACTCTATTTTAATATTCAAGCTTTGCCGCATTTCTATTAACTATTTCTGATTTATCAACGGGTTTCATTAAATAGTTCATTGCAGTAATGAAAAACAAGAGTACCGCGAATGCCAAATACGTCGTTTCAGTCGTCCCCGATATTGAAGCGAGTATCCCTCCGAAAAAACCTGATACGCCCCATGCAGAGTAGAGTATGCCGAAGTTAGTGCCGTATGACTTCAAGCCATAGTCAATTGCCGTGACCGGAGGGAAAACACCAAATAAAGCACCGTAAGACATTGCGCCAACTGAGATTCCAATCATCAGTGGGATTGTGGTTTCTATCGTTGTGAAAAAGATCATGTTCACGGCTTGCAATAGGAAGATCAAACCTAAGGTGTGAACACGTCCTATCTTGTCAAAAACGACCCCGCCAATGACTCGACCTGCGGTGTTGAAGATGGCAAGCAAAATGATACTTAGCGCGATTTCTTCAGATGTTAATCCTATCGATTTACTGACGTTACCAATAGAGCCTATTAGCATGATACCGGCTGCCGATGAGACCATGAACATCAACCATATCTGATAAAACTGTGGCGTTTTCAGCATGTCTAGCCACTGAATGTTCACATCGACGCAAGATTCTGTGGTTTCTCCCTTTGGCTCATCGGCCACATAACCCTTCGGAGGATCAACGAGCAGTGATGCCATTGGAATCATGAAGAGTAAGCCAATACCGAGAATCTTAAACGTATCTAAAATGCCAAAGTGCTCGATAAGAACCGTTGATAGAGGCGCTAAATACAGCGCCGCCATCGCAAAACCGCCAGCGGTGAGGCCGCTGACAAGTCCCTTCCTATTCTCTGGCCACCACTTCATGGTGCAAGGGCCGATACAGGCATAAGCAAACCCCATACCTGCGCCAACCATGCACCCAAATGTAACCTGCAGTTCCATCAATGTTGAGGCATAACCCGAAGCCAAAAGTCCTGCTCCGACAAGGAAAACACCAAGGATTGTTACTATTCTTGGTCCTACTTTGTCTTGCCATACACCGGCCAAAAATAGACTGACTGAGAAGGTAAAAACAGACGTCTGATATGGCCCATCTACGTGCTTTGCATCAACACCCAGCGCTTCAGCTAAAGGTTCACTGAAAACACCCCATACGTATAAGATACCGATTGATAGGTTCACTATTAAACCTATCAATAGAATTTTAAATGGTTTATTAATCAATTTAGCCTCAACATATTTTTACTATGAACAATCGTTAGAAATAATGACCTTTAATGATTTATGGTCGGAGGCATGCGTAAATGTTGAATACGCTTCCTCTGCTTCTGATAAAGTAAATTGATGGCTAATCAGATCTTTCGGCTTTAAGTAGCCGGCTCTAATTTGTTTGATCAACATCGGAATAGTATGGGTATGGACCATGCCTGCCGTCATGGTGAAATTCCGTTTCCACATATCTTCAAGGTTGATGATTGCTGGCTTACCGTGCACACCAAGTACTGCAATGTTGCCTCCTGGGCACACCAGCTTTTGAGACATATCCCAGCCAGCAGGAATACCAATGGCTTCGATAACGACGTCTACGCCCACATCATCGGTCATGTCCAAAATTTGCTGTACTGCTGTGCCATCTGAGTTATCAATTGCGTGTGTGGCGCCTAGCTCTTTAGCGACTTGAAGGCGGTGAGGGTTATTGTCGATCGCGTAGATTTCGCTTGGAGAGAAGAACTTAGAAGTCATTAATGCCGCAAGGCCAACCGGACCACAGCCAATCACCGCCACAGAGCAGCCAGGTTGGACTTGGCCATCAAGGACGCCCACTTCATATCCAGTTGGGAAGATGTCACTCAGCAGAACCAAACAATCGGTATCGATGTCATCAGGAACAAGGTGCAAGCTGGTGTCACCATGAGGGACGCGAACGTATTCAGCTTGGCACCCGTCAATTTCATTGCCTAGCAACCAGCCGCCATCTAAACACTGGCCAAATTTAGACACTTGGCACATTTTGCAGCTGCCGCAAGAGGTAATGCATGAAACAATGACGCGATCGCCTGGCCTAAAGTTATTAACGCGATCACCACAAGACTCTACAATTCCGACGCCTTCATGACCCATGATGGTGCCAGGTTTAAACGTTGCTACATTATTTCTTAAAATATGTAAGTCAGTCCCACAAATGGTTGTCTTTTCGATTTTAACGATGACATCACTTTGATTAATAATTTCAGGCTTTTCTCGCTCGACTAATTTAGCGGTGTCTTTTCCGTCAAATACATATGCTTTCATTGGGGGTCCTTAATTCACATTATTGTTATGGAAACACCAAAATATAATATAGGCGTAGTTTATAAATTAACGTGACTCATTTGGCAGTTAACAATTGATTAACAGATAATAAACATAATTCAAGTTTCTAATAATTTAAAAGAGTCAGTAATATAAAAATAAAATTGCATTATTAAAGAAAGTGAATAATATAATTTCAAATAAATCATTTTAGCGTGGTGGTTTTAAATAACTTGCCATAAATAGATAAACGATGATTCCTCACTTTATTAAAGGGTTTATATATTCGGTATGAGGTCTAAGCCTATGACGGGGTGACATACATTGTTGGATTGAGGGGAATACGGCATTTGGGTAGCGAACCAGAACGATTTGAGTTCGAACCGCAACCTTATGCGCTCTAATCGTTGACTTATCAATTACATAAAATGTGGAGATCATTTCCAAATTTGGCAGGTAAACATAGATTGCATAGCGCGAGCTAATCCAATTCTGTCATTCGTTTGTTAATACTGCATGCAATAAACACGATCTGATGAACGTGTTTATTTACCTAACCATGAATACAAAAGGAAATGAAAATGAGAAAGTCACTGACAGCACTTGGTTTAGCATTGGTATTTGCAGGCTCAGCAAACGCAGCAAACTGGGGATATGAGGGAGAACACGGCCCAGCGAATTGGGGGGAGTTTGCTTCTGAATGTGCTAAAGGTCAGAACCAAAGTCCGATTGACATTCAATCAACGACAGAAGCGAAGCTAGATAAATTGAACTTCGATTATGAAGGCAAGGTAATGTCGTTGCTCAATAATGGCCACACGCTGCAAACCAGTTTAGAAGGCAACAATACGCTAACGGTTGACGGCAAAGAATTCACACTGAAGCAATTCCACTTCCACACACCTTCTGAAAACCACGTTGATGGTAAAGAGTACCCATTGGAAGCGCACTTTGTTCATGCGGATAAGGCGGGCCACCTAGCGGTTGTGGCGGTGTTCTTTAAATTGGGTGACGCGAACCCAGATCTCGCGAAGCTGCTGGCTAACGTTCCAAATAAAGATCAGGATGTAGCGATTAAAGTCCCATTTGATGCGGATGCCTTAATTCCAAGTGATAAAGAGTACTACCGTTTTAATGGCTCTCTAACGACACCGCCATGTTCTGAAGGGGTTCGTTGGTTGGTGATCAAAGAGACGCAAACTATCTCTCCAGAACAAGTAAAAGCCTTTGCGAAAGCGATGGGTCACAACAATCGACCAATTCAGCCACTGAACGCGCGTATGATCCTAGCGCAGCAGTAAGTTTGAAAAACGAGTAACGAAAAAGCCCGCTTATAAAAAGCGGGCTTTGTGATTTCTCTGGCTGTGTTTAGAAGCCATTGTCTTCTTGTGCTTGAGCTTTTGCCATTTGAATTGGGTCGAGCTTGAGCGTTTGTGTTGGGAACGCGATATCCGCTTCGTGCTTCTTAATGATCGCCATCACTTCGAGCAGTACATCTTGCTTCACCTCGTGGTAGCGAACCCAGTTCACTGTTTTGGTGAAGGTATAGATAAAGAAGTTAAGAGATGACGCTCCAAACGCATCAAAGTTCACGATGAGGGTCTGGCGTGTATCGATGTCTTTGTGATTCTTCAGCATTTCACGCACTTCATCAATGATCACTGGCACTTTGTCCGCATCGTCGTAACGTAGGCCAATCGTTTCAAAGATTCGACGGTTCAACATGCGTGATGGGTTCTCTACTACGATGTTGCTGAAGACAGAGTTCGGTACGTACAAAGGACGCTTATCGAAGGTGCGAATGCTGGTCATACGCCAGCCGATACGCTCCACCGTGCCCTCAATTTGACGGTCAGGAGAGCGGATCCAATCTCCAACTTTAAATGGGCGGTCAAAGTAAATCATCAAACCACCAAAGAAGTTAGAAAGTAGGTCCTTTGCGGCCAAACCGACAATCAAACCACCGACACCACCGAAGGTCAGTAAGCCAGACAGGCTAAGGCCAAATGCCTGCATTACTGTAAGAACGCCAATAACGATAAAGAACAGACGTGCAACTTTCGCCACGGCTTGTACTGTGGTCTCGTCACGGGTTTTCTGTTCGAGAACGTAATCTTCGACGTTGGTGATGAGGCGCATCACGATCCAAACTAAGATGCTGATCACGAGGATGAGTTTGAGGGTACTGAGCCAGTTGAACTCATTACCTAACTCACTTTGCAGTACGATGCCAAGCGAGACCGTTGCTGGCCAACACCAGATTAAGGTACTAATGGGTGTCTTGAGTGCTTCGAGTAAAAGGTCATCCCAATGGAAAGGGGTTTTCTCAAATAAAATCGCGAGACGAGAATAGAGGACGCGCCAAGCAACCCAAGCAAAAAAGCTGGCGATTGTTATGAACAGTACGCTACTGCTCCAATCTTGATGGTTCGCCATGACGTAAGTTTGAAGTTCTGTAAACCACTGTGGCATAAGTAAAGTTTCATTTTTTAGAACAATGGGTGAAAGGTAGCAGAGTTTGAGTTTTCGCCCTAGCAAAATGATGTGATCCGAAAAATCAACGTTCATCTTTTAAGTGCGAAAAATCAAAGGATAAGTATTTAGTTAGGTGTTAATGATTTTTATGTAAATACAAGTCAATGACAGGAAAGGTGAAATGCAAATTATGTGTCGCTCGGTTAGTCCCATGTGATGAAACTCGAAGTTTGAAAGATAAGCGCTATCATTCGAACCATCAATTGTAGGTTCTTTGACTCATCGCTAACATTTATCAAGTTCAATTATGAGACTGTAAGGTTAATTTGATATGCGGAGATGAACCATGGAATTTACAGAGCTAGATAGAAATGCGCTCTACGACATTTGGATGTCGCAAAAAGCAAAAATGCACCTTACCCAAATGGAGATGGCAAAACGTCTAGGTATTAGTCTGCATGAGTTCTCTTCTTTGTTACGCGGCAATGCTCCGCTAACTCTGGGGTTTGTTAAACAGCTATGTGAGCAATTACACGTTCGCCCTGGACAAGTTATTCCATCCTTGACGGAACGAGATATCTCCGGTTCTGGTTCGGTATATTTGCAAAACCGCATTACTGTCGACGGTGAGATCCGCAACGTGTTTGTTGAAGGCAATCAGGTTGTGATTGAGTACGAGCACCACGTAAGCTAATATGAATGAACAGACAAAAAAGCGAGCTTGAAGGCTCGCTTTTTTGTTTTCATGCTGCTGGCAGGAAGTTATTTAAGCTTATGGTATATTTACCAGTGAATCACGCGATAGGTCAGAGATGGTTTTCGCTCCTGTCAGTGTCATTGCTACGCGCATCTCTTTGTCATATAGGTCGAGCAAGTTTTCCACGCCAGCACCACCTTGAGCTGCTAGAGCGTAAACAAAAGAGCGACCAAGCAGCGTGCAGTCAGCACCAAGTGCTAGCATACGAACCACATCCAGACCTGTACGGATACCCGAGTCGACGAAAATCTTCAGATCACCTTTTACTGCATCTGCAATGCTTGGCAGCGCTTTTGCTGTTGAAAGCACACCATCTAGTTGGCGACCACCGTGGTTAGATACCACGATACCATCGGCACCGAAGCGAACTGCATCTTTTGCATCTTCTTCATCCAAAATACCTTTGATGACCATCGGGCCATTCCAAAAATCACGAATCCACTCTAGATCTTTCCAAGAGATTGAAGGATCGAAGTTTGCGCCCAGCCAGCCAATGTAGTCTTCCAACTTGGTTGGCTCGCCACGGTAAGTGGAGATATTACCTAAGTCGTGAGGTTTACCCAGCACGCCGACATCCAGTGCCCAGCTTGGACGAAGCATAGATTGGAATACACGGCGCATCGCCGCATTTGGACCACTCATACCGGAGTGCATGTCACGGTAACGCGCGCCTGGCACTGGCATATCCACAGTGAAGACCAGCGTTGTTACGCCAGCGGCTTTCGCGCGCTCAAGTACGTTCTTCATAAAGCCACGGTCTTTCAGAACATACAGCTGGAACCACATTGGGCGTTCAATCGCAGGGGCCACTTCTTCAATTGGACAAACGGATACGGTCGACATGGTGAAAGGAATGCCTTTCTTTTCTGCCGCTTTTGCTGCTTGAACCTCACCACGTCGTGCGTACATACCTGTTAAGCCAACAGGCGCTAGAGCAATAGGCATCGCCAGCTTTTCACCGAAGATTTCCGTTTCTAAGCTTAGCTCACTCATATCGCGCAGAACACGTTGACGTAGTGCTACGTCACCTAAGTCATCGGTGTTGCGCTTTAATGTGCGCTCGTCGTATGAACCGCCATCAATGTAATGGAAAAGGAATGGAGGCAGCTTGGCTTTCGCGGCAGCGCGGTAATCTGTAGAAGCAGAGATAATCATATTCGTGTGTCCTGGCTGTTATTCTAAGATTGCGTCCTGAGTCAATGAGCACCTGCTCTGTCAGTGTTTCACTGACTGCCATCCTTTCGGCAGTCGACATCAGAATAGAGTATAGATAAGTGATTGAGCTGTTAGACATTCCATACACGGAACAATCAATTATCTGCACTGAAAAAGACTGGCACACCGGTCGGGGGATTGATGCAGCAAGCCACACCAAAAGTCGGGGTAGTAGTGCTGACCGCTGTGCCAGAGAAAGTGCAGGGCGGGGGAGACCCTGCGTAAGTGTTACTTCATTAAAGCGTCGGTGACTTGGAATCCGTAAATCAGAATCAGACCGATGATGCCTGTTACGACTAGGTAGTAGAACGTTGGGATAACCGTCTTGCGAAGGGTTGCGCCTTCTCGTCCTAGCAGGCCAACCGTTGCAGAGGCAGCAACCACGTTGTGGATGGCAATCATGTTACCGGCAGCCGCACCAACCGCTTGAAGGGCCACCACAATGGCACTTGAGATAGTCAGTGTCTGCGCTACTTCGAACTGGAACTGGCTGAACATCATGTTCGACACGGTGTTCGAGCCGGCGATGAATGCACCAAGGGCACCAACAGTCGCACTCAACGCCGGGAATGCTGAGCCAACGAGTTCTGCCGCGAAGTTAGCCGTCGTTACAGGCATACTTGCTAGCTCGGCGCCGTTGACACCTGAGTTAATAAAGATACGAACCATAGGGATGGTGAACACGAGTACGAAACCTGCGCCGATTAGTGTCTTGCTTGATTCGCCAAACGCTTTGCCAAGTGACTTAGCGCCGCCACCTTGCAGCAGAACAGCAAGTAACGCAACGAAGACTAAGATGCCACCCGGAAGGTAAAGAGGTTGAATCGCTGTGCTGATACCAGTTTCACCAAGAATATTACCAAACGATAGGCTTACGCTCTTAAGCAGACCTTTGAACTCAGGGCTTACGCGGCTTGCTACTAGGATAACTGCTAGCATCACGTATGGTGCCCAAGCTTTGGTTAGGCTCATTGGTTTGCCTGGGTTGTCATCAAGATTGATCTTTAGAGAGCCTAGCCATTCTGCTGGCCACTTATCTTCGCTCTCGAAGTCCCATTTGTTTTTTGGAACGAGGAAACCTTTCTTCGCCGCAGTAACTACAATAGCCAGACCAACTAGACCACCGATTAATGACGGGAACTCAGCACCTAGGAATACGCCTGTTAGTGCGTAAGGCACAGTGAAGGCAACGCCTGCGAATAGCGCGAAAGGTAGGATGTCTAGACCTTCGCTCCAGCTCTTATTCTTACCGAAGAATCGAGTCAGCATCATTGCCATGAGTACAGGAATGAGAGTACCAACCGTTGCGTGAATCATTGCTACGCTTGCGGTGATTTGCTGTAGGTACGCGTCCCATGTTGAGCCATGAGCAACCAGTGCTTCACCAATATTGTGCGTATCTAAACCTTTGTTCACTCCTACGATGATTGGTGTCCCAACCGCACCGAAAGATACTGGTGTAGATTGGATCATCATGCCCATCAGTACCGCTGCAAGCGCAGGGAAGCCAATCGCAACCAATAGAGGGGCGGCGATAGCAGCAGGTGTACCGAAGCCAGATGCACCCTCAATGAATGAGCCGAAGCACCAAGCGATGATGATGGCTTGAACGCGACGGTCGGCTGAAATATCAGTAAACCCATTGCGAATAGTGGTGATCGCGCCAGTGTGTTTTAAAGTGTTGAGCAAGAAGATGGCACCAAACACGATCCATAGAACAGAGACGGTAATGCCTAATCCTTGAAAGACAGACGCCAGTACGCGAGTAGCTGACATATCCCATAACATTAGGGCGATAGCGACGGTTAGACCGAACGCAACAGGCATGGCTTTTTTAGCAGGCCAGTTGAGACCAACCAATAATATGGCGGCGACAACTATTGGCGAAAACGCCACAAGGGCAAGTAGGGTTTCACTCATTGGTACATCCTCGTACGCTGACTTCTCGAACCGCTTTATGCTGTTGAGATGATTTTTGTTGTAATGGTTTTGTTAATTTGGCGTGAATTTACCCCTTTATTTTTTATAGATATAGGGAAATAATGAAATTGATTTATTCCAAAAGTGACATAATAGAATGCGTGCAGATGATCTAATCCTGTTCTCACAGGTGATAGAAATGGGCAGTTTTAGTAAGGTGGCTGAAGAAAATAACCTTACAAATTCAGTAGTTAGTAAAAGAATTGCGCGGCTAGAAGAAGAGATAGGTGCTCAGCTATTATATCGAACAACGCGTAAATTGACCCTGACCGAAGCAGGGAAGGTTTTGTTACACAGTGCTAAAAATGTGAAGCAAGCCACTCAGGAGGCTATGGATGCAGTTTCCGGCTTTGGTGAGAATGTCAGCGGTCATATCAAAATGTCGGTGCCGACTATCTCGGGTGATTTGATCTTGGCGGACGCCGTTGCCGAGTTTTGTAATATGCACCCAGGTTTAACCGTCGATATGTCGCTTGATAATCGCTTTGTTGACTTGGTTGCTGGTGGCTTTGACTTGGTGATTCGAACTGGTTATCTAGAAGATTCCAGCTTGATTGCGCGTCATATTCTTGATTCACAATGGGTGGTTTGTGCCTCGCCTTCTTATATTGTCAAAAATGGCAAACCGATTGAGCCCATCGACTTAACCACGCACAACTGTTTGCAATACGCCTATCAAACTACTGGTGCTACCGACTGGCAGTTCAAAGGCAAACAGGGTGACTACATCGTCAAAGTGTCGGGCAGCTTCTCTACGGATAACGCTACCGCATTAAGAAAAGCAGCACTGGGTGGACATGGTATCGCCTACGTACCGCGTTGCTTGGTTTATCACGATATTCGTAGCGGTGAGCTGGTGGATATTTTCCCTGAGTTGGTCGGTAAAAAGCTCGGCATCTACGCGGTTTATCCTTTTACTCGTCAGCCTCCAAACAAAGTAAAGCTCTTGATTGAGCACATTCGAGAACGATACCTAACTATCTCGCATTACTTTTAGGTAGTTCATAAATACAAGAAATGTTTCAATCTATTGGTTGAAATTCTATACCTGAGCCCTAAGGTAGGTATTGAGAATAAATCTCAACAAAATAATAAAACAAAACACTCAACTTCAAACGGAGTAACACGGACGTTATGCATTACCCAAAAACTCGTAAAGATTCTGTCGTCGACACTTATTTTGGTCACGACATCGCAGATCCATATCGCTGGTTAGAAGACGATATGAGCCAAGAAACCGCAGAATGGGTTTCGGGGCAAAACTCAGTGACCTTCGATTACTTAGGTCAAATCCCTTTCCGCCAACAAATTCGCGATTTAGTGGCGAACAGTCAGAACTATGAAAAGTATTCTCAACCTTTTGTTCATGGTGAATACACCTACTTCTATAAAAATGATGGTTTGCAGAACCAGAGCGTTTTATACCGTCGCAAAGGAGAAGAGGAGGCGGAAATCTTTCTCGATCCGAATACTTTTTCAGAAGAAGGAACGACATCGCTTGGCGAAGTGAAGTTCTCTAAAGACGACACACTTGTCGCGTATTCCATTTCTGAAGGTGGTAGCGATTGGCGTAAGATCTTCGTCATTGATGTCGAAACCAAACAGCAGCTTGAGCCTGAAATTGTCGACGCCAAGTTCACCACTATTTCTTGGGTTGGTAACAAAGGTTTTTACTACGCAAGCTATGATAAACCACAGGGCAGTGAGCTTTCGGCTCGTACTGAGCAGCACAAGCTTTACTACCATGAGTTAGGTACTCCACAAAGTGAAGACAAAGTGGTCTTTGGTGCGTTGGAACCACAAAAGCATCGTTATGTAGGGGGAGTGACCACCAAAGACGATCGTTTCTTGATTATCACAGGTGCGGAATCTACATCAGGAAACCGACTGTTTTATGTGGATCTCACTTCAGAAGAGCAAGACGTTATCACGCTTCGAGATACAACCGATGGTGATACTTATTTGATCGATAACCAAGATGACACTTTAATCTTATACACCAACTTGGATGCGCCTAACGGCAAAGTGGTTGGCTACAACATTCAAACTCAACAATGGACAGAGATCATTGCTGAACAGGAGCAACCACTGGATATCAGCAAAGGTGGTGGTTACTTGTTCGCGACTTACATGGTCGATGTTTTGTCTAAAGTTCAGCAGTTTACTTATCAAGGCGAGTTAGTACGTGAAGTGACTTTACCTGACCAAGGCACCGTATATGGCTTGCAAGGCAAAGCAGAAGATAAGACGCTTTACTACTCTTTTACTAACTACGTGACGCCACCAACCATTTTCTCTTTTGATGTAGAAAGCGGTGAGTCAACGCTTTATCAAGAATCGAAAGCACCGTTCGACCGTAAAGAATACGAATCTCAACAAGTGTTCTATACCTCGAAAGACGGTACAAAGGTTCCGATGATCATCTCATATAAAAAAGGCACCAAACTCGATGGCAGCGCACCAACCATGCTTTATGGCTATGGTGGCTTCAATATCAGTTTGACGCCGATGTTCTCAGGAAATGTCGCGAACTGGTTAGAACTTGGTGGCATCTACGCAGTCGCTAACATGCGTGGCGGCGGTGAATATGGTAAAGCTTGGCACAACGCGGGTACTCAACAACAAAAGCAAAACGTATTTGATGACTTTATTGCGGCGGCTGAATATTTGATTGAACAAGACTACACCAGCTCAGAGCGTCTTGCGATTCGTGGCGGCTCAAATGGCGGTTTGTTGGTCGGTGCATGTATGACTCAACGACCAGAGCTGTTTAAAGTGGCGATTCCTGCGGTTGGTGTATTGGATATGCTTCGCTACCATACTTTTACTTCTGGTGAGGGTTGGAAATACGATTTTGGTACTTCCGAGCAAAGTGAGGAGATGTTTAAGTACATCCTAGGTTATTCACCAGTGCACAACGTGAAAGAGGGCGTCTCATACCCAGCAACGCTTGTCACGACCGCAGACCATGATGACCGTGTTGTACCTGCGCACTCATACAAGTTCATCGCAGAGTTGCAAGACAAGCATCAGGGAGACAATCCTGTGCTGATCCGTATTGATGTCAATGCCGGTCACGGTGCGGGGATGCCGCTAAGCAAACAAATCGACCTAACTACCGATGTTTATGCATTTGCTCTGCACAACATGGGTATCGAGAAGCTCGATATTTAATGAACGTATTCTGCTACTGATAGCGAAACGCCAGTTAACGAACCGCAATAAAAAATGCCGCGATATCCATCGCGGCATTTTTCATGGTTGGGGGAACTCAATTTGATCGTTAGGGTGACTAAGCCTAACGTTGAACCAACCAGTCTCGGCGGCCAAACCGAATGGCAGCTATACCATTTTCGTAGTTATGGCGAAAAATTCGCCATACTTTAATCCTAGTTTATGAATATGAAATTGTGATGAATCTAGGCTGCATCATGTTGATTTTCATTGTTTTCAAGATCAAATGAGGCATCAATCAGCTTTCTCGTGTAATCGCTTTTTGGATTATGGAAGATCTCTTCCGCCGTACCTTGTTCCATCACTTCACCCTTTTGCATGACTAACACACGATCAGACAGTGCTTTCACAACAGAGAGATCGTGGCTGATGAACAAGTAGCCGATGTTATGCTTTTTCTGCAGATCTTTCAGAAGATCAATTACGGTCAGTTGAACGGAGCGGTCCAGTGCCGACGTGGGTTCATCAAGCAGAATGAAAGAGGGTTCCAGGATCAGCGCGCGCGCAATCGCAATACGTTGGCGTTGACCGCCAGAAAACTCGTGTGGGTAACGGTTAATAGATGCTGGGTCTAAGCGCACCTCTCGCAGAACATCACGTGCTTTTTGCATCCGTTCTGCTCTACTCATTTGAGGTTGATGCACGGTAAGAGCTTCTGTGATGATGTCGCCAACGGTCATTCTTGGTGAAAGTGAACCGTATGGGTCTTGGAAGACCATTTGTACGTCTTTCTTCAGCTCGAAGCGTTCTTTGTCCGTCAGAAGTGCTAGATCTTGCCCTTTGAATTGAATTTTTCCGGTTGAGGGCAGTAAACCAATCAAAGCTCGGCCAAGTGTTGATTTACCAGAGCCTGATTCACCCACGATACCTAGCGTTTCACCCTGTTTTAGTTCTAAAGAGATACCTTTTACGGCCTCAAAGTATTCGTTCTTACTTGCGATAAAGTGAGGCTTAATAAGAAATTTAACGCGAATATCATCGGCTTTAAGCAGTTCAGTTGCCCCTTCTTTAATGGGATCTTTACTGCCTTTTGGAATCGAGTTAATCAGCATCTTAGTGTAATCATGCTGAGGATCAGAAAAGAGTGTTTCTGTGATGCCTTCTTCGACCACTTTACCTTTACACATCACCAAGACCCGGTCGGCAAAGTGTTTCACCACACCTAAGTCATGAGTAATGAAGAGAATCGCCATGCCCATTTTCGCTTGGATCTCTTTGATCAAATAAAGCACTTCAGCTTGAACGGTCACGTCGAGCGCCGTTGTTGGTTCATCGGCAATCAGAATGTCGGGCTCGTTAATTAACGCCATGGCAATCATGATACGTTGTAACTGACCGCCGGAGAATTCATGTGGATACTTGTCGTAAGCTTGTTGCGGGTTTGGTAAGTGCACTAAATCGAACAACTCGAGAACTTTTTGCTTCGCTTGTTTTTTACTCACTGGACGATGGCACATGATGGCTTCGGCCACTTGAATACCCACACGCATGTATGGATTTAGCGAAGTCATGGGTTCTTGGAAAATCATGCCAATACGATCGCCACGGATACTCTGCATTTGGCGTTCAGATTTTTCTAGGATTGATTCGCCTTCAAAGACGATAGAGGAATTGGCGTGCAAAATGGCATTATCTGGCAGCAACCTCATCAACGCATTGGTCGAGACTGATTTTCCTGAACCAGATTCGCCTACGATAGACAGCGTTTCACCAGCTTTAAGATCAAAGCTAACATTCTTTACTGCATCGACGATACCATCGTTTGTCGTAAAGCTCACAGACAGGTTGTTCACCGAAAGAATGGTTTGTGTGGACATCACGTTTCCTTGTGTATCGAGTTGTTGTTACTGTTACTGCCTCTTCACGTTGGCAGAAACCTATACCGGGTTATCCCTGCCTAGTTATATAGCTGAGGCGCTCCCGTTTCTGCTGCAGTCATTGCTTGCAGATACAAGAATTGCTCATGAGCACGAGTGACATGGTCGAGTTCGATCATCCACTGAGCATTGCGCTGCGCCGAGCAAAATGCGGCCATGTGCGCGAGTAAATCTTCACTTTGCTTACTCAATAACTGGCTAACTCGGCTAATCAAATCATGGCTTTCGAGTTGTAAGAACTGGAACAGAGCGTACGATTGGTTAAGGGCTGAAAACGCCTCTTGCTGCATTCCAAGTTTATTGAGAATTTCAGATTGGGCTACGCTGGCATCGCGCAAACCGCTGATGAGACATACAAACTGGCATGGCTTGGTAAGGTCGTTTTCGAGTGCGGAGTGAATGTGATTTGGCAAATGGCTGAGAACATCTTCATACAAGCGATGAGCTTCTGGCCAATGGCCTTGTTCCATCAGCTGTTCTGCTTTTAAGTAGCGCATCCAGCATTGCTCAATATTCATCTTCATCTCCACAAAATTCGATTTGAATAGATATTAAATGAAATTAATTATCAATTGCAAGTGCGACTTGTTTTCATTTTAAATGGCGTACAGCTGTTCGTAAAATGTCCAAACGAACCGGTGTGGAAGATAAATCACTTAAATTTAAACAAATAATCTCTACACTGAGGTAAAGACAATAAGAAAAAGGAGGCGAGTATGGCAGTACTAAGATTGGAACCTAAACAGCTGTATTCTGTAGCTGAGTTAGAGAATATGCCATGTAAGTCGACCAAGGAATTACCTCCGATTGACGAGATTGTTGGGCAAGAACGCGCACAAAAAGCGGTTGAGTTCGCTATGTCAATCAAGGAGAAAGGGTACAACATCTACGCCATTGGTCAGAATGGTCTGGGCAAGCGCACCATGATTTTGCGCTACTTAAACCGCCATCAGCATGATGATGCGGCTCTGTTTGATTGGTGTTATGTCGCGAACTTTGAAGACACGCGCACACCAAAAGTACTGAAACTGCCTTGCGGTATCGGTAACAAGCTTAAAGTCGATATCGAAAAACTGATGGGCAAGCTACTGAATGCACTGCCTCTCGCTTTCGATAACGAGATGTACTACAGCCGTGCCGATCGCCTAAAAAACCAATTGGCGAACAAGCAACAGTCAGAATTGGATACCATCAGTAAAGAAGCCAAAGAGAAGGGCATTAGCCTAACGATCACTGCGCAAGGTGATTATCAATTTGTGGCTATGAATGGTGAAGAACTGCATACCGAAGAGTCTTTCGATGAGCTAAGCAAGAAAGAGCAGGAATACTTCGGCAGTAGCATTGATGAGCTGGAAGTGAGCTTACGTAACATGGTACGTGAGTTAACCGAGTGGGAAGACTCGTTCAGTGAGAAGATCAAAAAGCTTAACGATGATGTGACGTTGGATGTTATCACTCACTTCATCAAGCAGTTGAAAGTGGATTACGCTGAGTATCCAGAAATCAAAACTTACCTAACCGATCTGCAAAAAGACATTGTTGAAAACGCTGAGATCTTCTTAGAGCAGAGTGGTGAGCAAGGTGAGATTGCGACCGCTTCTCTGGATAAGAAACTGCCACGTCGTTACAAAGTCAACGTGCTGGTAAATCGCAAAAACAGTGAGTTCCCTATCGTGGTAGAAGAGAATCCGAACTACCACTCGCTGTTTGGTTCAATTGAAACCGCAACCTTCAAAGGTACGGTATTCACCGATTTCTCTTTGATTCGAGCGGGTAGCTTGCACAAGGCGAACGGTGGTGTGCTATTGATGGATGCACAAAAGGTACTAGAACAGCCTTACGTGTGGGACGGATTGAAGCGTGCTTTACGCTCTCGTCAGTTGAGCTTCACGTCACTAGAGAAAGAAGTAACGCTGACTGGCGCGGTTTCTCTTGATCCTGAACCGATTCCATTGGATATCAAGATCATCTTGTTTGGTGATTACCGTACATACCAATTGCTGCAACATTACGATCCGGAGTTTGGTGAGCTGTTCCGAGTAACGGCGGATTTCGAAGATGAAATGAAACGTACGCCGGATTCAGAGCTGCAATACGCACGTTTTATCTCTAGTGTGGTGAACGACAACAACATGCTGCACTGCGATAAGAAAGCCATTGCGCGCATTATCGAGTACAGCTCACGCTTGTCTGGTGACCAAACCAAGCTTTCGTTGCATTCTGCCAATATCGCTAACCTATTACGTGAGTCTAACTACGTTGCTCGCCAAGCGAATTCCAACATGATCCGTATCGGACACGTGGAAGAGGCTTTGAGCAACCAAGAAATGCGAGTTAGTCGTTTGCAAGATAGCGTGATGGAAACATTCGTCAATGGCACAACCTTGATTCACACTGATGGTTCTGCTGTTGGCCAAGTCAATGCTCTTTCGGTACTGAGCACCAGTGATCACATGTTTGGTGCGCCAAACCGAATTACTGCGACGACGTGTTACGGCGATGGAGACGTGATTGATATCGAACGAAGTGTCGACCTTGGCGGTAGCATCCACTCTAAAGGTGTGATGATTCTGTCTGCTTACTTGTCGTCTGTGTTCGGTAAGACTGCACGTGTACCACTGACCACCACAATTACCTTTGAGCAATCGTACGGTGGTGTTGATGGCGATAGCGCAAGTATGGCTGAGTTCTGTGCTGTGGTATCTGCGTTCTCGAAACAGCCAAACCGTCAGGATATTGCGATCACAGGTTCGATGAACCAATTCGGTGAAGCGCAACCTATTGGCGGTGTGAACGAGAAGATCGAAGGCTTCTACGATGTGTGTGAAATCAAAGGGCGTCATGCGGGACAAGGGGTGATCATCCCACGTTCCAACGTGCATAACCTAATGCTTCGTCCTGACATTGTGAGAGCAGTAGAGAAGGGGGATTTCCACATCTGGGCAATTGATCACGTAACTGAGGCTGTTGAGCTATTTACTGGTAAAGCGGCGGGCGAAGCAACAGACGAAGGAACTTACCCAATCGACACCATTTTTGGGTTAGCACAAGCTAAGTTAAATGCGCTGAGAAAATAAGCGATCGTTGACTTAAAAGTTTATAGAAAGACGTACAAGCTTTCATAACTTGTCACAACGACAATATCCTGACGTAATGTCGGGATATTGTCGTTAAAGCCATGAAATTGATGGCTTTTTACTCTGGACAAAAATGTGATCTACCTCTAGTATTTGCCTCCTTGTCTATTCGTCTGGGAATAATCCCATCGCAAGGAAGCCAACACTCAAATACCTGAGGTTACTCATGCAGCTATCACTGAAAAACTTGTCGGTACGAACGCAAGTTTTGGTTCCAGTTCTATTCACCGCGATCACTCTGTTTATTACATTGTGGATCACTCAAAACAACCTAGAAGCAGAGCAAGAATTGGTTGCTTCTAACTCCGATTCTCTCGTGTTTTACAAAGACACGCTGGCTCAAATTGATGACCAAGTTTACCCATTACGCATAAGCGCGGTTTACGCGATCTACGATGCTGCTCGTCGTGATGCGTTCCTTGCTGACCTGAAAGCGGGCGCAAAAGCCATTGATACAGACCTTGATCTTATCGATGCACGCGGTACGTTTAGCAAAGACGCGGAGAAGGTTCGTCAAAGTATCGATGCTTACATTGATTACTCTACTCGTGCTGTTGATTTCTTTAACCGCCATGACCGTGGTTTAGTGTCGGATAACGAATACACAAACTTCATCTCAGGTTACCGCCGTGTGGGCAACGAAATGGTTGCGACCATCAACGCACTATCACAGCGTGTGAATGAGATTGCTACGGAAGCAACTGCAGAGAGCGCACGCCAGCATACTCGCGTACAAAACAATGCCATGATGTCAGTTATTGCGGTATTTGCATTCTCTTTACTAGGCGCTTGGTTCCTATCTGGCATGATCGTAACGCCAATCCAAAAACTGCAAGAAGTGATGCGTAAGCTAGCAGGTGGTGACCTGTCGGTACGTGCAGACATTGATGGCGACAACGAAATTTCTCAGCTAAGCAAAGACGTAAACCAAACAGCGAAGCAACTTCACGATACGGTTGATCAATTGATGCGCATCAGTGAAGAAGTGGCTTCTGCTTCAACTGAGCTTGCTGCAGTAATGACGCAAGCAGAAGCAAATGCTCAGCAAGAGCTAGCGGAAATCGAGCAAGTTGCGTCGGCAGTCAATGAGCTAGCGAGCACGGCTAATAACGTAAGTGATAACGCGACATCTGCAGATGCAACAGCACGTGAAGCTGACGGCCTAGCGCAATCTGGCCTAGCGATCTTCCAAGAGAGTGCACAAGCAAGCGAGCAAATGTCTCAAGCACTGAACGATGCTGCGCAAGTGGTTCTGCGTCTAAAAGAGCAATCCGTTCAAATCAACGACGTTATCGAAGTGATTCGTGGCGTATCTGAGCAAACGAACCTTCTAGCGCTAAATGCCGCGATTGAAGCCGCGCGTGCTGGTGAATCTGGCCGTGGTTTTGCCGTGGTAGCTGATGAAGTGCGTATGCTGGCTGCTCGTACACAAGACTCTACGCAAGAAATCTCGTCTATCATTGAAGAGCTTCAAGCGCAGTCTGGTCTAGCAAACGACAGCATGCAGGTGAGCCTAGAGATGCTTAACCGCAACAACGAGCTGACTCAACAAGCGAACGACGCACTGATCGGCATTACAGAGTCGGTAGCGAATATCAACGACTCGAACACGCAAGTGGCGACTGCGGCGGAAGAGCAGTCTCAAGTAACACAAGACATCAACCGCAATGTCGTTAACATGTCTGAGCTTGTGAACCAAAACGTAGCGGGCATTAGCCAAAGTGCGAGTGCAAGTACGGAGCTTTCTCACCTTGCAGAGAAACAAAAAGAACAGTTGAGCTTCTTCAAGCTATAAGCATTAAGTAGAAACCTTAAGCAATACAAACTGACTGAATATAACCAGAATCCCTGAGCCTCGGCTCGGGGATTTTTTTTATGAAAAGTGAAGTAATGACTCAATCAACAGTAATTAAAACAGTCAGTTACCAAAAATAATGCGTGACTCATGTCACATTTATAAATGTTAAACCAGGCTTTCTAGCGTCAAATGTTTTTTGACGCGCACACATTTTTCTAACTATCCGACAACTTGATGGTTTTGACATATTCATATCGTCACCACTAATGGTGTTTTGTTCAATTTAGGCTGTGTATTCAACTTGTTGCGCTAAAAAGCGCAGCTGCTACTATGCCGCCCGTTTTCTCGTTGGTACAGAAAAGTCCTGTTTTCTGGTGAGAAAATAATGACAAAACAAAGATATGGAAAACTATAAATGAAATTGAAAACTTTAGCTGTAGCAGTGGCACTGTTAGCATCTGGATCTCAAGTTGTCGCTTCAGAACTGTACAACCAAGATGGCACTTCACTAGAAATGGGCGGCCGCGCTGAAGCTCGTCTATCTATGATGGATGGCAAAGCAGAAGACCGTTCTCGCATCCGTCTTAACTTCCTAGGCAAACAGGAAATCAGCGATAGCCTATACGGTGTTGGTTTCTGGGAAGGTGAGTTTGAAACATTCGAAAACGGTGGTGTAGACGGTAACAGCGATCTTGAAACTCGTTACGCTTACGCGGGTCTTGGTGGCAAGTACGGTGAAATCACTTACGGTAAAAACGACGGTGCACTAGGTGTTATCACTGACTTCACTGATATCATGGCTTACCACGGCAACACTGCAGCACTAAAACTGCCAGTTGCTGACCGTACAGATAACATGGTTTCTTACTCTGGCCAGTTCGAGCAACTAGCAGTACGCGCAAGCTACCGTTTTGCTGATCGCACAACAGATGTGAACGGTTTTGACGACAACGAGCAAGATGGCTTCTCTCTATCTGGTATTTACGCATTCGCTGACACTGGCTTTGAGCTAGGTGCTGGCTTTGCTAACCAAAATGACTTTGATCAGTACATGCTAGCGGCTTCTTACACTGTAGGTAACTTCTACGTTGCTGGTAACTACACAGGTATCGAGAAAGATTCTGACGATTACAAAGGCTACGAACTTGCAGCTGCATACACAATGGGCCAAACAGTGTTCACCTCTACTTACAACAAAGGTGATGTAGAAGACACTGATATTGTAGACAACCTAGCGGTTGACGTAACTTACTACTTCAAGCCTAACTTCCGCGGCTACGCGTCATACAACTTCGACCTAACGGACAACGAAGGTGCTGACGAGAAAGACGAGCTAGCACTGGGTCTACGCTACGACTTCTAAGTCGATAATGACTGAAAATATACTGCCTTATTCTTAGTCATTTAAAACCCCTTGCCAGATGGTAAGGGGTTTTTCCGTTACAGCGGTAAAATGCAGAAAAGCCGTGTTGCGTTAGCCTTTCAGCTTTAGCTTGGTGCCATCAAATTTGAGATGGCTTAACAGGTTCTTAGCGTTAGCTTTGCCGAAATCATCAAACTCCACGCCGTAACGGGCGTAATGAACCGATTTCTGCAAGTTACAAATTCTCCCCTTCAATGGCGCAAGCATACGACCATTACCTGGCATGGTAATGTCGAGCGTCACCAGATCGCCAACTTGCAATGTTCTGCTCATTGGTGACGTCACGAATCGACAACCGCTTTTAGAGAGATCACGTATCTCACACTCTGCTCGGTATTGTTCAAACTGAAGGCGAGAGCGCAGATTCACTTCGTATCGCACTTCTTTTCTCAGCTGATATACCTGCATGGTATTAGGAAGGTTTAGTACCAATAGTGGGTAGGGGTCGCCTAAACGGTGTTTGAGCTGTGCTCGGAAAGGAATGACGGCACCTTCGCCACGATGGGAGTAAGCTTTTACGTTGATCCAAAAGCCTTCTTGAAAGTAAAACTTCAAATCCTCATCGGAGATATTTGGGATTTCAATCAGCGCGGTATTGTTAGAATGACAGCCCATAAATGTGCTGGTGGTGATGAACTTGGTACCAACGGGCGTGGTGACGTTGAGAGTCACTTCACTGCCGTGTTCTACCATTGCCATTGCATCGGTGCTGTTGAGTGTGCTTGCCTGACGTTCTGGAGCGTTTCTGCTTTGTGGAGATGTTCTCTTATCTCCGGCGCTCGCGATCATATTTCTCATTATTATTGTCGTGCCTGATGTGAGAAGGTGTTACGCGCTATTATTAGTACGAAGTGACTAGATGATTCGTGGGTATCATTCTAGGCAGTCGTATAGATGGTTTCAATAAAGTGAAAGGGAAAAGTGGGGAGCCGATAATGCAGAAAGTGACACAAGACACAATAAACCAAACTTTTTGGGTCGATTTAGAGAGTAACCACAAAGCGAAGGTGGTTTATAAGCTGGATGGACAGGCGATGCACATTACGTCGACTTTGATTCCTGAAGAGTTACGGGGTAAAGGTTACGGCAAAGTGATGATGGAGGCCGTCTTGCCAGAAATAGAGGCACAAGGTTATCGCGTTGTACCTGTTTGTCCTTACGTGGTTAAATACATAGCAAGACACCCAGAATGGGCACATTTACTCGCATAATGGAGCCAATGATTAACCCACTATATCAAAGCATCGGTGATGAACTCGAACTCGGTTCGCTTGAACGCATTGATGTCATTCAATCACTATGGGGTGGTTATGGTGAACTCGTTCGGCTGACTTTCCCATCTCACTCTATCATCGTTAAACACGTTCAACTTCCTAAGCCCTCCGAACACCCTCGAGGCTGGAATACCGATCGCTCGCACCAACGTAAGCTGCATTCTTACCAAGTGGAAGTGAGTTGGTATCAGAACTTTAGTCAACGGGTTGATGAACACTGTCGAATCCCTAAAGGATTAAAGTGTTTTCAGAATGAAAATGAATGGCTAATTGTCATGGAAGATCTCGCTCAGGCTGGTTATCCAAACGTGATTAAAAACGCGAGTGAAGGACACTTAAAAGCCTGCTTGACTTGGTTGGCAAACTTTCATGCCCGCTATATTGGCGTGTGTGATGAAACCTTATGGCAAACCGGCACCTATTGGCATTTAGCCACAAGACCTGATGAACTATCGGTACTGAAGGATGAAAGGCTTAAGAAGAATGCTGAATTGATTGATCGCACTTTGCGTCAGGTGCGTTTTCAAACTTTGGTTCATGGGGACGCTAAACTGGCCAATTTTTGCTTTGACGATGAAGGCTCAGCCGTTGCGGCAGTAGATTTCCAATATGTGGGACATGGCTGTGCGATGAAAGATGTGGCACTGTTTATGAGCAGCGCTGTTGAACCTAGCCAGTGTGCTGAGATGGAAGCTTGGGTACTGGACACCTACTTCAATGCTTTAGCTAAGGCGCTTGAACACTATCAACCTGAGCTTGACGTTTCTGTGGTTGAGCAAGAATGGCGGCCATTGTTTGCTGTTGCGTGGGCAGATTTTCAGCGCTTTGTGAAAGGGTGGAGCCCAGAACACTGGAAGATTAACCCCTATACCGAATCGTTAACGAAACGAGCGTTAGACTATTTGGACTTGAAGCAGTAAATAAAAACTCCCGCTGGATTTCATAGTGAAAAAGTGGGAGTTTTATCATGGTGGATAACTATTAGTTTTTCGGTTTTCGAATGCGAGCTAGGCTGTAGGTATTGATAAACTCTCCGTCTCGGAAAGAGGCATCAACTAACTCACCTTCGATCTCAAAACCGTGTTTTTTGTATAAGCCAATCGCCGCTTCGTTATCAGTATTCACTTCAATTTGGATGCGTCTTACATTCAGCCAGTTGTCTGCTAGTTCAGTCACTGTGCTTATCAGCGCACTGCCAACCCCTAAACCGTGGTACTTATCATGAACACCAATACCAAATGATGCGGTGTGCGAAGTTCTTGGACGTTGTGAGTGATGGAACCCAATGTTTCCTACCACCTTGCCATCGATTTCTGCGACATAGCTATACACACCAGCTGGCATGTTGGATAACCGGTCGACCCACATGGTGACGGATGGCTTCGGGAGTTGCAGGGTTTCACGTTGTGCTTTTGGTTGCGAATAAATTTCGACTAGTGCAGCGGCGTCTTCAACAGTGGTTGGACGAACGATAATTTCCATGCTTCTCTCCTGTGGTTTGTTGGAATTAACTTCAATCTAACCAGAGAACGTTGCTTTGAATAGCCTTTTTTTAATTTTACCCTCCAAATGGCTTTTAAATTAGTATGTTACGAACCTCTAACTTTCACTTTTTATAGTGAATTATCATTGAAAATTCCAATGAGAGTGATTTTTTGTTGAATTTTTGTGCTAAAGAAATTCACCTTTATGGAGAATAATGGTGAAGTTGTATACCCAAGTAACCTCGAGATGCGTGGTTCAGCGAGAATGACTTGGTTTGTAGACGCGGCGGCGATTTAAAGGTCTAGTGGGTCTAAATCAAGAATCGACAACAAAGTATACAAGCCAAGACCCTTACTATTTGCAAAGAGTGCCCTTCGGGAGCGTGTCATTGACTCGATCTCTGCTTCAAACAACTTGGAAAGAGCTCGCTATTCCACGGCGTTGTTTTCCTTGACCTCGAATCAATGACAACGCTCTGAATCCAGCATCTTGAAGTCACTTGGGTATATTCATCAAAATAAACCCATTTTTATCAAAGTGTGAAGTTGGTATCTGCAACGAGTTGATTTTAATCAAGACAGGTTGGAGTTACCTCTTATGGGGTATGGGGAGCACGTCTTTTTAGCGCTATTTATGCTTAACTTATTTAAGAGCAATTAGAGCGTGTTTGAGGAATACAATAATGAAATCCTCTCAATCAAAAGTCTCGCAAAGTCGACGTCGATTCTTGCGGGACACTGCGCGCACCGCAGCTGGTGTTGGTGCAGCCGCGTGTGTTCTGGGGTTGCAATCATTGCAAAGCCAAGCACGCGAAACTAAAGGTGTGCCCATTCGTCCCCCCGGCGCCTTACCAGAAGTTGATTTTGAGTCCGCCTGTATTCGATGTGGCTTGTGCGTCCAAGCATGCCCTTACGACACCTTGAAACTTGCCAGCTTATTATCTCCAGTGGCAACAGGTTCCCCTTACTTCACTGCACGTGATATTCCATGTGAAATGTGCGAGGACATTCCGTGTGTCGTCGCCTGCCCGAGTGGTGCTTTGGACCATGACTTAACAGACATCGACGATGCGAGAATGGGAACCGCTGTACTTATTGACCACGAAACCTGCCTGAACTGGCAGGGTTTACGTTGCGACGTTTGTTACCGCGTGTGTCCGCTCATCGATGAAGCCATTACATTAGAAAATATTCGTAATGACAGAACTGGTTATCACGCGAAGCTTATTCCAACAGTTAACTCCGACGTATGCACTGGCTGCGGTAAATGCGAACAAGCCTGCGTATTAGAGGTTGCGGCGATTAAAGTCGTGCCGACAGATTTAGCCAAAGGCAAAGTGGGCAGTCACTACAATTTTGGCTGGCAAGACATCGACAAGCCATTAGAGAACGTCTTACCGGAAGAAACTCCAGTACCGAGTGGTGCGCTTGAGTCGCTTAAAGGAAGTCAATAATGGCCAAGAACTTAGCGCAAGATGCTGGCAAAGAAGCCATCGAAAAACTGGGATGGTGGCGTGCGCATCGTTTTCTCATTCTACGTCGATTATGCCAACTGACTATCATTGTTCTGTTTATGGCAGGGCCAACATGGGGCATTCTACAAGGCAATTTGTCTTCCAGTATGCTGCTTAATACCGTGCCACTTAGCGATCCCCTGATTGTATTACAGTCTCTCGCCACAGGTCATATTCCAGAGTTTAACGCTTTGCTAGGCGTTGCGATTGTATTGGTGTTTTACGCAATTCTTGCTCCTCGCGCTTTTTGTGCTTGGGTATGTCCTGTGAATATTGTGACGGATTTTGCGGCGTGGCTGCGCAGAAAACTTAACCTTAAAGCGAGCTACCGGTGGTCACCTAATATTCGTTATTGGTTGATTCCAGCTTTGATGCTGGGCAGTGCGATTTCAGGTTCTGTGCTTTGGACATGGTTAGATCCTGTTGCTGCACTTCACCGAGGCTTAGTATTTGGCATGGGCGCTGGTTGGGTTTTGATTCTACTCGTGTTTGTGCTGGATTTGCTGTTGGTTGAGCACGGTTGGTGTGGCCACTTGTGTCCACTGGGTGCAACCTATGGCGTGATTGGCAGCAAGAGTTTGTTGCGCGTGACCGCCGTTCGCCGAGAAGACTGCACAAAATGCATGGATTGTTTTTATGTTTGCCCCGAGCCGGAGATTTTGCGTCAGCCACTAAAAGAAGGTGACCGACGTGTGATGGATCAAACTTGTATGAGTTGTGGGCGCTGCTTAGATGTTTGTCCTGAGAAGGTATTTGAATTTCAAAACCGGCTTAACGTGAAGAACATCGACTAAAACCAAATGGCCAGTGTCGATAACCACTGGCCATTTTAGGAAGGGATGGAAAGTCGGCAATTAGTCCGACTTTTCGTCTTTAATGATACCTTTTCTCTCTAGTCGCTTCTTAGGGTTGACGCGATGATCGACGCCTAGTGCTTCTTTTGTGGTATCTGCGATCGTTTCATCCAACGTACAGCGGTTTCCGACCACCTTCGTCACGCCGTTAGCCAGTTTTTTAGGGCTACATTTCGGATCGATAGGGCCAGCGTTTGCGACCACAGGAAGCAGTGACAATAACATCACTGAAAATGCGTATTTCATCTCTTGAATCCTAATCTCTCAACTCGGTGCTAAATTTAGCATCGGCCTTGTAAAGGATTTAGGCATTTTTAAGATAGTCACTCGGCTAGATGTCTAGAAAGTGAAAGCCTGCTCTCTTCCTTGAAAGTCAGGCTTTCTTGAGGTCGCACCTCGAGCCACTTTTTCATACTTGTTAGTGAACCAGATATTCCATACTGATAATTTGCTTCAACAAGAATGAACTTCCAAGTACTACCCAAAGAAAGGCCTTAACAATTTTTCTTCTTTGCACTGGTTTTCCTTGTGAAATGAATAGGGTTTGCGTTGCCAATCATTCGGCGATGACTTAGATAATATCGAAATGGTTTCGAATTGAATGGTCACATCCAAATTTCGTTATTCATGGATGCCTACAGGTGGGAGAGACAGATAAAAAAATCCCACCTATGGAGTATTAGGTGGGTAAGGCTTATGTGGAGCTACAAGTAAGTGGCCACCAGTTAGAGTCGGGAACGTGGTGGCAACCTCTCAACGATATCGCGTTCGCTGTCTGTGAAAAAGGCATTCTAAATAACGCTAAATTTGCCAATGCTAAACATACAAACACTTAATCTGTTCACTCTAATTGAAGCGTTTTGGGTTGTATCCAAATTAAATGTAATTACTTTGATTAGTTTTTGTTTTTCAAGGAGTTGCTGATTTTGTTGTGTTGGGTAGATTCCAAACCATAGAATTGACGAGAGCATGACAAGGAGACACTGCTTACAATAAAAATTTTATGCAGTGCCTCGAGGGGATGAGAGATAATTAAAAGAGAGCTAAGCGACTATTGCTCGTTGTTTTGTGCGGCTTTTAAACGTGACTTCTCTGCGTTAATTATGCCTGGATTCCCAATGCGAACGGTTTGGAGTAAATGCTTAATCCACATAGGCAAAGATGGGGATAAGCGATAATGAATCCAAAGACCATGTCGGGTATCTTTCAAGAATGTCGTGTCTCTTAGTAAAGCCAGGTGGCGAGAGACTTTTGGCTGGCTTTCATTCAAAGCGTTTTTCAAATCGGTTACGGTTAGATCTTGTTCATCTTCTAACAGCATCAATATCTTGAGTCGCAGCGGATCGCTCATCAGCTTAAAGAAATTGCTCGGATCCACTTGTGTGCGGTTTTCTTCACTGTTGAGCAGTAGAAATAGACCGATTCTCTCAATCAATTCTTTTGCCGTATTCTGGAAAGGTTCGACACCTTCAAGCGGTTTTGGATCGATGAGATTCCAATGCAATTGGTCGATGTCTTGGTCGAAGATCACGCATTCATCTTTGGCGTTATCACACAATGTAATGACGAAGTCATAGTGATTCTTTTCCACTTCTGCGTAGTCTTTCGAGCGAAGTCCTTCATTACTTATTTGATGCGCTTTCAATACATCAAACACTCTTGTGTCGACGTCACTTGGGTGGACTCCTGCGCTTTCGGCATGGAACATTTCACCTGCCATATGGTTGAAGATCGCTTCGGCAAGTTGTGAGCGAGCGGAGTTACCGGTGCAAAGAAACAGGACTTGTTTTTTCATCATATCAAACTTTGGATTTCAGAGGCTTGCGTCAAAATGACCATTGATACGCAACAGTATAACCTTCTGAGAGTTGAACAAGAAGCACGTATCTTTCCTTGGTCTATGAGCGGTCAGGCTACGATTCATACGAAGGAATGCGGTCATAATTTTCAATTTGTAAAAATTGTTTTAATTATCATCAAATAAAATGGACGGTAGCGAATTTTTTCTGTGCCATTTTTTTACCTAACCTGATGAAATTAAAAGAAAGTACTAAGAAAGGTTAAATTATAATGATATTGCGAATTTGTTACATTTGGCGGTATGATGACGGCTTCATATTCTAAGGACTCATCATGAATACGCCACAGAAAAGTTGGAGAACGCCACAAAACTTTCTTCTGCTGATTTCCATTATTGTTCCTATTGCCTTCTCCACTTGGATGGCGTTACTGAACAACTTCGTTATCGAAAAAGCCAACTTTGATGGAGCCGATATCGGCTTACTGCAAAGTGTGCGTGAGATTCCCGGTTTTCTTGCTTTCACTGTTGTGTTTGTTTTGCTGTTTATCCGTGAGCAACGTTTTATGTTGGTCTCGCTCGCCATGCTGACACTCGGCACGGCAATCACAGGTTACTTCCCATCTTTGTTTGGATTGCTTTTTACCACCTTGTTGATGTCGACTGGCTTCCACTATTTCGAAACACTGAAGCAATCTTTGTCCTTGCAATGGCTTTCTAAGGAAGAAGCGCCGGAAATGCTGGGTAAGTTCATTTCGGTTGGAGCCTTAGCCTCACTGTTCACATACGGTGCAATTTGGGTGCTGTTGGAGCAGTTGAAACTGGAATTCAAAACCGTCTACTTATTGGCTGGTGGTATTGGTTTTGTGTTGATTATGATCATGGCGTTTGCCTTCCCAGAATTCAAAACGGAAGTACCACAAAATAAGAAGCTTGTTCTGCGTAAGCGTTACTGGCTGTACTACGCGTTGACCTTTATGAGCGGTGCACGACGTCAAATCTTCACGGTTTTTGCTGGATTCTTGATGGTTGAGAAGTTTGGCTATTCGGCTGCAGACATTACGCTTCTCTTCTTAATCAACTACTTGTTTAACTTTCTTTTCGCTAAGCGTATTGGACGTTTCATCGGTGTCGTAGGTGAGCGCAAAGCCTTGATGTTTGAATATGTGGGACTGATTTTTGTCTTCGTCGGTTACGGTTTAGTACAAACTGCGGAGTGGGCGGCAGCACTGTACGTGGTCGATCATCTGTTCTTCGCTTTGGCACTTGCAATCAAAACCTACTTCCAGAAGATAGCCGATCCGGCAGACATGGCATCAACGGCGGGTGTGGCGTTTACCATCAACCACATTGCCGCTGTCGTGATTCCAGTAACCTTTGGTGTGATTTGGCTGGTTTCGCCTTCAAGCGTGTTTTACATTGGTGCCGCTATGGCCGCAGTGAGCTTGCTGCTTTCTTTGAACATTCCTGCCAAGCCGGAAGAGGGAAATGAGACTCGTGTGTTGAGATGGAACTAAGTTAGTACTTACTACTTAATAACTTAGCGCGAAAGCTGGTTATAAAAATGGGATGCAGAGGCATCCCATTTTTGTACTCGGTTTTCAACGCGAGACCGGTTCGCTTAGAACGGATACCAAAACAGCTGAGTGTCTATAACGCGTTTGCTAATCGCTGCAGCAACAATCACGACGATGCCGGCCATACATACCATATCGGCTTTGGTCAGTGGCTTTAGGCTGTACCAAGTACGAGAAGAGCGACGGCCAAAACCACGCAATGTCATCGCGTTAGAGATTTGGTCGGCGCGATCTAGGCTAGAGAAAATCAAAGGGCCTAAGATCTTAGAAACGTTCCTCATACGGGTAAACAACGGCGCTTTCTTACTCAGTTCTAAACCACGAGCTTGTTGAGCGTGCATGATGTTCACGAAGTCTTTCTTCACTTCTGGTAAGTAACGTAAGGTCAAACTGACGGCATAAGCGATTTTGTAAGGCACACCCATGCGGTTCAAACTTGCTGCGAATTCAGTAGGATGCGTGGTAAACACAAACACCAAAGCAATAGGGAACATGCTGAAGTATTTCAGTGTCACGGTAACCAAATAGAACAAGGTCTCTTGGGTGAGTGAGTAATTACCCGGTAACGACAACAATACCGTCGTCGAGCCCATGTATTCACTGCCTTGCTGCGGCGCTAATGCGAACATAAACAACGCATTAATCAACAAAACACTGCCTGTACCGATCAGTAAAGGCTTGTAGACATGGAAAGGTACCTTGGTCATTCTTAACAAACCAAGGCCTACAACGATCAGTAGAGCGATGATACGCAAATCAAAGGTCGTAAGTACCACCGTTACCCAGGCAATGAACATCAAAAACTTGGTGATGCCATTGAGTTTGTGCAGTGGCGATTGGGTATCGATGTAGTTGATACCAAACTTCATCTTGTTGTCTTTCATGCCACTACTTTCTCAATGTTCTTAACATCATTATTTTGTGAATCTTGAGCTTCTGAAGGTTGTACATCGGCTTTGTTATCACGCTCTCGGCGCGCTTTTTCAACGTCAATAAAGTGCTGCATAAAGCCGTTCGTGTTTTCTATGTCTAACTCAGTCGCCAGTTCATACAAACTGGTTGTCGTCAGGTTCGCTTGGTCTAACAAAGCTGGATTGCTGAATACTTCAGTCATTGGCGCGTCAGCAATCAACTTGCTATCGGCAATCACGATGGAACGAGTGGTGTATTCCAAAACCAAGTGCATGTCGTGAGAGATGATCATCACCGTAATGCCAAGTTCACGATTAAGCTTCTCGATAAAACTCAGCATTGATGTGTAGTTACGATAATCTTGACCTGCAGTAGGCTCGTCCAGAATCAAAAGCTCAGGCTCTAAAGCAAGAATCGATGCAATCGTCACACGCTTCTTCTGACCGTAGCTTAAGGCCTCAATTGGCCAATGGCGGTACTTGCTCAAACCACACAGCTCAAGGACTTCCAATACCTTCGCTTCGATTTGGTTCCCTTCAACGCCACGGTTACGCAGGCCGAAAGCCACTTCGTCGAAAATCATGTGATGCGAAATCATATGATTTGGGTTTTGCATTACCACGCCAACCTTTTGGCTGCGCTCGAAAATGGTTAGCTCGTTTAAGTCTTGGCCGTTCAAGATCATCGAACCTTGGTCTGGTTCAATCACGCCCATCACAAGCTTAGTGATGGTGGATTTGCCGGAACCGTTTTTACCCAAAACCGAAACGAATTCGCCGCGTTTTACATCGAAGCTAACGTCTTCAAGCGCGTTTTTCTCACCATCGTATGAATAGGTAAGGTTACGAACAGCCAGAAGAGTCTCGTCTTGCTTTTCAATGTTGGTTGCTTTTGAGGTTTCAAACCATGCACTGACGGCGGATTGGTATTGCGCCAATGGCAATGTACTTAAACTCGATGGCTTTGCATCGCCTTCAATCGCGCAGCCTGCTTCTTTCAAAGCAGAAAGGTAAAGAGGCTCACGGATACCGTAATCTTCAAGAAGCGGGGACGTTAAGATTTCATCCGGCGTGGTATCTGCGATGATTTCACCACTTTCCATCAGAATGATACGGTCAACAGAGCGATGCAGTACATCCTCAAGACGGTGCTCGATAATGATGATGGTTTTGCCCGTTTCGCGGTGCAGGTCATCGATAATCTCGATGGTCTTTTTGCCCGTTTTCGGATCAAGGGCTGCCAGTGGTTCGTCGAACAATAAGATGTCAACGTCATCGACTAAAATACCCGCCAAAGAAACGCGCTGCTTTTGACCGCCTGATAAATCGTGAGGAGAACGACCTAACATCTGTTCCAAATCGACCATTTTGGCTGTAGCTTTGACCAAAGGGTACATGTCGATGTTAGACATCAATTGGTTTTCCAACGCGAATGCGATGTCTTCACCAATGCTCAACCCAACAAATTGGCTGTCCGTATCTTGCAGTACGGTACCAACTTGTTCGGTGAATTGGTGCATGTCAAAAGGGGCGGTGTCTTGACCATTGATGGTCAGTTTGCCACTGGTTTCCCCTTTGATAGCGTGTGGGATCAGTCCGTTAAGACATTGGCCAAGGGTAGATTTACCACTACCACTTGGACCGATAATGACGATTTTCTCTCCTTTCTCTATCCTTAGATTGATATTTTTTAGCGTCGGTTTGTCCAGCGACTCATATCTAAAAGAGAAGTTAGAAAATTCGATTGTCATTCGACATTAAGCCTCTGTTAAGTTGCGGCTTTGCTTGTTACGTTTTGCGACAGACTTAAGAATGAAGAAGCCCACAATAGCAATAAGAATAGTGTTACCCAGCGCGATGATCGACAACTGTGTGAATACCTTAGTGAACGGTTCTGCGTACAAAATGGTGTCTAGGAAGGCTGAACAGCCATAACCGAATACGTTGCCCAGCAGAGCAAGCACCACGAACAACGCGAAGTCTTTCATATTGAAGTCACCTTTCTCTAAACGGTTGCGAGTCAGAGAAGGGAAAAGACCGATAATTAAACCAACAATACCTGAACCAAGTACCCAAGTGAGCCATACGCCCCAGCCTGCAAATAGGTCGGTAACCCAGTGGCCGATAAAGCCAACCAAGAAGCCTACCAGAGGGCCGAATAATACTGAGAACAATGCCAATACCGCCATTGCTGGTTTCAGCGTCGTGTTTGCAAACACAGGGATGCCAAACATTGGCAAACCGCCGATGCCGTATAGTGCAGCACCGATTGCAATAACCACCACGGTTTTAGCAGAAAGATTCATAGATAACCTCAGTTCAATTGTCGATTTTAAAGAACGTTCACTTGCTTTGTTTTGCAGCGCTGATTGTGTAACAAAGTTTGGAAACAACCAAGCTGCTTATTGTTTGCTCTATTTTTCTTCAAGAAATGTGTGACTGAATTCACGCACCTCATTGACTGGCTTAGTTTTTCAGCAAGCATCAAAAATAAGGCGCGCATTATACAGAATATTGATAAAAGTGGGAATGCTATCTGTCTGGATGGCTAGAATGAAATCAGGGGCTGACTGTCAGCCCCTGATTACACCTTGCGATGGTTTTTTTCACCTATAAATTAATGGTCTAGGTATAGGTAGTTTTGCCAGCTCTTCATACGAATAAGGACTTTGCGCATGATAGATACGTGGGTAAAGCTATCTGAGTAAACGGCGACTTCAACCGCTGTACCCATCGGCAGATGATACTCTTCTAGGTCGTCCGTGATTTTTAATGTCACGAACACGCGACCGCTGGTGCGTAGAGCTTCTGTTCCAAGCAGTGAGCCTCGCGCTTGGAATTGGCTCTCACCAATGGCTGGCAACACATCGACCACTTGACCTTTAAACACCTTGCCCGGTAATGCACGGAACATAAACTCCGCTTCAAACCCAGGCTCTAGACGTTGCAATGAGTTCTGACGAAACGCTGCCGTATAAAGCTTGTCTTCGGTATGGACAAAGGTCATTACTGGTGCGAGCGGCAAAGGTACAGCCATCACACCTGGACGCAGTGCCAATTGCGTTACATAGCCATCCGTTGGTGCGGTTACGACGGTTTGCTCTAAATTGAACTCAGCTTTTCTTAACTCGGCCAATAGTGACGCGACTTGCGTGTTTTCACCACCCACTTCAGAATCGAGCGCGATTTGCGCCTGTTCTTGCTTTGATTGCGCCACTTCTAGTGCTGCTTGCGCGGCCTTGAACGCTTGGCGACGGGTATCTAATTGTTGCTCGGTGAAGGCGCCACGATCGAAACCACGTTGGTAACGATCAAATTCGCGTTGCGCTTTATCACGTTCTGCAAGCGCTTTGATGACCGCTGCTTCTGCTTCTTGAACGCTAGACTCAAGACCAAGTGCGCCTTGGCTTGCTTCTTTTACTTTTGCTCTTAGCTTGTCTACTTCCGCTTGGAATGGAATCGGATCGATACGGAAGAGTACATCACCTTTTTGTAGCGGTTGGTTTGGTTGAACCGGAACTTCAATGACTCGACCACGAACGCCTGAAACAACAGGGGTGGTTGAGAACACTTGGTTACCAATTTGAGTAAACGGGTGGTTGTAGTTCATCAATAAGATAAGTGTACCGACCAACACCACACCACCGAGTACGGCTGTTGGCACTGTCCACTTGTTCAATGGGATATTAAAGATTTTGAAAATCGCGATACATAGCGCGGCGTAAGTCAGAACCAGTAGTAAATCCATTATTGTTCCTCCTTACCTTGTTTTTTTTGTGCTGGAGTGCTCGATGCTGGCTTTTCACCTTTCAGCGTAGAGACTTCTTTTTTCAATTCATTGACTTCATCAATTAGCTCTTCAAGGCGATGATGGATATCATGAGTTTCTTGTTCGAGTTGCTTGAAGCCCCAGCCTCTCTCTTTGCGCCACAACGTTGCCCAGATCCATAGGAATGGCCAAAGTGCATGAAGTGTGAAAAGGCTAACCCAGCCTGCGTAGTGTATTGCGTCTTGGTGAGGGTGCTCGCGCTCTTTTGCTATTTCATAAGGAATATCGTGAATCACGATGATTCCGTAGAAGATAACCAAAGCAACGAAAATGAGTAACCCAAGTGCAAAATAGTCTAGAAACATCTTACTTCCCTGTGCTTGTTGCTAAATAGAAAAACTTACGTAAATTAACTGTTTAAGTATTTGATAGAACAATAAGTGAATCAAGTTATTTATAGCTCAATTCACAGTTATTGAGAGATACAGCATGGAATACGAAGGAGTAAACAGTGCTATATTCTGGTGAGATTGCCGCGATAAGCGCCGCAATGGTTTGGGCATGTGCGACTTGGATATACAGTCAATTCAGACATCGTTTTTCTGCCATGCAACTTAACATTGTCAAAGGGGTGATCGCCTCGATGATGATGTTGGTCGTGATTCCTTTTCTCCCCCAAGGTCTGCCAAGCCAAATCGAACCTATTCACCTTGCTGTATTAGCAGTGTCCGGTGTCATTGGTATTGCCATTGGTGATAGCGCTTACTTTTCTGCACTAAAACGTATCGGACCAAATAAAACGTTATTGTTGGAATCTCTTGCTCCACCGTTATCAGGAGTGCTTGCGTTGGTGTTTCTTGGCTCGGAGCTGACGCTACAAAGTTGGCTTGGTGTGGTAGTGACGACCGCTGCAGTCACTTTTGTTGTCTTTCAGCCCTCTTCAACAGGTGAAGAAACCAATTGGAGTGGTATCGGATTTGGTCTGTTGGCGAGTGTATGCCAGGCAACGGGGGTGGTGATTTCTCACTATGCATTGGTGGCAGGGGATCTTCCACCTTTGCTGGGGGCATTAATCAGACTCAGCATTGGTGTGGTTGCGGTTTGTTTGGTGATTAAAGTCGTTGAGCCAGCACCGTTTAAAGGCATCAAGCAGCACATTCAAGAGATGGGTAATAAGGCGATGGGATGGCTGTTATTAGCGATTTTCGTCGGTACTTTCCTCGCGCTTTGGCTACAACAAATCGCTTTGAAATACGCCAACCCAGCGATAGCACAAACCTTAATCGCCACTAGCCCACTGTTTATCTTAGTGATTTACGCTATGAAAGGTGAAAAGGTAGGAGCGAAGAGCGTGGTTGGAACATTAGTCGCGCTCGGTGGTATTTCGCTGTTCTTCCTTTAAAACATTCTCTTAGTTAGTTGAAGCAATATACAAAAACGCCCCGGTTTGAGCTGGGGCGTTTTTTATAGATTGAAAATCTGGCTTATAGCTCAGTACACACTTGGTTTCGACCATTGGCTTTCGCGCGGTATAGAGCTTTGTCGGCACGGTAGAAGGTGCGCTGAGTATTCTCACCCTCCCGATGTAAGGTAATGCCGATGGAGACGGTCAAGCCACGCTCGCCTAAGATTTCATGCCAACCAAACTGGTAAATGCGCTCGCGGTAGTTTTCGGCGTGCATTTCTGCCTTGGCAACCTCGGTGTTTTCTAGAATCACCAAGAACTCTTCGCCACCGAAACGTACACACGATGAACCACGGAACTTGAAGTACCCAGAAAGCTCCTTGGAGACGTTCACAATGGCTTTGTCGCCCACTAAGTGGCTAAGCTCATCATTGATGGATTTAAAGTGGTCAATGTCGATCACCATTAGGGCAAATGGCGTATCGTGCAGCAACAAGTCTTTCAGCTTCACTTCTAGCCAACGACGGTTGTGGAGTGACGTTAACGGGTCGGTAAAGACATCTTGTTGAAGCTGAGCAACGGTGTTTTTATGTTGTTTAGTGGTTTCTTTGAGCTCTTTGTTCTCAATCTCTGAAAGGATCAACTTGAGCTGTAATTCAAATCGACTCAAGCGACGCAACTGAGCTGGGCCAAGTTCACTGATCGGAATATGTTTCACTAAATCAGATTCGACTCGGAAAGCTTTTTTCTCGTAGTTAAGTGCTTCTTTGAACAAGCCTTGAGAAGCACACACTTGGCTCATCGCGTTATAAAAACGATTCGCGATCAAAGGCGATGCTTGCTCGTTGATGCGCTTCCCCGTAGAAGCTAACAATAGGTTTGATAATGATTGATGACCAACTTCATTCAAACAGTAAGCCGTCTCGATCTTTACCATGGTCGAGAGCCAAACAGTATGTTGCTTGCCTGTTGCGTATTGAATCTGAGAGATAGCAAGTAGTGCTTTGTTGTACTCTTTTTGCAGTCGAAGCAACTTAGCTCGGTATAAGTGAATTTGTCCTGTCAGATTTTTATCGCTGACGAGGATACTGAGCTCTTCGCACTCGCTCAAGAGGTCCGTCGCCGCGCCTATACGTTGCAAACTGATATAACAAGCTAGCATGTACAGCTTATAGCGTAATCTCAATGAACGGCTGCCGATGGCATGGTCAATCGCATCGATTTTTTGGTAGTAACGAAGAGCGCGGTTGTGGTCGCCATACGCGTCACAAAGGTTGCCCATGCCGATGATTGCCAGAACATACTCATCGATATAACCGTATTCGACGGCAATGTTGGTGGAAGCAATGTACTCGGTGAGTGCAGAGTTATAATCGCCTTTTTCTACCAATCGGTCACTCAAGCTGGATTTGACAGAGAGGATATCCTCAACGTCTTCTGGCAGTTTAAGTAAATCGAGTGCATGACGCAGTTCTTCAATGCTCTCTTGTAGCTGTTTAATCTTACTTCGATATTCCGCGCTGATGATGTAGCAGTGCGCCTTCTCTTGATTGGTCGAGGCGATATGCAGACGGATGTGTTCCCATAGGATTAGCGCTTCTTCACCGGCAACGGAAGAGGGATCCATGCCAGCATCCGTCACCTTACTAAGCAGTTGTTCCATTCTTCATTACCTCAATGTGGCTCTCTTCCAACTGCTCTAAGGTGAACGGGAAGGTTAGGATGTCCTGTAGATAAAGTGTTGGCTTAGGGCCCGTTAAACCACGGCGTTTCCATGGATAGATGTCTAACATAGCGCAAACGGTGCGGTAGAGTTCTTCGGCTGCTTGGTCCTTTTCTGCAATCAACATCGCTAAGCGGTCACTGCTTAAGCGAGAGATAAGATCGCTAGATGTAGTGAGCGAATGGACCAACTCAGTACAGATGTCTAGGAAGGCCGGATCTGAGTGACGGATCATGATCACAGCATGGTTGGAGTGTTTTAGCTCGGTCTTGAATAGAACCAGTTGCTCCCACCAGTAAGTCTCTGACACCACGTTTGAGAACTGTTTCTCTGGATCGTATTCATGTTGGGCACGAATACGGTTAATGAGTTTTCGCGCGCGTTGTTCGAGTTGGCGTTTAGAGCCTCGCGCTTTGTCCATACTGACACGATGAGTTTGCTCTTTGAGCATCTTAAGTGCGTGTCGACGGTATTTTTGGAACGCTTGGAAAGCAAGCTCGTAATCGTCTTGCTCTTCGGCTACACGTGATTGTTGGAAACAAATTTGGCTGAGCAGTTCGCCGTTATCGAACGCGAGTGCTGATTGCTCGGCTAATTGCAGCAACCTTGCTGCACTCTCTGTGTTTTTACGCAGCAATTCCAGTCTTGCACGGCTGATAAAGGAATGCGCTTTCATCCACGTCAGGTCTTGCTCTATCGCAAGCTGGTGAGCTTTTTGTGTGGCTTCTTCTGCCGCATCAAGTCGCTCTAATCCTAGCAAAGCAAGGCCTTTGAAATCCCAGATCTCTGCTTGCCAAGTGCTGTCGTCGTGATCTCTGAGTACTTCTGTTGCACCATCAAGCACACTCAACATCTCAACGAAATTGTTCAGCAAGTAGTAATCCCATGCGAGCAGGATTCGGGCTTTGCCTTCTAGCCAAGCAATACGGACATTGTTTGCCACTTTCACTGCGAGTTCATGCGTAGAGGCGGCAAGCTTGTGTTCGTTGGTGATTCGCCAAACATTGCCTAAGCCAATTAATGCTTCGATTTGGATCTCGATATCGTCGACCAAAGCCGATTGCTCTAGGGCATTAATCCAGTATTGTTGTGCAGAGTAATATTTGGCTTGTCCCCAATATTGCAAGGCGAATAAATGAAGGATCTTTGGAAGGTGATCGTCAGTATCAAGTTGAATTTGGAGGTTGTAAGCGTCTTTGATCAGCTTTAAGCCATGTCGATAATCCATGCTACACCAGCAAGCATTAGACATCGCGATAAGCGCTCGAATCTCACCATCTACAAATAGAATTTGCTCTGAACGAATGCGGCATTGCTCCGCGATTCGAAATGCTCGCTCAGGATCAGATTTTATCTGGCCTTCAAGGGCGTTGAGCTCGGCTTCGAGCTGAATTTGGCTTTTATCCAACGTTCACATCCATGACTATCGAACTGGAATTTACACCTAAAAACAAGTGGTTAGATGCGTATATCATTGCGGTGTAGAAAACAGCCACACCAATAAGGTATCGGATTCCGTAATGTATACCGCGCTCCGCGCTTATTTACCACTTCTAAATGAGTAAACTGTTAAATAATCATGATAACAATTGTTTGATCGTGAGTGGTGCGTCGGTGACTTTGAGCCTTTGAGCAGCAGTAAGTCCTTGCTTATCCTGATAGCACAAATTATGCCAAGCTCTGAATATATCTAAAAGAGGCAATATGCCTGCAGGACGCAATTTGCGACGTGGCTCGTTGATAAAGCTTTCAAACAGCAGTTGAAAACGATTTTGATAGAATTGGATATGGCGAGTTGTGGCCACATTGAACCACGATTCCGGCTCATTTCTGTCGCCAGCTAAATAACAGATACCCTTGTTGCACTCGTATTGGCTGGAGATCGCCCAGCGGTCACGCCACCAACTCATGTAGGCAATATCCACTTTGCCAAATGGCGCGTTCATGTCCCAAATCGCGTCTTCTTCGACATACATCAGATCGACGCTTTTCTCTTTAATGCGAGATAAACAAACGCTCAACGCAGCAGAGCGGAGCAGGGGATCTTGAGGCATGTAGATAGAAACACGCTTTTCAGGGCAACACATATCCAACACATGGAGGTAGTGTGCGTAAGAGGTGTAAGGCGGACGAATCAATGCGCCTTTTGATGGGTAGTGGAAGACAGAAAGGTTCCCCAATGGGTCTTCTACGTTGCCACGGGCCAAGATAGTTTGGTACTTCTGATCGATGCGTTCACGTAGCTTCTTAGATGGCGTTGGTGGCGGTTCGCTTGCTTCTGCAGTGTATTCTTGCGAAACGAAACGAGACACCTCATCGTATGGGTTGTGATCCAGAGCAGCGATTGGCTCATCATCAGAAGAGTAGTTCACATGCTGACACAGAATGTAGCCTGAATGCGCTTCACCCGAAGCAATCCAATACACGCCATTGTTGCTGTTTGGTTGCAGAGCGACGTAGTTTGATGCCAGTTCATAATGCTTTGCATGGTTAACCCAACGAGCATCTATCGTCGCCAATTTACGGCGGCAACGGCTGGCGATATGATCAACATGATCGTAAAAGGTTTTTGGGTTGATGCTGAGTTTACGGCAGATTTCTCGAACGGAATAACCAGTAAACAATAAGCCCATCAAATTCTCTTGGAATTGAAGCTTTTTGTTGGCACCAGACCATTTATCAACAAAGGTACTTTGACACACTTTACAGCGGTAACGTTGGCGATCGCCACTGTAACCGAAAGCGTGATAGAGGTGTTTGTGCGTGTGGACAGAAAGTCCGAAGTTGTCGCAATCATCATTACGACAAGCAGGTAACCCGTCACTATGAACGTGACGCAGACGATGAAGTTCGTTCACTACATCGCGGTTATTAAGTAAGGGGGGGAAAGCTCCACATTCACGGCATACCATCGCCGGACGTTTAGGGTTAGCATGCTGCAAAACGTACCGCTTCGCATCACTCAATCCAAAGTTGTCACACGCCAATGTTTTACAAAAGTTGAGTTGTAACCCATCTGCGTCCCTTGGCAGTTCGCCGTTAGACACAATCGCCCCCTCGGGATAATTCGTGCAGCCGGTCAGGCTCCGGCTGCAATTTACTACTTAGGTGTTTCTTAGATGTTGATTGCTGTTTCTAGTGCAACTTTCATCATGTCGTTGAACGACTTTTGACGCTCTTCTGAGCTTAGTTTTTCACCACGGATGATGTGGTCAGAAACCGTTAGGATAGTTAGTGCTTTCGCGCCTAGGTCTGCAGCTACGCCGTAGATACCAGCCGCTTCCATATCTACACCTAGGATGCCTAGTTTTTCCATCTTCTCGAAGATGTCTGCTTCTGGTGTGTAGAACAGGTCTGCAGAGAAGACGTTACCAACTTTTACTGGAACTTCTTGAGCACGCGCTTGGTTTACCGCTTCTTCTAGAAGACCGTAGTCAGCGATTGCTGCGAAGTCGTGGTTGTTGAAACGGATACGGTTAACTTTTGAGTCTGTAGATGCACCCATGCCAATAACAACGTCCATTAGTTTCACGTCGTCACGTACTGCACCACAGCTACCTACACGGATAACGTTTTTCACGCCGTATTCAGCGATTAGTTCGTGTACGTAGATACAGCAAGATGGGATACCCATACCGTGACCCATTACAGAAACTTTTTTGCCTTTGTAAGTGCCAGTAAAGCCGAACATGTTGCGAACGTCACAAACTTGTTTCACATCTTCTAGGAACGTTTCTGCGATGTATTTAGCGCGCAACGGGTCGCCTGGCATTAGAACTGTTTCAGCGAAATCACCTGGTTGTGCGTTAATGTGTGGGGTTGCCATAAGTGCTCTCCAAAGTTTTGTTCAGGTAAAACGCATCAATTATAGATGCTATTACCAATTCTGTTGAACTTGTTCGTTTTCGTTGAGGCCATAATATCGGGACAGGGCAAGGGGACTTGAGAGTTAAGTCACAAAACGGTCGGTTCTAGTGTTTAAATAATCTGTTGATAACTAAATCTGTTGAAAGCAAAAAGGCAATCGATTTGCTTTTGAGCAGTTTGTCGATTGCGTGCACAAAATCCTTATATCGCCCTCAAATTTTTTCTTCAAATCGTCTGATCTAAATCCTGCATGAATGAGTAAAACGCTTAAATTGTACAATTTATTTTCTTGTACAATGTTAATTGACTTGCTATAAGTTATACAATAAAACATTTTGTACAGGATGCTTCGTTATGGAATCTTCAATCAAAGTCGGTATCAGCTCTTGTGTACTTGGAGAACGAGTACGTTTCGATTCGGGACATAAAATCAGCAACTTCGTAACGAAGGAATTAGACGGCTACTTCAGTTTTGTACCAGTTTGCCCTGAAGTCGGTGTAGGCATGTCTGTGCCGCGACCTACTATCCGCCTAGTCAGTAATGAAGAACGTATTGCATTGGTCGAGACAAAAAATCCAGACAACGACCACACAGACAACATGCTCGCTTATTCAGAAAATAAAGTGAACGAACTACAAGGTGAGCAGCTGTGCGGTTACATCGTGTGCGCTAAGTCGCCGACTTGCGGCATGGAACGTGTAAAGGTGTACAGCAAAAACAATGCGGCAAAAGAAGGTATTGGCTTGTATACCAAAACGTTAATGGAAAAAATGCCGTGGTTACCAGTAGAAGAAGATGGTCGTCTGAACGATCCGGTATTAAAAGAGAACTTCATCACTCGCGTTTACTGTTTGAATGACTTTTATGAGTCGATGGATGGAGAGCCAACCCGCGGCAAAATTATCGAGTTTCACTCGCGCTACAAGCTGACGCTGATGGCGCACCACCCAGAGTCGTACCGTTCTCTTGGTCGATTGGTGGCTGATGTAGCGAACTATGAGATCGATGAGTTTTACAGCCAATACCGTCTGGGCTTGATGCAAGCACTACAAAACCGTGCCAGCCGCAAAAATAACACCAATGTGTTGATGCACTTACAAGGCTACTTTAAACGCTCATTAACTTCTGACGAGAAAGCAGAACTTGCGACCGTGATCAGTGACTACCGCACAGGGTTATTACCACTGCTTGCGCCGCTAACGTTAATTAAGCACTATCTCAACGCGTACCCAGATGCGTACTTACAAAAACAGAAATATTTAGAACCATACCCACAGGAGATGAGACTTCGTTATGGATTGTAGCCAAGAAGAAAAACTATACGCGATTCGAGATGTATCTGAGTTAACGGGTGTAAAGCCCGTTACTCTGCGCGCTTGGCAAAGACGCTATAACTTGATCCAACCGCAAAGAACTGAAAAAGGGCATCGTTTATACCGTCAGCAAGATTTAGACACAATACGAGAGATCCAAGGCTGGTTAGCTAAGGGCGTTGCTATCGGCAAAGTGAAGGGACTGCTAGGACAAGAGTCAGACGTTGATGTGTCAACAGACAACCAGCGTTTGGAAGAAGTTGAAGTGATGTTGAAAGCGTTGTCGGAGCTTAATCGTGGCAAAACGGAAACGCTCCTGTCAAATGTATTAAAAGAATACCCACTTAATATTGTGATTGAACAGCTGATCAATCCGGTGTTTGAAGCATTAGATCTAGTGAAAGTCTCGCTGCGTTCATTGCAACTTGGTTTGTTCCAAACGTGTCTAATCACTCGCCTCGCCCTAGTGGTGGACTCAGAGAATAAAGCCGCGTCTAAAGGGAAATGTCTGCTGGTGAGCTTCGAGCAAGTTCGTGACTCAGAGAGCTGGATTCAAGCCGCAAAACTGTGTGAACAAGGCTACCACATCACCTTAATCGACAAAGTCGAAGATGTGTCTGGTTTGATTGGGCATGATGTACTTGCTCGTTATCAGCAAGTGCATTTCTTCTCGAACAAAGCGCTGCCGATCAAACAGGTAGAAGCGTTAACCGCATTGCAAACTCGAGCACCCGAGCAAGTTCAATTTTCTGAAGTCATCGAGAAACTGCATTTCGCTAACTAGCCCAATAATAGGTAAGGAGAGGACATGATTCTGGTTTGGTTTCGACGTGATCTGAGAACGTTAGACCACACAGCGTTAAAGACTGCCTTGGATACGGGGCAACCTGTTGTGGCTGCTTTTGTTTCGACACCGGAACAATGGCAAGAGCATAATATGGCGCCAATGCAGGCAGACCTGATCGCGCGACGCTTGGCGCATCTCGATGAAGAACTCGCAGACCTCAACATTCCGCTTCTATATAAAGAAGTGCCCAAATTTTCTGACGTGACAGGGGTCATCAAAGATTGGGCATTATCGTTAAACGCCAAAAGCGTGATGGCAAACATCCATTATGAGGTCAACGAACAAGCGTTAGACAGGGAAGTAGCGGATGTTTTAGCTAAAAGCCAAGTCACGTTTGAAGCTTTCCACGACAAATGCGTTCATGCGCCTACCACGGTGTTAAACAAGCAAGGTGAGTACTTCAAGGTATTCACGCCATTCAAACGTGCTTGGTTGTTGAAATTCCAAATGCCAATGGTGTCGAAACCAGAACCGCAAGCTGAGATTCCTCAAGAAGTGACCCAGCCGCTTGAAGCCGATCGCTACCATGCTGACATACCTTTCACTTACCCGCGCGAATCTAGTGAACAATGGTTCGTTTCAACGAGTGATATTGTGCATCACTTGCGAGAATTCGCTCGAGAGCGAAGCGATGCATATCAAGAGAAAAGAGACCTTCCTGCTGTTGACGGTACGAGTCAGTTGTCTCCATATCTCGCCATTGGCGCCTTGTCGCCAAGACAGTGTATTGCTCGTCTTTATGCAGAGAACCCGCATACTGACCTTACGGACGGGAAAGCGACGTGGCTAAGTGAAATTATCTGGCGCGAATTTTACCAACACTTATTAGTGTTTGAACCAAAACTGGTGAAAGGTAAAGGCTTCATTCCTTGGGAAGATAAGATTGAATGGTCTTATGATGAGGCGGCGTTCGAGCGTTGGAAAACCGGAACAACAGGATATCCGATTGTCGATGCTGCGATGCGCCAACTGAACACGATGGGTTGGATGCACAACCGCCTACGCATGATAGTGGCAAGCTTCTTAACCAAAGACCTGCATATCGACTGGCGTTGGGGCGAGGCGTACTTTATGAGCAAGCTGGTGGATGGAGACTTCGCTGCGAACAACGGCGGTTGGCAATGGTCAGCGTCTACCGGATGTGATGGGCAGCCTTACTTCCGCATTTTTAATCCAATCAGTCAGGGTGAGAAATTTGACTCTGATGGCGCATTTGTTCGCTGTTGGGTGCCGGAAATCAAACAGGTACCAAACAAATTTATTCATAACCCATGGCTATGGAGTGGCTTTAATTTACTGGATTATCACAAGCCGATGGTTGATCACAAGGTAGAAAGAGAGATAACCTTACGGCTCTTCAAAAACGCCAAGGAATAGAGAGAGATGCCTAGCAAGAAGCGTCCAATGAGTATCGCTAAACGAACCCTGTTGTCTGTATCGTTGTCTTTAGTGAGTGGTTTGTCATTCGCAAAGATGTATGAATTACCGGAGGATGGGGCTCGTGTCATAGGCCGCATGGAAAATCATGTGGTTGAACAGGGCGAAACCATGGCAAACATTGCTAAGCAGTACGATGTTGGCATGCTGGCGTTAATGGCGGCCAACAAAGGCGTAGACCCTTTTCTACCAAAAGAAGGGCACGTACTGACGATTCCTACTCAGCTTATCCTTCCTGATGTCCCTCACAAAGGCATTGTCATCAACTTGGCTGAATTGCGTCTGTACTACTTCCCAGCAAAAGAAAACGTAGTACATATCTTCCCAGTAGGGATTGGTCGTATTGGCCGTGACACGCCAGAAATGACCACGAGCATCAGTCAGAAGCGCCCAAACCCAACTTGGACACCACCTTCTTCGATTCGAGCAGAGTACAAAGCGAAGGGCATTGATTTGCCTGCAGTAGTACCAGCAGGTCCAGATAACCCGTTAGGTATGTTTGCACTTCGCTTGGCCTATGGCCATGGTGAGTACTTGATCCACGGTACCAACAAAGATTTTGGCATCGGTATGCGCGTTAGTGCGGGCTGTATTCGTATGGATCCTAACGATATCGAATGGTTGTTCGACAAAGTTCGTCGTGGTGAAAAAGTGAAAATCATCAATCAACCTGTAAAAGTGACGCTAGAACCGGATCGCAGTGTGTTTGTTGAAGCGCATGAACCATTGACTCGCAGTAATGGCGAGAAAGATCATCTACAGATCCCGAAAGAGTTGGATTGGTGGCTTGATGAATATGGGATGACGAATGCGAAAGCAAAAGCAGCGATTGCTGCGCAGAATGGTGTTCCAGTAGAAATAACCGCGCCTTAACAAGCGTTAAAGCGCGGAATCACATCTTACTTAGTGTAAGACTGAGCGATGTTGTCGATACGCTCGTTAGCACGTGCAGCTTCTTCTTGAGCTGCCATAGCCGCGTCGTTAGACTTTTGAACGTCAGATTGTAGAGACTGAACGTCTTGGCTTAGTTGGCTAACTTGGTTGCTTAGTTCGTCTAGTTTAGTAGCTGTTGCTGCTTCGTCAGAAGAAGCACAACCTGCTAGTAGAAGTACTGAAGTTGCTGCAGCTGCGATCAACGTTTTGTTCATTTTAGAACTCCTTGCCTATAGTGAAAGTACTAAGCTATACGTTTTGTGTCATATAGTCATAGTGTTAAATGTGAATACATTCTATCAGTACATGATGTAGCAAAAGTCAAAAAAATCCAAGGATTTCATAGAGTACCTGATACGGACGCTAACATTTAGCTTACATAAGTGAGCGATTACTCACCTGATAACGCCAGTATCAGGTAGTACAGCAGCTCTTTTGCCACTCCCTGATATCAATAATTTAGACGATATTGACATAAATGAAAGTTTCTAAGTGGAATTAGTTTGTGTGATCTCTATCTATACTCCTATGATTTGCGGTATTATACCTAGCTTTTATTTTTTGCTGCGTTAGAGCGGAAACGACACTGAAAAAGCGCTCAGACGCTGATTATTTATTGGAGAATACTTTGCAATTTAAAGATCTAGGCCTAGACAACCGATTGTTGAAGAACCTAAAACACTACGATTTCAAAAAAGCGACTGACATTCAGCAGCAGGCGATTCCTGTTGCGATTGCAGGCAAGGATCTATTGGCATCTTCGAAAACGGGTTCGGGTAAGACTTTGGCGTTTGTATTGCCAATGCTGCACAAGTCGTTAAAGACTAAGTCGTTTTCTGCAAAAGACCCACGTGCGGTTATTCTTGCACCTACGCGTGAGCTAGCAAAGCAGGTATATGGCGAGCTTCGTTCAATGCTTGGTGGTCTGACTTATGACGCAGCATTGATTCTGGGTGGTGAGAACTTCAACGATCAGGTAAAAGCGCTTCGTCGCTACCCTAAATTCATCGTTGCGACACCAGGACGTCTGGCTGACCACCTAGAACATCGTTCTCTATTCCTTGATGGTTTGGAAACATTAGTTCTGGATGAAGCGGACCGTATGTTGGATCTGGGCTTTGCGCCAGAACTCCGTCGTATTCACAAAGCAGCGAAACACCGCCGTCGTCAAACTCTGATGTTCTCAGCAACACTTGATCACGCAGAAGTGAACGACATTGCATCAGAGATGCTGAATGCACCAAAGCGTATTGCTATCGGTGTATCTAACGAAGAACACAAAGACATTACTCAGAAATTCTACTTGTGTGATCACCTAGATCACAAAGAAGCGATTCTGGAGCGTGTGCTTGAAGAAGCAGAATACCGTCAGGTGATCATCTTTACAGCGACACGTGATGACACTGAGCGTCTAACGAACAAGCTGAATGAGAAGAAGCTTAAAGCGGTCGCGCTAAGCGGTAACTTGAATCAGACTCAACGTAACACCATCATGAGTCAGTTTGAGCGTGCTGTATTTAAGATCCTAGTAACAACAGACGTTGCATCTCGTGGTCTTGATATCGCAACAGTAACGCACGTTATTAACTTCGATATGCCGAAGCACACAGAAGAGTACGTGCACCGTGTTGGTCGTACTGGTCGTGCGGGTAACAAAGGTGACGCAGTGTCGCTTGTTGGTCCTAAAGACTGGGATAGCTTTAAGCGTGTTGAAACTTACCTACAACAAGATTTGAACTTCTCTGTATTTGAAGACTTGAAAGGTAAATTCAAAGGTTTGAAACCGCGTAAACCTGACTTCCGTAACAAGAAGACAGAAACTAAGAAAGCGCGCCCTCAAGCGAAGAAAACACCGAAGAAACCAGCTAAGCGCGATAAAGGTTTCTACCAAAACGTGGCAGTGGGTGACAACGTGTTTATCCCTAAGAAAAAGCCTGCGGCACCAAGCTCTGAAGATTAAGCCTTCACTTGGCACCTGACGCGAAACGATTTCAAATCCGAGCTTATAGCTCGGATTTTTTATACCTGAATTTTGCCTTCAAAACCTCTTATGTTTATCAATCCTAAACATAGGTTAAATAGTCTTTGATTTTTCTAAACGCCATCTTTGCTTAGCATAAGTATCCAGAAACAGGAGACAAGAATATGTATCAAGAAGAGCAATGGTTAGAACAAGTCGATATGAGTTTGACGGACAAGCAATCTAGAGCATTGGGGTGGGAGCAGCGTAGCGTCTTGGTCGAAATGTTTTCATTCCTATGTATCGCATTGGTGAGTTGTACATTGGTGTTTACCGGAGGCGTTCATCATGATTACTGAGAAATCACAAATGGGGGAGTTGATTAAATCAGTTGTTGTTTCTTCACTCTACTTCGTCGGATTTCTCGCTCTACTCTGGGTTGTGACTAGCCACGTTTTCTAGTTTACCTTTCTTTGTTAAACCCCACGAAAAGAGAAGCAAAAGTCGTCACCTTAGTAGGTGGCGTTTTTATACTTAGGCCATTAGTCTTTTTCATTATCCCACCTTTCTACGAGCCTATCGCTCGGTACCCACTTTTGTCTGTTAACTAAACGTTTGCGCAACAAAACTCAATAAAATCAATACACAAAATATTAAATGATAATTGATCTCATTTTCATTTAAAGGCAGAATACGCGAAATAATATTAATCCTATAAATAGTTGTGCCGTTTATATGAAATTTAGTCATGTTTTTTTGGGGCTTTTAGCGCTCTCTTTACCCAGTGTCGCCGCGGATAATTTTGATTGGTTGAGAGACGATTCAAGACAAGATGAGCGAGTCCTTTCTTATCTCAAGAAGCAAAACCAGAAAACAGAACAGTTTCAGAAAAGCTATGACGAGATCACTCAACACCTGTTGAGCCAATGGGAAGCCATGGCTGCAGAAAAAGGTGACAAGCCTTGGGTGATTAAAAACGGCCAAGAGTGGAATCTAACTCGCCGACAAGGCAACTTCGTTTTGTTGTCACGAGCAGACAAAACTGCGCAAGAGGACGTGGTTTACGATTTTTCTTCTCGTCAAGAAGAACGTCAATACTTCCAAATTGGTCAATGGCGTATTAAAGGCAATTCATTGCTGTTTACTGAAGATATTGATGGCAGTGAGCAATACCGTGCTGTGCTGGTTGATCTAAAGAGTGGTGTTGCACGTGAGCTTATCAGCAACATTGATAATGGGGTTCTGCTCTCACCAAATGGCAAGTTTGCTTTCGTCGTCTCAAAAGAAGCGAAAACTCAACGTCCTTACCAAGTCGTGCGAATTAACACTCAAACCAACCAGCAGAAAGTACTTTGGCAAGAAGACAAGACCGATTGGCTCATGTCCTTCTATCCCGCAGCCGACGCGCGCTTCGCACTGGTACAAAGTAACAATGAATCAACCACCGAACAAAAGATCCTAAACCTTGATTCTGGCGAGCTGACGGCTTCGCTACGTAAACCGGAATCCGGTGTGGAGTATTATGCGGATGTTGCTCAAGACAGAGTCTTTATCAACAGCAATCTTAATGGTCAGTTTGGTTTGTTTGAAACTGCGATGCCCGAGAAACATGCGGATACTGTTGAGTCGAATTGGAAGTCTTTCTTACGCTCAGAAAACGGTGTAGAGCAATCCTATTTGTATGAAGCGGGACTTGTGGCATTAACCAAGCAAGACAATCAAACGACAATCTCGGTTTACTCTTACGATGGCAAGGCGAAAAAAACGCTTCCGTTAGAGTCGGACGGGCGCATTGCTTGGTTGAGCACTCTTGGTGATTACCGCTCTAACAAAATACGCATTCGTAGTATGTCGATGACGACACCGCCGCTGTGGGAAGAGTTTGATGTTAAAGCACTGACAAAGACAAATCTATCGCAAGATGTTTATCACGGCTTCTCCAGCCAAGATTATGTTTCTAAACGCATTATGGTCAAAAGCCATGGTGTGGAAGTGCCAGTTTCTCTTGCTTACCGCAAAGATAAGCTCAGTGACAACGCGCCTGTTGTGCTGTACGGCTATGGTGCTTACGGCTTTACCATGAAACCTTACTTCATGCCTCAAACCGTGAGCTTACTAGATCAAGGCATTATCTACGCAATAGCGCATGTTCGTGGTGGTGGATATTTTGGTGCTGACTGGCACGAGCAAGGCCGAGGCGTTCTTAAAGCTAACTCGATCAATGATTTCACGGCGGCTGCGCAAGCGCTTAAACACTTTGATGGTGGTGAACGTGATGTCTACGCGATTGGAGCGAGTGCTGGTGGTACTTTGGTTGCCGGCTCGATCAACCAAGCTCCGGACTTGTTTGCTGGTGCGGTGATGAAGGTTCCGTTTGTTGATGTTGTTGCCAGCATGTCCGATACGACGTTACCACTTACCGCACAACAATATGGAGAATGGGGGAATCCGACACTCCCAGAGCAGCTCAAAGCGATGCAAGCTTATGATCCTATTCTCAATATCCACAAAGACGCTTACCCACCCATGTTGGTTCAAATCGGATTAAACGACCAACGTGTGCCTTATTGGGAAGGTGCAAAGTATCTCGCTCAAATTTCGTCGACCAGTGAATCGACAGGCCCTTATTTGTTGCAAACGGATTTTCACTCTGGCCACCGCATGGACCCAAGGCAGGCAAGAGAGCAACAAGCGAAGGAATACGCATTTCTACTATCACTCATTAAAACATCTAAAGCGGAGCAGTAAATGAAGCTTACCCCAGTGTCAGCGGCAGTACTTTCGGTACTTGCTGCCAGTCAAGTGCACGCCGAATCTAAGGTTTTCTCAATGGAAGAGGTGGTTGTAACCGCCAATAAAATCGATCAGCCATTGTCAAAAGTGGCAGGTAGTGTCGCGGTTATCACAAACGAGCAAATCGAAGAACGAGGCGAAACCGAGCTTTATGACGTGCTGCGTAACGAGCCTGGTGTAAGCGTGACGGGCGGTGCAGGACGTCCGCAAAACATTACCATCCGTGGTATGACCGGTAACCGCATTATGATCGTTCGTGATGGCATTCGTTCTGCGGATGGCTTTGGTGCGAATGACATTAATGATGCAGTTGGGCGAGATACTTTTGATTTATCCAATTTTGAATCACTGCAAATCATTAAAGGGGCAAGCTCTTCGGTCCATGGCTCTGGCGCGATCGGCGGTGTGGTGATTTTGGAATCCAGTCAGCCGGGTGATTTCTTAAAAGACAAAGACTTCTACACCGATGTTTCCAGTACTTACACCGATATCAGCAACAAGTACAAAGGCACGAGTAATCTAGCTTTCCGCTCTGGTGATACAGAGAGTTTGTTCAACGTTTCATACTGGCAAGGACAAGAGACACGTAACTTTGACGAAGATTTGTATAACCGCGATCTAGATGGTTATAGCGGTGCTTATACGATCAACCACTTTTTCAATGAAGAGGTGATGTTGAAAGCCAAAGCGGAACTGTACACCCAGAATCAAGAGCGTTTGGAGGGTTCACCGTCCATTCAACCTGATGGCATTTGGCACATTGAAGACTTTGCTGAAGATGAAACCTCCGAAGAGTACAGCGCTTACATTGGTGCAGAGGTGACACCAATTAATCCAACTTGGTTCGAAGAGTTGGATACCAAAGTTTACTGGCGTCACACCGAAGTCGTGGAAGACACCAACCGTTTAATGCGTCAAGTGGATCACAATGGTTTGATCACCAAACGTCGCGAGCTGGAACACAAAACCTTCATTGACGAAACAATAGGCTTCCGTGGTGACTTCACCAATACGATTTATGCAGCAAATGCAGAGCACCAATTGGCTTACGGTGTCGAGCTGTCTACTGACTATTACGAGCGCACAGATAGCGATTCCAAGATTGATTGGAATGGGGTAACGCCTTCGACCAAACAACCTTTCGCTCCTGCTCGTGCTTATAACATTGGTTTGTACGTTCGAGATATGGTGGAACTGGATAAATGGACCATCACAGGTGGCCTACGTTTTGATGCACACCGTCTAACGCCGGACGATGAGGGTGAAGTGGGCGGCTTCCCATTAAAAGACATGGATAGCTCAGAGGTGTCTCCAAGCCTGTCGGTTTCTCGTGAAATGTTTGCTAACAACATCGTGTATGTGTCGTACAACCACGGTTACCGTGCTCCGGAATACGACAAAGCATATGGCTTCGTGAACCATGATTTCGTACCGCTAACGCCTTTTGTTATCGCGCCTAACTTAGAGCTAGAAGCCGAGACTTCGGACTCATTTGAAATCGGTAACAAGTTCGATAACGGTCGTGCGTATGTCTATGCGTCTGTGTTCTACAACAAGTTTGAAAACTTCATCGATGTTGTGACCACAGGCTTTGACTCAAGCACTGGTAATTACATCAAACAGTACCAAAATCTTGATGGCGTAGAGACTTATGGCGCAGAGCTTTCTGCGGGTTACGCACTCACCAAACAATGGGACATCAGCACTAAGTTTGGCTACGTAGATGGCAAAGACGCGGAAGGCGAATACGTTCGAAGCATTACGCCATTCGAAGGTAACGCTCAACTGAAATACGCCAACCAAGACTTCAACGCTTACGTGGCTTGGAACTGGGCCGCGGCTATGGATCGCGTTCCTAAATGCCAGACCACGCTTGGCCTAGCGACAGAGTGTGCGCAGACAAGTGCGTGGAATACGTTTGATATTGGCGCAACTTACTACGTTTCCAAAGACCTTCGTGTTAGCGCAAACATCGTCAACCTGTTCGACAAAGAGTACATCCGATACCAAGACGTAGCGGGTATCGCTGAGGAAAGTAAGCGTTACTCAACGGAGCCTGGGCGCTACTTCACGCTAAATGCAAAATACGAATTCTAGGACGAAATCATGAAGCTAAAACCATTGGTTTTTTCGCTGCTTATTGCTTGTACCCCTGCGGCGCAGGCTGCAGAGTGGGATTATCCCGCAACGGACTCTGTGGTAACGAATGAAGCGCAAGCGAAAACTTATCTAGACAGCCACTACTCAGAAGCGGGCGAGTTTAAGTTCCGTTACAAAACCCAGTCTCAGCTTGGTGAGCATTACAATTTTGATGTTTGGGTAAACGGTGAATATCAAGCACAGCGCACCCTAGTAGTAACAACCGATAAAAATCATCACGTTGTGCGAGTGTTTAAGAGCCTTGAAGATACGATCATTCGCAACGGTAAACCAACGGTTGCAATGGAATTGGAATCGCCTCGCCAACTGCAAGCACAAGAGCCACCTGCTTTGAGCTCTGGAAGTCTGGTTAATGTTGAGGTTTCTTTATTCAACCCAGATCTTCGCACCATGCAACAGCAAGCGGCACCAGAATCGACGTGGTCAGCACTGTCCGATTACCCTCAGCCGATCGAGTACGTAACCAAGTCGATTGAGGTTTTAAAGACGGGCGGTAAGTTCTATCTCTCTAACCCAAGATTAAAGCAAGTGGATGCGACGGGCTTATTTGCAGCCCCAGCACCTGGTGAATCACCTGTACTTGATACGTTGGATTTTCTCAGCGCAGAAGGGGTTCAAGCGTTTGACAGTGTTGATGAGATGCAAAGCACCGAGTTTGGTGACAATGCGTTCCCACAGTTGATGGCTTTTTATCATCTTGATAGCTCGATCCAATATCTGACAAGCCTGACTTACGACTTGTTTGATGAACCGCTTCGTTTTGACGCTCGCGGTTTATCAAAAGATAACTCTACTTACTATTACGGTCCGAAAGCTCTCATGCTGGGTGTCGGTGGTGTTTCTCCGGATGCAGTCGATGCTGATGTCGTGATACACGAGCTTGGGCATGGCATTCATTACCAAATCGTACCGGATTGGGCGTACGGTCACACTGGTGCTATCGCAGAAGGTTTTGCTGATTACTGGGCGGGCAGCGCGAGCTACCGCACTCAATATTTGGATGCTTCGCGTCGTGGTCAAGAATTCGAGTTAGATACGGTGTTCAACTGGGACGGTGTGTTCGGAACACGCAAAACAACTCGTAGCTTATGGAACCAAAGAGCGCGTTACTTCGAGAGCTCAGAGTATCCAGCGCACGTTAGTGTGGGCGGTGAACTTGGTGACGAGCTATGGTCAACGCCACTGTTCCAAGCGCTTAAAGCATCGGTTGAACGATACGGTGATGATACCGATAACGTGTTCCGCGAGTTTGACGCCATTGTACTTGAAGGCATGTACGGCATTGGTCGTGGCGTGAAAATGCATGATCTGGCGGAATCGACCGTGTATGCCGCAAACACCTTGTTCCCAAATAAAGATTACGCCCAATTCCTGACGGACAGCTTCAACAAACACAACTTACTTAAAGCGCCTCTTCGCGTTCGCTATGACGCTCGATACGTCGCACAAGGTCAAGACGTGGGTGTGAGCCTGAGCCAAACTGGCCGCGAAGCGAGCATCAAAGGGCAATGGCAGCTAAATAACACATCCGTTTTTGACTTTGATGAAACGCTTTCTGATTCGACCTCAATGAAGGTGGCGTTGCCAAGCGGTCTGACGTGTGGCACGCAATTCGATTCCTCTATTTCATTGGATTACCAATTTGCAGAAGGCTTAAAGACTCACCAGTGGAGTGAACAGGTGATGCTGGTTAATGGTACGCCAGAGCTTGATATCCAGCCTCAATCAGTGAATTCCGCTTTGCCAGAGCAGGGCGACAGGCTGTTCTCTCAGACGCTATCGGACAAGTCACGCACGATTGATGACTCGTTTGCGGTTTACCTAAACATCGAACATGACTCACTGCAGGATCTGCAAGTGACGCTTGTGTCTCCACAAGGCAAATCGGTCGTGCTACTTAGCCATCAATCAAGCAATACCAATGGATTTAAAGGTTACTTCACAGCTCAGTATGACGATGAGTTACAAGCACTTGTCGGTCAACCGAGTTGGGGTACTTGGCGTCTCGAAGTGTCTGACCGTGTGTCAGGGAACTCTGGGGTGTTGAAAGAGTGGGGTGTGAGTCACTTTGCTCAGTATCAGTGCAGTGCTGATACCACTAAAGAAAGCAGTGGTGGTGGTTCAGGTGGCAGTGGCTCGCCTTGGACCTTGTTAGGACTTTTCCTGCTTTCAATGGTGAGAGTGATTCGCTCTCGTTAATTAAAATCAAAAGAAGATAAAATCTATGAAGTTTCAATATTCTTTCGTTGCTATGTCACTAGCCCTAGCTGGCTGTGGCGGTGGTTCTGGTGGTGACACGTCGGCACCGACCTATGATGTAGCTGGCACCATCGTTTCTGCAGGTACACTTCTTGATACGCCAGTGTGCATCGATTTAAACCAAAACTACGTTTGTGATACGACTGAACCGAGTGCTAAAACGGATAATGCCGGTAAATTTAGCCTGACTTCAAGCGATAAAAACGTACTAACCAGCACCATTCTTGCTCAAGTTGATCAAGGTTCAAACCAAACGTTGCGTCTTGCGGCTCCGGGGCAAAATTTAGCAACGGGTAACACGGTCAATGGTGTAACAACGCTGCTCGCAGGTCTTGTGGTTGACGGTAAAACCGTTGCTCAAGCTGAAGAGATCGTGAAAGCGCAACTCACCGATGCCGGCGTTTCTCTGTCTGGTACGGTGATGTCTAACGCAGAAGCCAGCGAGCTAGACAAGCTAGAGCAAAACACGATTGCGCTATTAGCTGCGATGCAACCACAACAAATGACCAAAGGCGTAGCGCTGCTTGCTCAAAGTCTTAGCTTCCAAGGTAAATCGTTGGCTTCTGATCTTCTGTCTGAAGCCCAAGTGAGTGCATTTGCTGAAGAAATTGCAGCAGTTGCTGAACAAACGGTTGGCAGCAACGATACGGGTGCCGTTCTTCATTTTGCTGATGGCGCCACAGACGTTGCTGAGGTTCAAGCTTCTTACCCTGGTCAAGATGCGGAATACGGCTTCGACAAAGAGGACAAGCAAACGTCGACAGGCGCAGGCTTTAAGTTCGTTAAGCTAGATTCACAAGGTGCTGCTTTAGCTGCAGATGCGACTGAGTGGGCTTGTACTATGGACGAGCGTACTGGTCTTGTTTGGGAAAACAAGAGTGCGGATGCGAGCTCGGTTCAATTTAAAGATCGTACATTCGTGTATGAGTCAGCAACATTCAAACCGTATTACGAAGATCTTGAAGTCGTTGGTTGTGTGGATGCTGCTGATGGCATCTGTTCAACAAGCCAATATGTTGAACATATAAACAAGCAATCACTATGTGGCATTAGTGACTGGCGCCTACCAACATACCAAGAGTTTTACGATGTTCTCGACTTAGGTGAGACAGAGAAAGATGCCGACGGAAATGTCTATGGTATGACGATGGCTTACTTCCCTCAACAGGGTAAGGGCAGCCCAGATGTTGAATCAGGTGCTATTTGGCTAAGTGATTTCACATTTAACAATTACTCTAGTTTTAACTACGAAGGTGCGCTTCAGTTTGCAGTAGTTGCTGCGAAAGGCGCTGACCGTGGTTACGTCAGCTTTGTAGAAATTTATTCTGACAAAGTGGAGCGTGACACAGGCACGTCATATCAATTCCCAATCCGTTTAGTAGCAGTTAAGGGCCAATAAGATGAAGAAACTAATCACCGCGCTATCTCTTGTGTTGGCTTCTCAAGTAGCCATGGCGGCACAAGAATGTTCAACTGATTTTGGAAAAACAGCGCCTAACTCTCGTTACACCTACTCTGATGCTGGGACGGTAACTGACTTAAAAACGGGCCTAACTTGGATGCGTTGTCCTGTTGGCTCAATGTGGAATGCGGCAAATGAAGCATGTGACGGCGCTGCGACTAAGATGTCATGGCAGTTAGCGCTATCAACCGCTGAGCAAATCCGCAATGAATCAGGTAACCATGCTTTGCATGACTTTGCGGGCAAAAAGAACTGGCGCTTACCAAACATTAAGGAGTTGGTCGCGTTGACGGAGCGTGCTTGCCACAGCCCTGCGATGAACGGCACTGCATTCGCAAGTGGCTACACGCTAGAGGTGGGTGATTATGCAGGTTACATCTGGAGTAACACTCCGAACGGTGATGGTTCAAACGTCATGGTGTTTGATTCAGTGAATGGTGAGGTTTACAACTGGAGCCCACTAGAGCCAACGAACACTTTCTCTGTTCTATTGGTCACTGACGAAGAATAATCACGAGGTTGAACCTTTAAACTAGATAATAAAAAGCTCCGCCAGTGCGGAGCTTTCTTCATTCCTAACCTTTGAAACTTATCGTGTTGAGCAGAACCTTTAAACTTGGAACTGCTTAAGCTGATGCTTTTGGTTTTCTGCTAAGCCAGATAGATCTTGCGCCGCCGCGGCTGATTGAGTGATACCAGTAACGTTCTGGCTCACTAATTCATAGATGGTGCTCAGGTTATTGTTTATGTCCGACGTGACTTGCTTTTGTTCTTCAGAAGCGGTCGCAACTTGGGTGTTGATTGCATTCAAATCTGAAATTGCGCTGTTGATATCACTCAGTGAACGACTGACTTCCGCAGCAAGCGATTGGTTGTCTTCAAGCATGGCTAGGCTTGAATGCATGCTTTCATTTGCATGGCCAGACTGCTGTTGTAGCTCTTCAATGATGGTTTGGATCTCTTTGGTCGACTCTTGAGTTCTCGCCGCCAGCATACGCACTTCGTCCGCTACCACGGCAAAGCCTCGACCACTTTCACCTGCTCGTGCCGCTTCAATTGCTGCATTCAATGCAAGTAGATTGGTTTGCTCAGAGATGCTCTCAATAACTTCGATCACTTTTCCAATCTGCTCGGACTGATCTTTAAGCGACGTCACTACATGCGCTGCTTCATTCAGCTGGTCAGCCATTTTTGCGCTCGCACGTGTGCTTTCTTCAAACATACTCAAGCTTTGAGACGTCAGTTTGCTTGCTTCATTCGACGCACTATCTGCTTGCTGTGCATTACTTGAAACTTCTGCCGCTGTGGATTCAAGCTGGTTAATTGCAGACGCGACCTGTTCAACTTCTTGCTTCTCTTGATCCGAGTTCGCACTGCTTTGCGTCATCACGGTTGCCAGCTCTGTCGATGCCGAAGCGACATCTTCACTGATTCGAACCAGAGAGTCGACCGTACCGCGAAGTTGGTGGATGGTTTGGTTTACGTCATGCGCCAGTTGTGAGACTTCGTTTTTGCCCACTTCGTCCGCTTCTACCAACAAGTTACCTTTTGCTACTTCTTGCATGGTTTGTTGCAGGTTGCGGATTGGAGCAACAATGTAGCTCGCTAGCAGCCAACTGATCAAAGAGGCAATAGAGAGAATAACCACTAGAGATGCCGTGCTATAGGTCAGGGTATCAGAGTGAAGAATGCCATTTTCCTCGACTTCATCGGTAACGATTTGGTTGAGCTTTTTAGACAAGTTGTCGATCGCTTTTATCATGGCTTCACCCGCAAGGCGGTATTGGCCCATTGCAGACTCGTACTCTCGTTCAAAGTCTGACGTGGTGTACTCAGAAGTATGCTTGGTATTGAGAAGGGGAGTCATGGTAACACGAGTAAAATCGACGTAGTGATTCATGGCGTCGCGCATGGTGTTTACTTCAGCCTGAATACCTTCAATTTGATCGATAGAATTAAGAAACTCTCGGTTTGTTGTTTGGCGTTGTTGCAGTTCTTGGTTCAGTGTTTTGACATCTTCCGCCCTGAATAGACTATAAATCGCCTTAATGCGCATCGCGTAGGTGTTGTCTACGATAGAGCCCAGCTCTTCTTTATGCACGATAAGGTTATTGGTAGAAACCGTCACTTTGTCGAATGCTTGCTCTAACTTTCCTATGCCTATGCTCAAACCAACGATGAGCAGTATGACAGTGAAAAGCACGGGCACGAAAACCTGTGACTTAATAGACAGCGTACTAAGTAATTGACGCATGATTGACCCTCTAAAGATTGTAACTATTATCATTTTTGTAAATAAAGCCAGTCGATTCTAATTAGTAAGCTTGATATATCAATAATTTAACGATGATTATTTGTTATGAAATATATTAAAAGCGATGTGGTTGGCATTTTGTTATTAGCAAAACATTGCAAAGTGTTTTGAGCTCAAAAGTAAATAAAGTTTGATTGCTGATTTATTAAGCGGAAATGACAACATGTCATAGAGGCTTCAACTAAGTGAAACACAACTGTCATATTTGGATTCTAAAGTGAGCACCGTTCAAGTGAAACACAACGGCAATAAAGCCACTTAAAGGAAATTGTGATGAAAAAGACAGTAATCGGTGCAATCGCACTTCTAGGCGCAATGGCAGTGACTCCTGTTTCTGCTAAAGAAACTATCTCTGCAGTGGGTTCTAGCAGCGTAACTCCACTGATGGAAGTTTTCTCTGAAACATACATGAAGACAAACCCGAACGTATTTATCGAAGTTCAAGGCCCTGGTTCATCTGCAGGTGTTAAAGCAGCGAAGAACGGCTCTGCTGACCTAGGTATGTCTTCTCGTAACCTAAAAGATTCTGAAAAAGAGCCAACGCTAAAAGAAGAAGCCGTTGCTCTAGACGGTATCGCAGTTGTTGTAAACCCACAAAACAAGCTTTCTGGCCTAACAGCTGAGCAAGTTACTGCAATCTACAAAGGTGAAGTAACAAACTGGAAAGACGTTGGCGGTGCAGACAAGCCAATCGTTGCAATCACTCGTGATACGGCTTCTGGTACTCGTGGTGCATTCGAAGACATCATGAAGCTAAAAATGAAAATTTCTGGTAAGAAAGTATCGGCAATCTCTCAACGTGCTCAAGTTGCTAACGGTAACGGCGCACTGAAGACAATGGTTGCTTCTAACCCATACGCAATCGGCTACATCTCTCTAGGTACAGTTGATGGCTCTGTAAACGCACTTCCAATTGATGGTATCCAAGCTTCTGTAGACAACGTGAAGAACGGTTCTTACAAAGTTGCTCGTCCATTCCTTGTTCTTTACAAAGAAGGTAAGCCATCAGCTGAAACTCAAAAATTCCTAGACTGGATGCTAACTGAAGAAGCGCAAGCGCTAGTTGACCAAAAAGGTTACATCTCAGTTCACTAATCCCATCGGGACTCTAAAGTTTGCTCAGCCCACCATTTCGGGCTGAGCCTTTTCTATCCATTGTGTTCGACGCCATTGCCAAGAACCGTGAGATTTTTATGACCATCGCAACAAATAGTGAAAAGCTTATGACTACTGACGCTAAAGCGATCAGCAAGCCAGGCCTACGCGAAAAACGCCGCGTTGACTGGAAAGAGCGCATCTTCCACGGCTTGTTCCTAACGAGTGCTGTAATCGGCATCGTATCATTAGCAGTAATCGCGTACTTCATCGTTCGAGAAAGTATCCCAGCATTCCAAGAAGCGGGCGTCTCGGGCATTGTTCTAGGCCAAAACTGGCTACCACCAGCACTTTACGGTGTTGCAACCATGATTGTTGCTTCCATCGTTTCGACGGCAGGCGCTGTTTTAGTCGGTGTTCCAGTTGGTGTCTTGACCGCTATCTTCATCGCTGAAATCGCACCAAAGCGTTTGGCTGACATCATCCGTCCAGCGGTTGAGTTGCTAGCCGGTATCCCTTCGGTGGTTTACGGTTTCTTCGGTCTGGTTATTATCGTTCCATTGATTCAGAACGTATTTGATGTACCAGCCGGTAACACTATCTTGGCCGGTATCATTGTTCTTGGTGTGATGATTCTACCAACGGTAATTACGGTTTCTGAAACGTCTATCCGCGCGGTTCCTCGTACTTACAAAGAAGGTTCTTTGGCGCTAGGCGCATCGAAAATCTACACCATCTTTAAATTGCTCGTTCCAGCGGCTCGCTCAGGCATCATGACAGGTGTGATTCTGGGTATCGGTCGTGCGTTGGGTGAGACTATGGCGATCATCATGGTAATGGGTAACGCGCCGGCAATGCCTGAAGGCATCCTTGATTCGGCACGTACGCTAACCGCAAACATCGCTATTGAAATGTCTTACGCAAGTGGTGTTCACGCGAACGCACTTTACGCTACAGGTGTGGTACTTCTGGTCTTCATCATGTCGTTGAACGCTGTACTACTGTACCTAAACCGAGAAAAAGCGAAGTAATCGCTCGTTAAAGGTGACTATTATGGATCGCGCAAAACTGAAAAAAGCACGCCAGTTCAAAGATAATGTCTTTAACGCATTTGTCTGGATCTCGGCAGCACTGACGGTAGGTTTCTTGTTCTGGATTATCTGGTACATCCTATCAAACGGTCTACAACATGTAGATTGGAACTTCATTACTGATAACTACACGCGCACAGGTGAAGAGCACGGCATCTTCCCAATGATTGTGGCGACAATTTACATGGTTATCGCATCTATCGCAGTGGCAGCACCACTCGGTATCATGACGGCAATCTACTTGACCGAATACGCGAAAGTGGGCAGTCGTTTGGTGAAAATCATCCGATTCTGTACCGAGTCATTGGCGGGTATCCCGTCGATCATCTTCGGCCTGTTCGGTATGACTTTCTTCGTGGCGATTCTTGGCCTTGGCTTCTCGATTCTGTCGGGTGCATTGACGCTAAGTATCCTAATCCTGCCAGTTATCATCCGTACCACGGAAGAAGCGTTGATGGCAGTACCACAAACGTACCGTGAAGGCTCTTACGGCCTAGGTGCATCTAAGATTTACACTATCTGGCGTTTGATTCTTCCGAGCGCAATGCCAGGTATCTTAACCTCGGTCATTCTAAGTATTGGTCGTGTCATTGGTGAGTCTGCTCCAGTATTCCTGACAGCAGGTATGGTTGCACGTATTCCGGATTCTCTATTGGATTCAGGTCGTACATTAACCGTTCACTTATACAAACTGACTACCGAACTGTTTACCATTGAAGAATGGAATCAGGCTTACGGTACCGCGACAGTTCTGATTGTTGTTGTTCTATTGATCAACATGTTCACAAAACTGATTGCACGACGTTTTAACACCGCAACTTACTAACAAAACAAATTAAGAACGCACGTTAAAAGACACGAATTCAAGATTTAAGAGATTAAGAAAATGAACAAGTTTGATATTGAAAACCTAGACCTATTCTACGGTGAAAACCAAGCACTGAAATCGATCAACCTGCCAATTCCTGTTCGCCAAGTGACGGCGCTGATCGGTCCTTCTGGTTGTGGTAAATCAACACTACTACGTTGTTTGAACCGCATGAATGATCTAATCGAAGGCGTAAAGATCACGGGTAAGCTGTCAATGGATGGCGAAGACATTTACGGCAACATTGACGTTGCTGACCTTCGCATCAAAGTGGGCATGGTATTCCAAAAGCCAAACCCATTCCCAATGAGCATCTACGAGAATGTGGCTTACGGTCTACGCGCTCAAGGCATCAAAGATAAGAAACACATTGATGAAGTGGTTGAAAGTTCACTTCGCGGCGCAGCACTGTGGGACGAAGTAAAAGATCGTCTTAAGTCACACGCATTTGGTCTTTCTGGTGGTCAGCAGCAGCGCCTTTGTATCGCACGTACCATTGCGATGGAACCAGATGTGATTCTGATGGATGAACCAACATCGGCACTTGACCCAATTGCGACGCACAAAATCGAAGAACTGATGGAAGAGCTGAAGAAGAACTACACCATCGTTATCGTAACGCACTCAATGCAGCAAGCGCGTCGTATCTCAGACCGCACCGCGTTTTTCCTAATGGGCGAATTGGTTGAGCACGATGACACACAGGTGATCTTTAGCGAACCAAAAGACGACCGTACTCAAGGCTATGTAAACGGTGACTTCGGTTAATCAACCTATTTATTGGCATATACACAAATAACTATAAGCGATGGTACTCTTGCCCCTCTTGATGAGGGGCTTTTTTTCATCGTTAGGCTGATTGTTTTCTCAACATTAATAATCTTCATCATGAATCATTTTTGCGCCGATATTTTGCAGTATGTAATTCTGATGAAACATCTGTCTAAAAATGTTGAAAGGTTCTCGAATGTGAAATTAAGTCCATATTTTTTGCGAAAGACTTAACAGCTCAACTTGGATTCCATTGATTGCATATCACCAGCTAAGTAGTTTTTTATTGAAAATAAAAAAGTAGATTAGGTTGGCCAGGTGAGTTTAAAAAGTTTTACGAGGACGGTTTCTTCCACGAGAGACCACAGATTATTGGCGGAGGCCATATTCAAACATCTAGAGCAGCACTTTTCTCCAGGTGCCATTGCTATTTTTGATGACCCGTTAACGAACTCGTCTGGCTCGGTAAGGTTCTCACGAGGTGATTTGTTCCCTATTCAAGAATATCCGCAAGCCTTTTGGGAATGGGCAAACCAGTTTGATACCTCAGAGAGCATCATTCCCTTGGCTATCAATACATGTAACTGGAACCATGCCCAAGATTTGGGGGGCGAGAGCTACATTATGATGCTCGACAACACGCCAATTAAACGTACCTACCTACTTATCCAAAACGTTCAAGCTCGCTCCGCCCACAACATCTATGAAGAAAGTTACGATGCAATGCAACTGTCAGCGGCTCGCTGGCAATGTATTCGTGCAGAAAAGAACGCTTCCCTTGAAATGAAGCACCGTGACGTGCGTGAAGCTCAGTACGTGGATGAGCTAGGGCAACGTGAGCGTTTTATCGAGAACATGAAACTGGTGCAGCAAGTCGCGCTGGATATCTCTAATCCTGACTCCCTAAAAGATCTCTATTTAAAAGCGGTGGAAGCACTGCGCGAGCGATTGGGCTTTGATCGTTCAACCCTGATGTTGCTCGATATGAAAAAACGTAGCTTCAGCGGTACTTATGGCACTAACGAGTCGGGCAGCACGATTGACGAGTTCCACACTCAGTACGATTTACATCAATTAAGTGAAGAGTACATTGCGGCCCTTTCGAGCCCGGAACGTAACTTGGTTATCGTCGATGATGCACCCATTTATACCGCGGGCAAAGTCGTCGGGCAGGGGTGGAATGCGATGTTGATCTTGCGCGACGGTAATGAACCTTTTGGCTGGTTTGCCTTGGATAACTTTATTCACCGTAAGCCGATTACTGCTTACCAAAAACAGATGTTGGAATCCTTTGGCTCTTTATTCTCACAGATCTTCATCCGTAAACGCCAAGAACAAAATGTACGTATGCTTCATTCCAGTATGGTTGAGTTATCACGCTGTACCACGGTAAGTGATGTGTGCAAATCCGCCGTCACATTTGCGATTAAGAACTTAGGCATCGACCGAATGGCGGTGTTCTTGACCGATGAAAATTGCTCTTATATGCAAGGTACTTGGGGAACCGACATCCAAGGTAACGTGGTTGACGAATCTTACTTTTTTGGTGAAACCCAAGACTTCTCTTTGATTAACTTAGCCCGATCGATGCCAAACGAAGTTGCGTTTGAGGAATCGGTTCCTATCTATCATGACTGTAAAATTGCGGGCTTTGGCTGGGCGGCAATGACGGTGCTGACCTCGAACAGCAATGGCCCCATTGCCTTTATCGCGGTTGATAACCTTTTGACTCGTGCTCCTCTCACTTCTCAATTGCGTGAAGTGATTCGAATGTTTGCCTCCAGCTTGGCTGAAGTTCTTCAACGTACACAAGCGCAAGAGGCCATCCGAGAGTTGAACGAAAACCTAGAGCTCGAAGTTAAAAACCGAACCAAGGAACTGCAAGAAGCGAATCGGCAGCTGGACATTTTATCCAAACTCGACCCATTAACGCGCTTAGGTAACCGCCGTATGCTGGAGCATGTGATGCAGAAGTACTGTTACCTCGAGCATGATGAGCTCATGTCTTTTGGCTTGATTCTTATCGACATTGATCACTTTGGCTTGTTTAACAATCATTACGGGCATCTAGAAGGCGATATTGCGTTGATGCGTATTGGTAATATCCTCGAGCATCATACTAAAGATGAAGACGAAGTCTTTTGTCGCATTGGTGGGGAAGAGTTTGTCTTGTTGATGATTGGATCGAGCCAAGAAGAAGTTCGATTACGTGCTGAGTGCATTCGTCGTTGTATTGAGGAAGAGGGTATCAAGCATTGTCATAATCCAGAAGGCGAATTGCTGACGGTGTCGGTTGGCTATTCTTGCTATCAGGCGCAAGGAAAAGACTTCAATTTTGACCACCTCTATCAGCTTTCGGATAAAGCCCTTTACCAAGCTAAAAATAGCGGTCGAAACTGCGTGCGCATGTTTGAGGCAACAGACCAAATCGTGGCTTAGGTAAGCAGGCACGAATAAGAGAGAAATAAAATGGCAGCTCGATGTGAGCTGCCATTTGTCGTCTTAGTATTTAAAGAATTTACTAGAGCTTTTCTAGCTGGTGGCTAGGTTTGCTTTTCTTCTCTTTAGCCAGTTGTTTGACCTTGGCGATCAGAGAGTTAGGTTTCCATTCCTGTTGCGTTGAACTAAAGCGAGAGTGGTTCATCACATTCAGTTCTTCTTTTACTGCTTTCACTGCTTCAGACTCATTGCTGAGGTGGTGAGTGTTTAAGTAGTCGTTAACTGCTCTTTCAATCTTGACGCTGTCACCTTGTTTGATGATGTTTTCTAGATCTTGCAATGATGAGCCGTGAGTCGACGTCTCAACTTTTTCTGCCTTTGGCGACCCACGTTTTTTCCAAAGCCCAAACGCAATCGCTGATGAGACAAGCCACAGCAAACCAAATACGAATGTCAGCGTTTTCCAGATAGAATCCACACCATCTTGAACCACAGGGGCAGACGTTGTCGCTGGTTGTGCTGGTAACGCACTTTCTGGCAGCGTGATTAAGCCACTATCGCTTTTCTCGACATTAAGCTTCAGCGATGTGATATCCGCTTCTCTTGCTTGGTCACGGTTACTGTCCCACCAATTTAGGCTGTAACCCGGCAGGGTAAGATCGCCAGCTTCTGTCGGAATCAACACCTGTTTGACTGTCATGGTTACCGTTCCATCGCGGGAGGTTTCAAACTGCGGTTGCTCTGGATAAACACGCAAAGTACTAGGGTAGACGATACCAATGCGAGGTAAATATTCTGCCTGAGTTCCGCGAGCTCGGATGCGGATCGTGCGTGTGATCGATGTGCCCTGTTTTACAGTGTTAACTGTAGTTGCTGATAGTGGATTACCTTGCTCATCTTGCCAGCTTTGTGTCATTTCCAGTGCGGAAGCTGGTAGCCAGTTACCTTTAAAATCCTTCGGAATAGGCTTCACAGTAATCGGCATTTGCTCTGCTTTGGTATTGATTGGCATGACCTTGGTAGAACCAGTCAGGCTGTCGCCGTAGATGTAAGAACCAGTCAAACGAGGGCCCACCAGTGTGTAAGATCCCGGCTTTTCAGCTGTGATGTTGAAAGCTTGCTCCACAACCGTAACTTCAAGCCCATCAATGATGCGCTGGCCTTGCTTCATGTCACTGGCTGGCTCAATTTTCATTCCTTCAATGCTTGGTGGCACGATTTGCGGATTATCTAAGCGACGAGGATCGACTTTTATCGCCAGTTGCATGCGAAGTGTCGCTGACTGCTGTGGATACAAAGTGTGGCTATCGACACTCATATCGAAGCTGAACAAATCTTCTAGGTTAGGTTCTGCTTGGTTTTTGGTTACTCGTAACTTAATTGGCTCGGTCTTCATACCGTCTGCAGAAAAGCTCGGAATGGTGACGACGCCTTCTTTCATCGGTGCAATCGAGATGCTCCATTCCGTTCGAACGGTTTTGTGGCCATTAATGTTATTGCTTGAACGACCGTAACGAGGCTGCCCTAAAAAAAAGTCTTGTTTCAATACATCGAAATCAATCGCGTCTGAGCCAAGCTCGGTATCTGCCATGATCCTTAAGTTGATCACTTCGTTCTTCGCCACCTGAGTTTTGTTTACACTGGCTTGAAGGCTTTGTGCGAAAACCGAAAAGCTGGTCAGTAGGCTGGCCATTAGAACAAAGACCAGTTTGGCGCCTTTTTTCATCATGGACTTACCACTCCTTATTTGATTGTTGTGGACGCTGTTTTTGTTGCGCTTGAAGTTGCATTTGAGCTCGAATCAAGAAGCTAGGGTCACGTGCGCTTTCTACCGCTTCGAGGCGGCGGAATTCAGGATCATCCTGAGGCGTTTTTTCTGGTTGAGCTTGCGCCTGTGTAGGTTCACCTTTTTGTTGTTCACCTTGCTTTTCTACTTCTTGTTCGGTCTTTTTCTGCTTAGCTTTTTGCTCGGATTTCTCATCTTCTTTTTTATTTTCAGTATCTTGCTGATTTTGTGACTGCTGTCCTTGCTCTTGTTTAGCGTCATTCTGAGACTTTTGTTGCTGCTGTTGCTGCTGTTGCTGCTGTTGCTGCTGTTGCTGCTGTTGCTGCTGTTGCT